>NZ_JAMYMP010000021.1:0-89076 GCF_040318615.1 Mesorhizobium sp. M1078
CCCAGTCGATACCGACCGCGATCAGCACCGCCTGGCTCATGACAACACCGGCTTCACGCACCTTCTCGTAGCGCGCATCGAGGATGAGGTAAGGAAACGGCTCCTGAGGTCGTTCGGCAAACGCCTTCAGGCTCTCGTCCAAGCGCTTGTTGATGGCCGAGATCGACGAAGCCGAGAACGCATGACCGCACAGCTCTTCCGTGATCGCCTTGACCTTGCGGGTCGACACGCCCTGGACATACATCTCCGCAAGCGTTGCAACCAAGGCCCGCTCCGAACGCTGGTAGCGCTCGAACAGCTCCGTGGAGAAGTGACCCGCCCGGTCCTGTGGAACCCGCAGCTCAAGCTTGCCCACCCGGGTGACCAGGGTGCGGCCGTAGTAACCCGAGCGATACCCAAGGCGCTCAGGCGTGCGTTCGCCCTTCGAAGCACCCAGCGCCTCCTCCATCTCGGCCTCGAGAACCTCCTGCATTACCGCACGGATCACTTCGTGCAGCCCCTCCGGGTTCGAAAGCAGAATGTCTTTGACGGCAGCGCTGGTCGATTTACCTTCTGTCTTGGTCATGGTGGCGTTCCTTCCAGGGAATCGGTGACGTTGAACATCACCAGCCTGCCATGACCGCCCTCTCTCAGCGAATTGCAGAACTCTCAGCACACTACCTTCCCTACTCGCAATGCGACGCGCGCTTCACGCCCTGCCTGTGATCGGTATGACTGAGATGGGGCCGCAAGCGGACCGTCAGCTTCGCGGTGAAAATCCTCAGAAAGCGGCCAGCATGTAGTCGTCGCACGGCTGAAAGAGAGGCGTGACGGGCGAGGAATAGGTCTGGTTTCACCTGATCACCTACGCAGGCAGTTCGACGATCATTGAGCGGCGAGAACGCGGCCCGAGGCAGGAGCTTTGAGCGTCCGATTTTTCACGATCGACCTTCAGGCTCGTCGAGCGCATCGTCTCGACGTTACTGCCGAAACCGAGCCTCCATGCCGGCGCCCTGGGGAGGCAAGACAGCCAGCAACTGGACGGCTCGGGGATTTAGCACCGTTCACCCAGAGCTTTTTGTCGAGATGCAGGCGTATCCGCTGGCCTTCTGCGAAGGACAGCGCAAACGATTCAGGCCGAATGAGCGTGTAATTTCCTGGTCGGTCTCTATGATGCGGACGACCCTACCCATTCGCCACTGGCTCCGACTACTTCCACGCAAGGCGTGGCCCTGCGAATTGGCACCACCTTGCCCATCACATCCTCCCTACGAAACGCAATGGGAAGTCGATTTAAGACCGTCGTAGTCGGGAGTTCAATAACTAATGCTTGCTCGGAATCGGACGAGCCATCCTGGATGGGCAGTACGAAGGCTGGTTGAATGGCTAACTTGTCATGCCACCTCGGTCAGGCGAACCTTCGGGGGACCTCCCGTGATATAGACTATGCTTCAGGTTGTTGGCATTCAGGATGGCTGCCAGCTCTTCAGCATACTCCATGTCGGGAAGGTCGACAGAAGGGTGGCCCACTATAATAGCCGGCTGCCCGGTGAACACGTCGAACACCGTCCACGTCCCATCCGGTTCCCGCCTTACCTCGTACCGCAGAGTTGCCATGAGGGGATCACATAGGTCGCCGTTTAGGGGTGGGAGTATTTGGTCCACGGTGACGCCGGGCCACCTGAAAGCACCGAGACAGTCGGCGCTTAGTAACGCGCCCGCCCACCCGACATGTCGAATACCGCGCCGGTATTGAAGTTGCTGGCGTCCGAGCACAGCCAGGCCACCATGTGGGCAACTTCTTCGACCCGGCCGAGCCGGTTCATTGGACTATCGGCGATCATTGTCTCGACAGCTGCGACCCCGAGGTTTCGGATCATGTCAGTATCGATTGGCCCAGGAGCGACGCAGTTCACGCGTATGTTTGTATTGGCAACCTCACGCCCAAGCGCCTTTGTGAAGACTACGATACCTGCGCTGGAGGCTGAATAGGCGGCAAGGTTGGCAAGTCCTTCCTTGCCCGCCAAAGAGCCCATATTGACAATGCGGCCAACACCCCATTTTCGCATGTGGGGCAAAACCAACTGCGTCACTTGCATCGTGCCGATCAGATTGGTTTCGATGATGCTTCGCCAGTCTGCAGGTTCGTGTTGGTCAAACGGGTGAAGGGTTCCTAGATAACCGGCGTTGTTAACCAGAACGTCTATACGCAGGCCACGATCGACGATCATGTTGATCGCATGGGTTACCTGATCGCGGCTGGTAATATCGACCTTCGTAGACACCACACCCTTCAGTTCGATCTGATCTCGATCCCACACGTGCACTGAAGCACCCGACGCTACAAGGCGCTCTACGATTGCCTTGCCGATACTCTTTGCTCCGCCGGTTACGACGGCTGTCTTGCCAATGAGGTCATATGATACCGGCACAAAGCCCCCATTCATGTGTGTTCACACGGGATAAGTTTAGCAGGATCGCATATTTTCGCCAGCGGCCAGATGGTCTGGGGGGCGCCGGAGCCAGCTATGACCTGATCGGTAGCGAGCTCCAGATCGTACACAGCTTCGCCTTGCGGCGCCGCCTGGCGCTTTTCGTCACCTTTTCCTGTTCAGATGCCTCTTGGCAGGTCAAGGGGGCTAGACGATGTTGTTCTTTGTCCCGCTCTCCTGCGGCGACACGCCATTGCCCAGTTTGAAAGAACCAAAGAGACAATCAGGACAGGCCGGCGATATTTCGATGAAGGGCTTTCGCCATTAGTTAGCGCAGGCTAATATGCGTTCTTCGCGGTCAGAGAGCCGCCTGCATGTTGGGCAGAGATGCTTTAGCACCTGATACAATCGTGCCAGCCGCGATGCCTATCCCAATTTGCCTTGGCGTCTTCCCCGACGGGCTCTGGCTAGAAGCATTCCAAACCGATCAGGATATCCGTGCCTATTGGAGAGGCTATGCCCTTGCGGGCACGGTGTGCGCCGTTTTGCTGATCATCGAGCTTGTGACAATTCACCTGCTGCTCTGACGTAGCAGCGCTGTCTTGATGGCGCTATCGCTGTAGCGGTCGGACCGCTCTAGTGCGCCTTCTCCGCCTCCATCGTTGAGCAGTCAATTTCAGCTCGAGCGGGCTGGACGAGGGGAGCGCGGGCGCATGACCGTGGTGCCTACATTCGTCGTGACCACGCAGCCCACCTTATATCGGCCGACCACCACGCTTCCGCTTGCATAAGCCTCGGCGCGAATTCGATCTTGCAGCATTTCGGGACCGAGTTCTGAAGCTGCGATAACGCCCATCTGCTCCATGACCGGAGCCATGGTCGCTGCGAGATTGGAGATCAGATCAATGCCGCTCATACTGTCTGATCCACCTCCGGCGAGAGCACTTACCGCCTGGCCCCGGCCGGCGTTTCGTTCGATTGGAAGCACCGGCGCAATGTCGCCGCGGACTAGCGTCCGTCATCTGCCCTGCCGTATGCATTCGGGGTAATGCCACCAACTGCGGTCCATGGTATGGTCCCGAGCGCACGCAGTGGCGCCTGATAAACAATCAGGAGTGAACGGGAGTGGCGGCCATTGAGGCGCTATAAGAAGTTTATTTTGCATTGCGGAATTCACAAGACTGGAAGCTCTTATCTTCAGGCGAGCCTGGCCTCCAATCGGGATCTGTTGGCGGGGAACTCGATCCATTACCCCGACCCCCACGACCCGGCCAATGAAGCGTTCGGGCCGCAGCACAGCATAGCCGCAATCGGTTACGACGACAGCAAATCGTTTGAGCAGAACGTTGGCGCGTTCTTCGCACTCGATTCCGATTGCGAGACGTTGCTGATGTCAGGCGAGGAATTTTCGCGAGCCAGCACTCATCCATCTATTTTTCAGGGTCTGTTGGATATTGGCGCCGAGGTGAAGGTGGTGTTCTATTTGCGGCGCTTCGATCACTTGCTTGAGAGCGTGTATGCGCAATGCGTCAAAGACTACCTGACGGGCCCCATCGAAGTCGCGGAATATCAACTTGATTTCTACGAAATCCTGCGACCGTTTGTTGAGGCGCTCGGACCTGATCGTGTTGTCGTTCGACCATACAACCCTAAATTTTGGCCCGGCGAATCGATCGGTCAGGATTTCTTCTCTGCAATTGGCTTGCCTCACCTCTGGGGCGCCATGAGGAAGCCGGCCGGCCGGATCAACGAAAGTCTGTCACGGCCGGAAACATACATGATTTCAGTTACTGAAGGCATCGCTGAAAAGCAGCGCTTGATGGACCACTTCCGAGCCCGGCCTTTCCCGGAATGCGACAGGGCCAAGTTCTTCCGGTCACCCGATTTTCGCTTTGACTTCAACCTGAGATACATCGGCTTGAACTCTGGCGTCGCCGCCCTCAATGGCGGGGTGGACATCACCGAGTTTCTCGATCTGGCCAACGTCGATGATGATCCACATTGGCAAGCGTTCGACCCGAACGACCCTCAGATAGTCGACTATCTTGAAACCTTCAGGGCCAAGCATTCGGACTTAGACGGTGGGGATGATTGGGAAGTGCAGTGAAGATGGCATCGAGGGGATGCGCTTTTAGGGCGCGGATAATCGGGCGGAAACACTTACCCAACCGTAGGGTAAGGGCCGCTAGCTAAAAGCCCGCCAACCTTTTTCGGTGGGCGGGCCTCTACTGTCGGAACTGGAGAGTGTCATGTCGACAGCTCCGGCACTTGCGAACGGTTTGGTTAGTGGCGCCAGATCAGCAGGCAGAGCTGGCGCAGGTCACGATCATAAACGCCCCGGCTCTCGATCACGTCGATGCAGCGCTTCTTGAACCGAGTGATTTGGGCGCTCGACATAGCGTCGACAATGCGAGGCAGATCCGTATTGGTCGGATGGTCGGGGGACTCGGTTCCGACAGTGGCACCGCTCGTGCCAGTGGGGGCAGTGGTTCCGTCGTCGCCAACTGCGGCGTTCGCCGGCATGCAAAGATTTGCGAGAACGGCTCCAATCGCCATGCTTCCCACCAGGATCTCAAAAATCTTTGTCATAATTCGCATCCAGGATGGCCCCTTTTCCAAACCAAGGCCGGCGGGATTTTGCTCGCAACCAGCGGGACGGTGACAGTCGTTGAGTGATTGATTGGGTATTGATCGAAAAACGGGAACGCGATCAGATAGGCGTAGTCGGCGGTAAGATGTGCCATGCGGAAACCTCCGCTGGCGGCATCAATTATCATCCACGACATCCTCCAATATCCGGGTGAAGGTGCTGAAAGACATAGCTCATTAGAAAGCACGGATAGATGAATGAATGTCTAAAAACTCCTTTCCTATTCTTTGCAATGACAGTGTTAGGCGTCCTTAGCCGTGTTAACCGTTGATCAGCGTGAGGCGAGTTCCTGCGGTATCGCGTTCAGCTCGGCCTTTGCGGCGTTGGGATGCGCGCCTCTCGCAAAAGCGATGGCCAGTTGTGGAGCTGCTATTTGTTCTCCTCGCGGAAGTCCTGCAGCGATGCATGCCGCAGGTCATCCTCGCCACGCAAGTGCTTCACGCGGCCGATCAGCCCGGCTTGACCCATTGCGTCGCAGGCCGCTTCATGACGCCCTTGGGCGCCGTGCCTGGGTGCTCCTGGACGCGTTTCCATAGCCTCTCGCGCATTTCCCGGTTCAAGGTGACGAATGCGCTGCCGACATAGCGCCCGGTGCCGCGCTCAGCCATCAGAGCGAAAGCCGGCTTGCCCGCTTCACGCTCGACGCCGAGCAGATCGAACTCGTCAATCGCATAGCACTTGGCCTTCAGCCAGTTGGTCGACGGACCGCTTCGGTATTTGCTGTCCTTCCGCTTCGACACCATGCCTCAAGTCCGGCCTTGTCGAGCAAGTGAAAGATGGCCTTGGCTTCCCCCGGCAAGGGCTCGCTGAACTGAATACGCCCGCCGGGCTCGATCATGCCGGCCAGGATCTCGCGCCGCTCCTCTAGCGCCATATCGCGCAGATCGTGGCCGTTAAGATGAAGCAGATCAAAGGCAACAAAATACAAGTCGTGCTGCCGGCGGGTAATGGCTTTGCGCAGCGCTGCGAAGTCCGAAAGGCCCTTGTCGTTCAGAACGACTATCTCGCCGTCGACAATGGCGCTTTCGGCACCAAGGCGCTTGGCCTCTCTCACCAGGTCGCGATATTTCGCCGTCCAGTCGTGGCCGTTGCGCGTATAAATGCGTGTGCCGTCTTCATCGATGATCATCTGCGATCGGTAGCCGTCGAACTTGACCTCGTGGGTCCAGCCTTCACCCTCGGGAGGGTTCTCCACAAGGGTCGGCATCAACGGCTCGATGAACTTCAAACGCATGCACTGATCCGCCCTCCGGCGATTCAATAAGATTAAGCTAAAATAGTTCCGAAACTGGAAATCAGCCTCTTGGGTGCAACAAACTCGTCAACTCGGCGTTGCGGGATGAGCGAAGGAGGAATCGATATGGCCGACGACAAGAGCAAGCGGGACTTCCGCGATCGGGACCGGGTCTCGGCCGATGAGGATTATGAAGTCGAGTATTTCGCAACAAAGACCGGCATCACACCCCAGCAGGTGAAAGAGCTGATCGCGAAGCACGGCAACCAACGCGAAACGCTGGAGCGAGAAGCGAAGGCTCTGCGGAAATAATGACCAGGCTATCGGATCTCGGCAGACCAATAATTGGGCACCGACATGAAGGCCCGCCCGCGAGCGAGCTCGATCATTTCATGCCTTGCCCTGTTTGCGGCCAACAGATCGACATGCGCGATTTTCGCCAGGTCGCTTATCATTCCGATCCGGATCACGATCAGCCTATCGAACTAGACGCCTAGGAACAAAAGTGCCGAAATACCACGTTGAGGAAATGGACGGCGATACCGTGACGGCTACCCACATCGTCAACGCGACAACGCCGATCAGGGCGGCGCGGGAAGCGACAGAGCGCGACATCACTCTGCGCACCACCGAGCCCATCTGGATCAGGGTTGCCGACGAAAAGCGCGGCCACATATTCGAATACAGTTTCAGCCTGTAGCTGGCGATCCAACCCGGCTGAGTTTGGATGGCATACCATGCCGTCGACTTCGATACGCAAGTTCGACTATGACCCGAACACCAGGGTTCTCTCGGTTTGGTTTGTAGCGAGCGGGAAGCATTACGAGTTTTTGGACGTACCTGCTGAGGCCGTTGCCGCGTTCAAAGCTGCCTTTGCCAAGGGCGTCTATTTTAACAGCCACATCCGCAATCGTTATGCATTCCGGCTCGCGGCAGGGAGGGCAGCAGCCGCGTCGGGCGATTGACAGAATTTCAGATTCGAGGCGGCCCGCGCCATCGCAGGGGAGCAACTGTGCGAATTGACCAGGTTCCGAGGGCAAACGAAAACGCCCGCCGGCCGGGCCAGCGGGCGCGTATTATATTAAGCTAGGTGCTGGGCCTATTTGCCCATCATCATCGCAGCTTTGCAGAAGTTCTCATGGGCCTGTCGGACAGGTCTGCCACGACGGCGTGACCCACGGCGACGGGTCGGCAAACAGCGCACTCCTGCGCATCCACTGGGCTTACGAAGTCGGTCGGCTGCTCTGCGATCATAGTGCCCTTATCGGAGAACCGCGCTGAGCTCCGCGCAGTCACCGGTCCTGCAATACGGCCGGATCTATGATCAAAGCGCTGAGCAGGAGCCATTCGGGGTCTACGCCTGCCGCCCGGTATTTATTGTCACAAAAAGGGGAACAACGGCAGCTCGGCCGTGTTGGGCCAGTTAAGCAATATTGCAGGAGCACAACATGCATTTCGTCAAAGTGCTTTTGGCTGCGATCGCCATCGGTCTCATCAGCCCGGGGGCAATGGCTCAGACCGCGACGACGTCCCCGCAGGAATTTGTCAAAGCAGCTGCGAGTTCAGACATGTTCGAGATCCAGTGGAGTGAGTTGGCGCTGCGGAAATCGAAGAAATCACGAGTGAAGGAATTCGCTCGCATGATGATCAAGGACCACACGAATTCTTCCAAGCGGCTCATTGCGGCGGCAAAGAAGGACGACGTCGCAGTGGCACCGGAGATGACAAGCAAGCATGCTGCCCAATTGGAAGCATTGAGCAACGACAGCAGCGGGGCGTTCGATAACGCCTACATCGACGCCCAGGTTGCAGCGCACCAGGAAGCCCTGACGCTGATGACCTCCTATGCGGAAAACGGTCAGGCAAAACATCTGGCGGCCCATGCGAAAAAGACCGCGCCGGTCATCCGGCAGCATTTCAAACATGCCCAGCAACTGAGCAAGAGCGGTTCTCAGGGCTGAGTGGATCTGGCCACGACGTTGGTTCTTCGCGGCGCTGTGGAGTCTGTGCCAACCCTCTGGCACTGCCTCCGCCCCCAGGGACGCTGCAACCTTCAAGCGGTCGTCGATGCAGGAACTCTAAAGGGTGCGTCGCTCAGGTAGTCCGGCGTGCAAGCACCAGCGTCGTCGAATTTGCCAAACGAACAGGAGACCTGACATGCCAAAGCAAAACGAGACCTCGCATTCGAGACGAAGTGACTTCGCCAATGATGAACCCATTCGCCCGGAGGATGCCGCCGTGTTGGACAGCCCCGTGGGCCACGAAGACAGGCACGGCGCGGAGCCAGGTTTCGTGGGAGCCGACGATGTCGACCAGCCGATCGGCGCAAGGCCCCGCAGCGAAATTACCGGTCGTCATGATGAAGGGGCAGGCGCCAATGAGACGATCGACGGCTTAAGCGAAACCGAGGAACTGACCCGCAGCTACGCCGAGGACATACCAACCGGTGACAATGATGAGGAGGAGGAAGACATCCCTGTCTTCGAAAGAGGCCGAAGCAACACCGAACTCTGAGCGCGCCAGGTTGAACCCCGCACGGTGAGGAACATGACAATGAGCACATTCGGACTTCGGGTTGCGTCTTTGGGGCTCCGGGCTTTTTTGGGACTGGCGGCCTCGCTGACTTTGGGCGTTGAGGCATCTGCGCAGACAAGTCAGCCCGCGCAGCAATCCGGCGACTCGTCGCAAACAGCCAAGCAGGGTCGACTGCCGGCGCAAGGATCGTCGCCGACCGCCAAGGATGATGTCGGCGTTGACGTCTCGCTCGGCCGGCCGGAGGTGAAGCAACAGGTTGCAAGACATCTGGGAGTGGCTGAGACCGAGTTGCCACTGGCGGTGCACGTGCCGATCGCGCTCGCTTCGCAAGTCTGCGGGCAAGAGGTATTTACCGCCCGCGCCAATGTAAACCGAAGCTGCACCGCGACGAAATTCATTCCGGAAATCGCCGAGGCGGCACGCAACCATCCACAAACCTCCGCGGTACCGGAGCAGTAGCACCGAAATGTCCGAACCCGGCGCGACGGTCGTGCCATGCTTACCCGAGGGTAGCGCTCCAACCCGGGGTAAATCAGCCAGCCCCACCGCCGTCTGTTTTTGGCGGCGTGCATGATGGCGTTCGCCGCCATCTCTTAACCAATGTGAATGCTGTTGCTCCGCAGCCACGCTACGAGATCCTGTCCGAAGCGGAGGCAGGCAGATGCCACTGGAATCCCTGATCGATCAATATGTGAGCAGCCGCAAGCGGCGGGGTCTTTTGTCGATACGGCATGCTCTCGAGGCGTTTAAAGAGGCCGTTCCGGCGCTGTCGATCGGCGAAAGCCATCTTGTCAATATGATCGCCGAGCGAGCGCTCGCCTTTGGCCTCGCCATCCACTTCGATCATTCCGGCGAGAATGCCGGGTAAGACATCCACGAGAGCGTCTGCTGATGCTACAGGACGAGGAACTCGGTGTTCGCGTAGCTTCATTGCCTGGTGGGCGGATCTTTCCGAGGCTGCTCCCATCCGTGTTCTGGGCGGGTGGTTAAAGTCGCCGAAGCGATGCCACGGCGTGCACCGAGCCCACCCCGGCGTTGGACAAGCTCCCCCAGCTTTCGCCAGTTGGAGCTTTCGTCTACTCGCAGCAGCCCTAGCGAGGCTCGATCAGCCTCCGCGTTGGGCGGTCTCGGGTTTTGCTCCAGCGGGCGGTTCGGGCCGGCGAATTGAGGTTGAAAGGAGAAGATGATGACGGACAACAAAACCGAGCGTGATTTTCGCGACAGGAACCGGGTCTCGTCCAACGAACGCAACGAACTCTTCCATTTTGCCCAGCAGAACGGCATCACGCCTGAGCAGGTGATGGAGCTCATCAAAGCCGCCGGGAATGACCGCGCCTCGTTGCGGCTGCGAAGGAATTGAAATCAGTTTCCCGGGGCGGCTCGCTTACGGCATGAAGCCTCGCTGCCGAGGAGAACCTTGAGCCGTGGTGAGAATTTGAGTGTAGCATCATCCTGACGCACACGCGGAGCAGGTCGAGCGTGAAAGTGAAAATTGTACCCCTGCCCAACATGCGGCAAGCGCTGGAGGTTCGAGGCTGCGCAGATCGGCTATGGTCACCCCGAACCATAATCCACTCCAACCCGAGTCCTGGACGCACGGCGTGGCACCGAGCCTACTTCCTGCCGTCGTTCAATAATAATCCCGCGCCGCAGTCAGCCAGCGAGATCACCGTCGTCTGCCGGACGCGTGTCGGCTTCCAAACTGACAACGCACAGCCTTTGTAGCGACGCTTTCCAGCCACGATCACCTGCGCAGCTTTGCCGCGCTCGCTGCGCACCAATAAATTCCATCTCCTTCCCTCACACTGATCTTGTTCAGGCGGTCGTTTTGCCGCTGCGGTAGGCGCTGTCCTTCCGCTTCGATCGCGGTAGCGCCCAGTATCAACGCTGCCAGATCAAACCGCACAATCAGCACCTCAAAGCTGATCAGCAGAAGCAGCAGTGAATCAGGACCTCGTCGATCAGGGTCAAAGGGCCAAGCACATATGTCTGGGCACGGTGACCGTGGCATAGCCGGCGCTGCAATGACGGCGTCGGTGCCCGTCTTGTGGAGCCGGAAAGCCCAACTTAGAAAACAGTCGGCGGTGCCGATCTCGAAGAAATTCTAGCCCGGCACGGTGAACAGGCTGGGGGCCGCATCGCGATCTAGGGTTCAGCACAACTCCGGCGGCATCGAGACGATCGACCTCAGCCCGGTCGGCGGCCCTCGGCCACGTCCATGACCAGCACGCGCAGCATGGTCAGCTGGCGCTTACCTCCATGGCGCGCCCGTCGGCGACGGTCTGTCTCTTTCGGCTCAGGAAAACGTCACTCTGAGTTTGCTAAACGCGGTGCTGGAGCGGTTACCACGCGTCAGATCTGGATCATCACCTTGCCGGCCTCGATTCTCATCGGATAGATCGCGAGCTTGACGCAGACCGGCGCGCCCTTGACCTGGCCGGTCGCAGAGCGGCCAATGTGCTTCAAGGCATTCGAAGACGTCGTCGATCACCAGCCCTTCGGCTAGATGCGCCTTCTCATGGGTCCAATATCCGTCGGTGGCGAAGAGCTCGTCATCGGGCGAGCGGCAAACCGCGAGGATCGAAGCAGATGACATCCTCTTCCTCGATGTCATCGACCGCGCACGCTTCAATCCAGTCGGCCATCTCCGGCTCCCGCACCATCCGCTATGGCTATTCAGCCGCCGCCGACATATCCACCTGGTGAAATTCGCCGCGATAGGGTCTGGCTGTCGGCGGCAATTCGCGCTTGAGATAAAAATCCTCGTACCGCAGCTGCTTCAGCAGCACCGGCCAGACCTCGCGATAGGCATGCCACATCGACGGGTTCGCTACCGGCAGGTCGTGCTTGATCAGCTCGTGCAGCCTCGGCAGCGCATGATAGGGCACCATCGGGAACATGTGGTGTTCGACGTGATAATTCATGTTCCAGTAGATGAAGCGGCTGACCGGGTTCATGTAGACGGTGCGGGTGTTCAGCCGATGGTCGACCACGTTGTCGGCCAGGCCGATATGCTGCAGCAACCCTGTCAGCACCATGTGCCAGCTGCCATAGAGGCGCGGCAGGCCGATCAGCACCAGCGGCAGCAGCGACCACGTGAACAACGCCAGCCCGACTGTCGCCGCATAGATGGCGACATGCCAGCGCGCAGCGATCACCGCCTTGTGCTGCTCCATCTCGGGGATATAGCTCTTCTCTTCATCGGACAGCTTGCCGAACGCCTGGCGCACCAGCGCCGGCAGCGAATAGCGGAAATCGAGAATACCGGTGAAGGCGAGCGCCGCCCGCAGCAGATCTGGGGGGCGCATGACGGCGATTTCGGCATCGCGGCCGACGATGATGGTATCGGTGTGATGGCGGGCATGGCTCCAGCGCCATTGCACGGGGTTGCGCATCAGCATGAAGCTTGAGATCTGGTAGACGACATCGTTCATCCAGCGCGTCCGGAACGCGGTACCGTGGCCGCATTCGTGCCAGCGCGAGTCGCTGGACGAGCCGTAAAGCACGCCATAGACGAACAGGAACGGCACCACCCACCACGTGGCCCAGAACCATACGATGCCGGCGGCCGACACCAGGATCGCGGCGACCCAGATGATCGTGTCGCGGATCGCCGGCCCGTCGGAGCGTTGCATCAACTCCTTGATCGCCTTGCGCGGGACATCGGTGTGATACCATTCGGCCGAAGCCAATCCGGTCTCAATGGCGCGCTTGGTGCTTTCACCGACCAGGCTGTAGTCGCGCTTCCTGCTTGCCGTCATCGTCATCTCCGCTTTCCCGCCTGCGCTCCGCAAGGGCCGCCTGGGGCCGGCCGGGCCGCGCCTGCTTCCGTATTCCGGCGCACTTCCCGCCCGCCGCGGCAACCGATCGTGCGTTTCAAGCCGGTCACGCCTGCAGTCTCGCAAAAGCGCCCGACGGCGCAGGGTAATCCTGTTGCGGCTGCCGGGCGATCGACCCTATCCTCGCTTCCGCTTGGGCGATCTGGCCGGCACCGTCGAGCACCCGGAACACGGCGTCATAGGAGCGGCTTTCGCCATGGTCCAGCCAGATCATCTCGCCCCGTTCGCGCGCGGCGAGATTGCCCAGAACATGATGCGTCGAAGGTTCGATTCCCAACGCATATAGGCCGGCCTGGAAGTTCTGCCACTGATAGGTGCAGGGCAGCTGATCCTTGCGGGTAACGACCTCGAAGCCGAGGCCCAGGTGGTCATTGACGACGGCCACCGGCACCTCGCCCGCCGCATCGGAGCCAAGCTCGTGCTCCCAGACCTGCTCGCTGAACCCCAGCTGCGGCGCCGGCACGGTTCGGTAGCCGACTTTCTGCGCCTCGTAGCGTTCGCCGGCGTGCGCCGCCCAGACGACATCCCGGATCGGCGCCAGGTAGCGCGAACCCTCGTCGAGCAAGGGATGGCTGACATTGACGTGATAGAAATACATATGCGGCGTGCGGCTGAAACCGTGATTGACGACGCGGTCCGACAGGCGGATCTCGCTGCCGCCGACATCGGCCTCGATGCGGCGCAGCAAATGGAGATCCTCGCCGAACACGGTTGCCTGCTGGACGATGCCTTCCGCCCACAGCACGCAGCGGTCGCCGTCCCAGGCCTCGCCGTAGCCGGTCAGCCGCGCCGGCACGGTGCCGATGCGGCCATGCAGCGAGTGCAATACCCGCTTGCGCCCGGGATAATTGTAGCTTTCGGCCGGCACGTCTTGCCGGCCCAGTATATGATCGAGGCCGCAGGTGACGAGCAGCCCCGAGAACGACCGGCCAAAGGCGAAACCGTCCTCCCCTTCATGCTCGTGCAGTCCGGGGTGGCGAAAGCCGCTCGGCGAATGCCAGCCGATCGCCTGGCCCCGGAAGTCGCAATCGGCGATATCAAGCGCCCGGTCGACCAGCGCCGTGAAGCGCAGGCCGGAGCCGGTGCGGAACTCGAGCATCCGGATGCCGCGCTCCACGCCGTCGCCGAGCGTCATAAGCCGCACACCGGCAAACTGCGACAGCATGCCGGACCGCTCGGCCACCTGCCTTCGCGACAGCGTCTTGCCGTAAAGCTCTACCATGCGACGTCCTTCACTTTGCCCGCCTCCTTGAGCAAGGCCGACATGTCGGCGCCGGTGATGATGCTTTCCACCGTCAACAGGTCGGTGTCGGCGACCGTCTGTTCCGCGACGATTTCGCCGCGGCGCATGACGATGATGCGGTCGGCGACCTGGAACACGTGGTGGATGTTGTGGGTGATGAGCAGCACCGAGTGGCCGGCGTCGCGCACCTCCTTGACGAAGCGCAGCACGCCGTGGGTTTCCTCGACGCCAAGATTGTTGGTCGGCTCGTCGAGTATGATCACCTTGGCGGCGAACTGCATGGCGCGCGAGATCGCGATCGATTGCCGCTCACCGCCCGAGAGCGTGCTCACCAGTGCATCGGCATCGAGCTTTTTCGAAATGCCGACCCGCTTCAGCAGCGCCGAGGCGGCGTTGCGAAGCTTGGCGAGATCGAGCGGCGCGAACACGCCGAGCCAGCCGAAATTGACCGGCTCCCGGCCCAGGAAAAGATTGCGCGCGATGCTGAGATCCGGCGCGAGCGATGTGTCCTGATGGATGGTCTCGATGCCGAGGTCCATCGCGTCGCGCGTCGAGCGGATCGATGCCTTCTCGCCGCGCACGAAGATGTCGCCGTGGTCGGCCGGGAAGACGCCGGAGATCGCTTTGATCAGCGTCGACTTGCCGGCGCCATTGTCGCCGAGCAGGGCAACCACCTCGCCTTCGTTGAGGGTGAACGAGGCGTTCTTCAGCGCACGCACGTTGCCGAAGGACTTTTGCAGGTCTTGCAGACGCAGCACTTCCATCGTCAGCTCCTTGCGGCGTTCTTCTGCAGCAAAGCGTGCAGGATGAGCATGGCGAGGATGATGACGCCGACGAAGATGTTGTATGCCAAGCCCGGCACGCCGATCAGCACGATGCCGTTGCGGATGGCGCGCAGCATCAGCGCGCCGACGATGGTGCCGAGGATGGTGCCGCGCCCGCCGGTGAGCGCCGTGCCGCCGACCACCACCATGGCGATCACTTCGAGTTCGTAGCCGGTGCCGGCCACCGGCGAGGCGGCCGAGATCCGGAACGCGCTGATCATGCCGGCCAGCCCGGCCACCACCGAGGTCAGGATGAACAGCCAGATCTTGACCGCGTCGGCCGGCACGCCGCGCGCCACCGCTGCGTTGCGGTTGCTGCCGATGGCGCTGATCCAGTTGCCGAGCTTGGCGTAGCGCAGGATGTAAATCGCCAGCAGCGACAGGCCGATGAACCACCAGAGCGAGGTGTAGAACCGGAACGAGCCTACATTGAAGCTGCCGGCAAGCAGCGTGACGAAGAAGCCGGGCTGGTCCCACGACTTCAGGGGGAATCCCTGCGTGATGTAGAGCGCCGCGCCGCGCACGACGAGCAGCATCGACAGCGTGACCAGGAACGAGGAAATGCCGATCTTGGTGACGATCAGCCCGTTGATGGCGCCGATCGCGATGCACAGCACAAGCCCGGCCAGGAGGGCGACGCCGATGTCGATACCGCCATTCTGCACCAGCAGCATCACCACGACGGGCGCAAGGCCGAACACGGCGCCGACCGACAGATCGAACTCGCCCGCCGTCAGCAGCAGCGTCATGCCGAGAGCGATGATGCCGAGCTCGGGCAGGAACGCCATCATGTTGGATATGTTGAGCGGCGACAGGAAGTTGCCGTCGGCGATGGCGAACACCACGAGCAGCACGATGAGGATGATGAGCGAGGAGAATTGCGGCGAACGCAGCAGCGCAGACCTGCCCTTCGCTCGCTGCGTGTCGTCGTCTGCTGTGATTGCCATATCTGTCAGGACCATGCGTTTCGTCCGGCGCCCGCCATTTCGGGGCGGGCGCCGATTGTCGTCACTTGTTGTAGAGTTTCAGGATCGGCTCGACGCTCGAGGCGTCGTAGAGGCTGAATGTGTGAATGTCGTAGCCGACCGGCTCGCCAGAGGCCGCAAGCCCGAGCAGCGCCACCGGCATGAAGCCCTGCGCCGACGGGTACTGCCAGGCCGCAGCATTGACGAAGCCGGACTTGACCGCCTCGGCCGTCTCCTTTGAGTTGCCCCAGCCGACGACCGGGACCTTGCCGGCCGACACACCGGCCCCGTCGAAGACGCGTTTGATGCTTGCTGCCACGGAATCGCCCAGTGCAATGATTGCCGGCGGATTGTTGGCGACCATGTAGTCGGTCATCTTGGCGATGATGCCGGCCGGGTCGGTGCCGCAATCGACCACGTCGTACTTGATGCCGAGCGGATCGAAGACGCTGGCGATGCCCTCGGTCTCGAGCTGCTGGTAGCTGGCGCCCGGCACTTCGACCGGCAGGAACACCTTGTCGCCCTGCTTCACCATCTTGTGGTCGACGAGATACTTGGCCCAGATGACGCCCGCTTCCCTGAGGTCGGCCCCGACATAGGCCTGCCGCCCGGTCGCCGGATCATCGGTGTTGAAGAACACGATCGGTATGCCGGCGGCCTTGGCGGCCTTCACCTCCTCCGTCCACAGGCCGGGCTGAGCCGAGGTGGTAGCGATGCCGTCCGGCTTGGCGGCGAGCGCCGAGTTGAAAGCCTCCTTCTGCGCCGCCATGTCGCCGCCGCTGAACGAGATCTTGCAGGTCACCTTGAGCTGGTCGCAGGCCTTGGTCGCGCCGGCATTCCAGTCGATCCAGAACGCGTCCGAAGGGCCACCATGCGACAGCAGATAGAAGGTCTTCTGGCCGTCCTGCGCGAATGCCGGCAGGCTCAAGGAGACCCCGGCTACCAGCGTTGCCGCGGCAGCCACTTTCAATGCGAATTTCAACATTCATTCCTCCCTTGGTTGGAGTTGCGCCGCCATGCGCCGGCGGCGCAACCGGCGCTCACAGCCCGTTGGCGCGGAACTTCCCGTCGAGGAATTTTTTCGCGCGCGGCACGTCGTCTTCCGAGAGATGCTCGATGATGACCGGGATGTTTGGGTGCTTTTCCGCCAGCCGCTGGAGATAGAGATCGTAATTCAGCGAGCCCAGCCCGGGCGCCGGCAGCTCGATCTCGCCGACGCCGCGGAACGTGTGGCTCTCCATCGCATCCTCGTCGCCGATGTCGGCATGCTTTTCCGACTTGTCGCTGCCCGAACGCTTGACGTCCTTGGCATGCGCGATCTTGATCTTGTCGGTCAGCGTATCGAACACCTGGTTCAGGATCTGGTCCATCCGGTCGATGTTGTGGGTTTCGAAATAGTTGGTCGGATCCATCAGCAGGCCGAGGCCCGGATGGTCGACCTGGGCGAACATCTTCACCGTCTCCTCGACCGAACCGACGACATTGTTGACATAGGTTTCGAGCAGGAACACCGCCCCATGGTCGTAAGCCGTCTGGGCAAGCTCGGCGATCACCTTGCGGCATTCCTCGAATCCTTCCTCGGTCTTGTTCTTGGGGTGATGCACCCAGTCGGATTCGGTGTTGTAGGTGCCGGTCTCCGAGATCACGTAGGGCGAGCCGAAGGCGCGCGCATTGCGGATGATTTCCTTGAGATAGCCGACGCGCTTGTCGCGCTCGACTTTATCGGGGTGGATAATGTTGGTGTAGCCCGACACGCAGCAGATCGGCAGGTTGTTGTCGCGGAAGACGTCGCGCACCTGCTTGGCCTTTTCCTCAGTGATCTGCCCGGCCGACAGATCGACATCCCTAAAATGCAGGTCGAGCTGCACCGTGTTGAAACCGAGCCCGCGGATCTTCTTCGCCGTCTCTTCGAGCCCGTACGGGAAATAGCCGGTGAAAATACCTGCCTGCATCATGATGTGAATTCCTCCCTGTAAGCGATTCAGTTGGCTGATTTTATCGAGATTTCGGAAAGTTTGACGGTGCGGCCCTCGTCGATCGAGCGATAGCCGGCTTCGACCAGCGCCATCGTCTTGACGTTGTCGGCCACCGATAATGCCGGCGGCGCGCCTGTCTTCACCGCATGCTGCAATTGCTCCATCACGCCGATGAAGGCATGCGGGAACCACATCGTGTCCCAGCTCGGGCTGACCCATTCGCCGCCGGTCGTCTTGGTCGACGCATAGGTCAGCGTCGAGGCCACGCCTTTCGGCCAGCCGATCGTGCCTTTGGCGACACCCTTGGTGCCGTCGACGCGCCAGTTGATGTGCTGGTCGTCCAGATAGCCCTCCTGGCGCGGTCCGGACCAGACATCCTCCAGCGACACGGCGAGCACGCCGGAGGGAAAGCGCAGCGTCGAGACGGTGATGCCGTCTGAATGGTCGAATGTCGTGCGCGGATCCTTGCGCGTCAGCGTGGTGATTTCCGAGGGATCGCCGAACAGGAAGCGCAGCACGTCTAGATGATGCACGCTCATATTGGCGAGCGTCAGCCGGTCGTAGTCCTGAAGGAAAGTCTGCCAGTGCGGGATCGCATGCATGTCGATCTGCGCAAAGACGATGTCGCCCAGCGCGCCGCTGTCGATGATCTGCTTCAGGACGCGCATCGACTGGTCGTAGCGCATGTTCTGGTTGACCGAGAGGATCTTGCCTGACTTGGCTGCCTCGTCGCGCAGCTTCACGGCTTCATCGACCGACAGCGCCAGTGGCTTCTGCGCCAGGATCGCCTTGATGTGAGGCTGCTTCAGCGCATGGCGGATCAGCGCCGGCTGCTGGTCGGGCGGAAAGGCAAGGTCGACGATCTCGACCTCGGAATCCTCGATCAGCTGTTCCGGCGTGTCGTGCACGGTCGGGATGTCCCAACGCTTGGCGACCTTCTGCGCATTGGAACGGGTCCGTGAGGCGATCGCCATCACGTTGAACCCCGCTTCGCGATAGGCTGCCAGATGGCACTCGGCCATGATCATGCCGGCGCCGATGCAGCCGATACGGTATTCTTTCGTGCGGACCTTCACGTCCGGCTCGAAGCCTTCGCTCGCCATGTCTTCCTCCCGCAATTCTGTTTTCGCAGCCGCGATCATCTCGCCAACGCGCCTCCGTCCTGCCCGAAATAATGCACCCGGGCCGGCTCGCAGGATATCGCTACCACCGCATCCGGCCTGATGTCGGGCTGGCCGCGCAGCAGCGCCTTCAGCCGCGCCTCTCCGGCGGCGAGCGTTACCACCGTGTAGCCGCCAAGGGGCTCGACCTCGAATACGCGCGCCGGGCGGCCAGCGCCCCCTTCGACCCAGGGCCCGACCTTGATGTCCTCCGGCCTGAGCCCGATTTCGATCGCGTCGGCCGGAGCAGCGCGATCGTCGATGCTGACCGTGCCTTCGGCGGCCTCGAGGCCATCTTCGCCGCGAACGGATTTGAGGATGTTCATCATCGGCGAACCAAGCAGTCGCGCCACATAGGTGTTCGCCGGGCGGTCGTAGATCTCGGACGGGGCGCCGATCTGTCGGATCCTGCCATTCTCCAGAATCGCGATGCGGTCGGCGATCGACATCGCCTCTTCCTGGTCATGGGTGACGTAGATCAGCGTCTTGCCGAGTTCGCGCTGGATGCGCTTGAGCTCGACGCGCGTTTCCTCGCGCAGCCGCGCATCGAGCGCAGAGATCGGGTCGTCCATCAGATAGGCGTTCGGGTCGCGCACCAGGGCGCGGGCTATCGCCACGCGTTGCCGCTCGCCACCGGAAAGCTGCGCCGGCGGCTTGTGCAGAATATGGCCGATGTGGAGCTTGGCGGCCACATCGGCGACACGCGTTTCGATCTGGGCCTCGGCGACCTTGCGCTCGACCAGCGGGAAACGCACATTTTCGCGCGCGCTCATATGCGGGAACAGCGCCAGGTTCTGGAACACCATGGCGACATTGCGCTCGGCCGGCGAGACGGTGTTGACCGGTTTGCCGCCGATCAGGATCTCTCCGGCGTCAGGCGTCTCCAGCCCGAGAACCAGGCGCAGGATTGTCGATTTGCCCGCCAGCGGCGGCCCGAACAAGCAGAAGAATTCGTTGTCATTGACGGTGAACGAGGCGTCGTCGACGGCGAGCGTCGTGCCGTAACGCTTGCTGACATTGCGAAAGACGATATCGGCCATGTCAACCTGCCTTCATCGCAATGCCGCTGCGGGCATCGAAGACACGCACGGACGATGCCACGGGGGCGACGACGGCAAGCTCGCCGATCGACAGTCCGACAGCATTGTCGAACACCGCCTTCACGGCGGTCTCGCCATCGCCGAGATGGGCGATGGTCCTCGCGCCGATCCGCTCGACGAAGCTCACCGGCATGGCGAGGCCCTGCCCGCTCTGCACCAGCGACACCTGTTCGGGCCGGAAGCCGTAAAGCACCTCAGAGCGCGATCCGCGCAAGGTGGCGGCCAGCGCATCCGGCAGCGTCGGCGTGACCCCCAGTGGCCCGAGATCGACCACTAGGCCCCGGTCGCTCTCCGCCGGCCTTCCCTTCAGCAGGTTCATGCCCGGAGCGCCGATGAAGCGGGCGACGAAGACATTGGCTGGATTGTTGTAGACTTCCAGGGGCGTTCCCACCTGCTGCAGCACGCCGTGATCCATGACGGCAATGCGGTCGGCCATGGTCATGGCCTCGAGCTGGTCATGGGTGACGTAGACCATCGTCTGCCTGAACTGGCGCTGCAGCTGCTTGAGCTCGGTCCGCATTACCGCCCGGAAGGCGGCGTCTACATTGGACAGCGGCTCGTCGAGCAGGAAGATCGCCGGCTCCATGATCGCCGAGCGTCCGATTGCCACCCGCTGCAGGATGTTGACCGAGAGCCGGTCGGCCTTGCGGTCGAGCAGCGGCGTCAACTGCAGCAGCTCGGCGACGGCGCCGACGCGGCGGTCGATCTCGGCTGTCGCCGCACCGCGCATCCGCGGCCCGTAGGCAAGGTTCTGGCGCACCGTCATGTGGGTGAAGATGGCGTAGTTCTGGAAAACGAAGCCGACGCCGCGGCGGCCCATGGGCACGCCGGCCATGTCGCGCTCGCCAAACAGGATCTTGCCGCTGGTCGGCTCTTCCATGCCGGCGATCATGTTCATCGTCGTCGACTTGCCGCAGCCCGAAGGCCCGAGCAGCGCCATGAACTCGCCATCGGCGATGTCGAGGTCCATGGTCTTCAGCGCCGTGAACTCGCCAAAGGTCTTGACCAGGTTGCGCAGCTGGATCGCGCTCATGCCGGCACCAGCCTTGCGCGCGCCATGCGCTTCATGGCGAATACGGCAACGATCGAAAGCACGACCAGGATGGCCAGCGCGATCGCCGCCACATAGCCCCAGATCAGGTCCTGCGTCGTGACCTTGTAGATGTAGACGGAGATCGTCTCCGTGGCGACGCCGGGGCCGCCGCCGGTCATGATGTAGAGCGTGTCGAAGATCTTGAAGTTCTCGATGACGCGGATCGCCAGCGCGATGATGACGATCGTCTTCATCTTCGGCAGCACGATGGTGACGAAGCGCTGCCACGGGTTGGCGCCGAGCAGGGTCGCCGCCTTGATCTGGTCCTGCGGCACGCCGACCAGGCCGGCAAGCAGGATCAGGAACATCAGCGGCGTCCACTGCCAGATATCGGCGATGATCACCGCGATCAGCGCCAGTGTGGGGTCAGACAGCCAGGCGATGGTGACGCGGGAACCGCTGAGTGCCGACAGGATGTCGTTCAGCGGCCCGCCCGACTGGAACAGCATGAAGAACATGTAGCCGGCCACCGCCGGAACCACCATCATCGGCATCAGCAGGATCGAATAGAAGACCCGCTTGCCCGGAAAATCGTCCGCGAACAGCGTCGCCAATGCCAGGCCAAGCAGGAATTCGACGGGCACGCACACGACCATGACGATGGCCGTGCGCCTCAGCGCGCTCCAGAAGCGCGCATCGGCGGCAAGGTCGGTGTAGTTGGCGAAGCTGTTCCACATCTCCCATGCGTTCCACCAGCCGAGGCCGGAGAGCGGCGACCAGTCGGTGACGCTGATGTAGAGCTGCATCAGCAGCGGGAAGACGGAGATGAAGAGCACCAAAACCTGGGCCGGCAGCGTCAGCCGGAATCCCAGCCGCGCTCCCTCGTCCCGCAGCGCGGGCTTGCCAAGCGCGGCCTTTGCGTCCTTTGAGACAGTCACGGTCACCGCGCTCATTGCTTGAGCGCGCCGAACGTCAGTCCGCGCACCAGATGGCGCTGGATGGCGATGCCCATGATGACCGGCGGCACCGCGGCGATAAGACCGAGCGCGGCCTTGGCGCCATAGAGCTGCCCGGTCATCGAGGAGGACAGCGAGGCCATGTAGACCGGGATCGTCACCCATTCACGCGTCGTCAGCAGCAGCGCGATCAGATAGTCCGACCAGTTGAGGATGAAGACGAAGAGGGCGGCGCTGGCCAGCGGTGCGCGCATCATCGGCAGCGTGATGCGCGTGAAGACGCGCAGCCGCGAACAACCTTCGACAAGCGCCGCTTCCTCGATCTCGCGCGGCATGTCGTCGAAGAAGGTCTTCATGAGCCAGAAAGCGAACGGCAGGGTGACGATGCCGTAGATCAGGGCCAGGCCAAACCAGCTGTCGGTGAAGTTCAGGAAGGCCCACATGATCATGACCGGGATCATCACCGCCATTGGCGGAAACAGCCTGAGCTGGATCAGCGCCAGCGGCAGGTTCTGGCCGGAGCCGAAACGCGACAGCCCGTAGGCCGCAGCCGTGCCCGCCGACATTGCGATCGCCGTGCCGAACACCGAAGACAGCAGCGACGACAGGATCGGCTTCAGCGCGGTGCGGTCGAGCGCCACGATCAGATTGTTGTTGGACTCGCCGAAGACGAACTGGAAATTGCCGAGCGTCGGGTTCTTCGGCCACCATGTCAGGTCGGCGCCGGTCGCCGACCATTCGGCGATCGGCTTGAAGGCCATCGACACCATCCACAGGATCGGTACCAGCGTCACCGCCATCGCCGCGAAGATCGCGGCGTAGCGGAATATCTCGAAGGGGACGGAACGGTTCATCTGGCTGCTTTGCTGGTGGCGTTGACTGCGGCGGGGAGGAACAGATGCTCCTCCCCTCCAGCGCTGATCCAGGGAGACGGATCAGCTGATCGGGTCGAGAACCGTCGGCCAGGCCTCCTTGTTCGTCCTGATGGCTTCGAGCAATTTGTCCTCGCCGATGCGGCGGGCGATCTTCTTCCACTCCGCTTCCGTGTCGGCCATCGCCTGTTCCGCTGTCTTGGCCTTGGTCAGCGACGCCATTAGATTTTCGTCCAATGCGTTGTGGAAGGCGGTGGCGCCGGGATAGTTGATCGTCGGCACCGTGCGGGCGACGGTCTCGCGCACCACGTCGATGTGGTAGGCGTGGTAGGTCTGGCGCACCAGCGGATCGGAGAAATCCGAGAGCCGGAACGGATCGAGATAGCCGCCCGGATTGGCGCTCATCCAGGCATAGATGCGGGCGGAGCCCAGCCACTGCAGCAAAAGGTAGGCGACCTCCTGGTTTTTCGACTGCGACGAGACCATGCCGGTCAGCGAGAACCACAGCACGGAACGGCTGATCAGCTTGCCGTCGACTTCGCGGCCGGGCGGCAGCATCGAGCCGATCTTGCCGGTGACGGCAGAATCCTTGTTGCCGGCATTGTCGAGGAATTTCGGCAGGTTCGAGAAGGCGCAGGTCATCGCCGCGCCGCCCTTGGCGAAATTTCCATACTGCTCCGGCCAGCCCCAGGAGATCGCGTCCGGCGAGTGATGAACCAGCGAGCCGACATATTCGTTGGTGGCGGCAATGCCGTGCTCGGAATTGATCAGCGGCTTGCCGTCGTCGCCGAACAGGAACTGGTTGGGCGATGCCATCGAGACATAGCGCTGATACCAGTTGGTGTAGCCCCAGCCCTGGTTGCGCAGGTCGGTGGAGCCGAACAGGCCCTTGTCGGGCCGCTGGAAGAAGCCCGCGATGTCACTGTGCTGCTTCCAGGTCTTCGGCGGCGCCAGATCGTAGCCGAATTTGTCCTTGAACGCCTTCTGCTCGGCAGCGTCGCCGAACAGGTCGGTGCGGTAGACCCAGGTCTGGAAGTCGCCGTCCAGCGACACGCCATAGTTGGACCCGCGATATTTGTTGAGCAGCGACACGCCCTTGGCGCCGTCGACATAGCCGGTCTTGGGATCGTCCCATTCGGGCTTGTACTGGGCGACGAAGTCGTCGAGCTTGGCGATGCCGCCGGTCTCGGCAAGGTCGCCGAGGCGGTTCCATTCCGTCGAGTAGATGTCATAGGCCCCACCCTTGGTGGAGATGTCCTGCATCGTCTTGGTGAATTCCTGGCCGTTCGGCAGGCCGACGATCTCGATCTGGATGCCGGTTTCCTTTTCCCACAGCTCCTTGATCGACGGCGCACCCGCAGGGAAAGGCTGTGTGAGTTGGCCAATCGAGCCATCCGACAGGCCAAGCACGATCTTGGCCGGTGCCTTGCCAGCTCCCTTCAAGGCCTTGGCCGCCTCAACGGCACGGGCTTCCGGCGTGTCGGCGCCATATTGATAGCGCTCGGCGCCCTCGAAACCGGTGGGACCGCCTACCATGCCTGGCGCCAGCGCGTCGGCCGCAACGGCACGGCCGGGACGGATGAATTGCGGTGCGATACCGGCCGCAGCCACGAACGCCGCCGCCTTCCCTCCGGACGCCAACAAGCCGCGTCGCGATATGCGGATCAAATCAGACATTGGAATTCCTCCCTCAGGGCCGATGTTTCCTCCACGAGCCCGTTGAGGGATATTGACGGCAGCACCGGAAGGCTGTCAACATCATAAATACTCAAAATACATCGTAACACCGCAACCGCGGAGAAAATACGTCATGCAAAGGTCGACACACGGGCTCAATGCCTCGATTTGATGGGAAATCTGCCTTTCTGGCACGCGACTATCACGCCGGGCGACGCGATTTAGCCCAACCTCCTTGCGCATCGGCTAAGGCTCGATACATCATTTCCCATCAGAATCGCTGATGGCTGGCAGCTGTGGCCGTCGGACGGGCTAGCGGCATTGTGCGATCTGATGCATTGAGGAGATGAAGACGGTGCGTTCCACCTTGACTGACATAGCCCGGGAAGCCGGCGTTTCCGCCGCCACCGTCGACCGCGTGCTGAACAACAGGCCCGGTGTGCGGGCGCGCACGCGTGAGATCGTGCTCGAAATGGCGCAGCGCCTCGGCTACATCGCGGAAGGCCCGAACGGAGCGCCGCCCAGGCCCTCACCTGGAGAGGTCATCCGTCTCGACTTCGCCCTGCCGGCCGGCACCAATTCCTTCATCAAGATGCTGCATCGACACATCGAGGCGCAGGCCCTAGCGCGCCCCGATCTTGACGTCCACATCGCCACCATAGAGGGCTTCAACCCCGACCGGCTCGCCCGCCTGCTGCAAGAATTGCGTGGACAGACACAAGGCGTCGGCGTGATCGCGCTCGATCATCCAACGGTGCGCGAGGCGATCCGCTCGCTGTCAGCCAATGACGTCAAGGTGGTGACCATCGCCTCCGACATCCTGCATGTTCCGAGAGTGGCCTATATCGGCATCGACAACCGCGCCGCGGGGCGGCTGGCCGGCTATCTGCTCAACCGCTTCATGGGATCCGAACGCCCAAGCAAGGTGGCGCTGTTCGCCGGTTCGCTGTCCTACCGCGGCCATGAGGAACGCGAGATGGGATTCCGGCACATCTTGACCGAGGAGTCGCCCAACCTCAAGATCGTCGAGATGCGCGAAATGCTGGATGACCGAGAGAAGGCTTATTCGGAAGCATCAGCGCTTCTGGACCGGCACCCCGATCTTGCCGCGATCTACAATGTCGGCGCCGGCAACACCGGCATCGCTCGGGCGCTCAAGGAGCGTGGACGCGCCAAAGACATTCTCTTTCTCGGCCACGAGGTGACAGACGGCACCAAGGAACTTTTGTTGGATGGGACGCTCGATGCGGTCATAGATCAAAATCCGCGCGTCGAGGCGCGGGAAGCGCTCAACATTTTAAGCCACTCTGTCAGGCACCTGAACTATGAACCGCATCAACCACGACTTCAGGTGATCTTCAAAGAGAATATACCTGAAATCTGATCAATGGATCCGTGATCGTATCGCAAAGCACAGCGTTGGCGTCGCCACCGGTCCCAAATACGAACGAGAGCCCGAATGATCTCGTCAAAGCCGCCGATCTGGCACTATTCCGTGCGAAGTCGGAGGGCCGAGATCGGGTCGTGGTTGATGGTGCATGAGAAGGCCGTCGCCCGTTGCAACTCGGTCAGCCTTTCCGAACCTAAAAAGACCAAGTCCACTCATAGCACCGAAGTCGCGAACGATTGGGGCGAAGAGGGTTCTGGATGTCGGCACGAAGCCGACGAATGGCATACGCCCGTCCGTCCGCGACGATCACCTGAGGCATCGCCCCGGCCCCAGGCGCACGAGCAGATATGTCGCAGGCAACCTCGTGTGTTATACACGCACGCTGACTTTTTGGGTCGGACACGAGATCGATGGACCAGGAAACGCTTCTTGCCGCAGTCCTCTTAGCTGATGTCGTGGGCAGCACGCCACTCTATGAGCGGATCGGAGACGATGCCGCTCTACAGCAGGTCTCGGATTGCCTGGACACGATGCGCGAGATCGTCGCCAAACACGGTGGTGATTTCATTTACTCGAAGGGCGATGACATACTCAGCCTCTTCGAGAGCCCGGAAATGGCGCTGACGGCCGTCTGCCAAATCAGCCACCAACTGACTAAAGGTCCGTTAAGCGCCCGTATCGGATTGCATTTCGGGGCGGTCATTCGCGCGCGGGGCGCGATATTCGGTGACGTTGTCAATGTCACCGCAAGGTTGTCCACCACGGCGAACCCCGGAGAGGTGCTGATCAGCCAGAGCTTCTGCGAAGCCCTTTCCCCGAGAAGCCGCAAGGGCCTGCGGCTCCTCGACAAAATGGCCTTGAAGGGGAAGCAAGAGTTCTTCGATGTCTATACCCTGTGGAGCGACGATGGGGGCCCCGGTACGCAGATCACCAGCCATGGCGCCACTACAGATAGACGCTCGGTCCTGCCGCGGCAGATTCATCTGGTCATCCGCTACAGAGATCAGCTGCGATCCTGTCGAAACGGCGAATCCGTGACAGTCGGCAGATCGGCGGAATGCGATATCATCGTCGAGCGGCCCTGGGTATCGAGGCGCCACGCCGCCTTCACCATATTGAATGGCAGAGCTCGGCTTCTCGAACGAAGCTCTTCGGGCACATTTGTGTCCATGGGACTGGGCCATGAAGTATTCGTACGCCGTGAAGATATTATCCTCTTCGGCTGCGGCGTCATCTCGCCTGGAGTGAAGTCGGCACTCGACGAAGCCCAGCTTCTTCACTACGAAATTGTCTCGGATTGACCCGGCCCGGCTACTAGCTCGACCGGTTTCGAGGTGGTTCGCTGCGCCCTCAATGTCGCGCCGTACTCTTTGACAGCCATTGGAATCGACCGTTCACAAATGTGCCAAGGCCAATCCAGGAACGTCTGCTCTCGAAGTTGGACTGCGAAGAGCTGACCTCCGTTTCCCTCGCTGAGTTCGACGGAGCCGCGGGCCGGTGCATCTCCCTCGCAGCATGCGGAGTTCTATCTGCTCCTAAGCCACATTCGGCAGGTGGATGGCTTCGGCAGCAAGCTGGCCCGCTCGATCGATGACGCGCTAGGTCTTGCCGCGAAAAGGCCGGTGCGTGGGAATTGTGCTGGACTGTCGGCCAGACAATGAGCTGGCGACGGGAGCGGCCGGCTGAAGCGGGATGCCCGGACCAATTCCCTGCCCTGTGTCGCCTTGATATCCCCAGGTGCTGAAGGTCAGCACCGGCTGTTGCAGCCCGGGGTCGACGAACGCTTCATCAGACCATTTGCGCCGCAATAGCTCCTCGAACACCTGCGAAGGCTCGCGATTGGGCTACCGTCACGAAAATTGGCCCAGAAGCGCAGACCACTGACATATCGCGGCGTCGAGATGGAGCTCGATACCACCGTCTTTGCAGCACCGGGGAAAATTCCTCTTGGGCCGATCGAGTTCAAGTTGGTGCGCCACATGCTCGACAATCCTGAAAGGTGATCAGCCGTGATGAATTCATCGCAGCTGGCTGGTCGCAGAAAGCCAGTGTGAGCGCCCAGGTGGTCGACGTTCACATGAGCCAGTCGCGAAAGTTGTTGAAGCAGTCGTCGCAGAGTTGCCATTCGCACCCTGCGGCTTGCCGGCTATTCTCTCGAAGACACTGCGGGCTGACGATCTCGGCGATTGGGTTCAGAAAGGTCGCTGCGTGAGGCCGCAAGGGGACCGACCCAATGGGAAAGGTCTTGGCAGCTAGGGGACTTAACGCCACCGACATTGCAGCCGGGCGCTGCTCTAATCGAGAGAAAGTCTGGGCGTATAGAACAAGCGACATGAGCGTGTCGGATTGTTTGCATTCAAACGACCTTTGCGACGTTATCCGTGCCTTCGCCTTGCTGGTGCCGGAGGAAATCATGACGTCGCCCGACAATTCGGTCGAACTCGTTCGCGACAAGAAGTGGACGGTCCGCATCACCGCCTACGGCAGCACCCTGACGTTTCCGTTCGAAGCAGAAAGCTATGCACGTTCTTATGCCGATGGTCAGGCATTCCGTCTCGGCGTTCAGGTGGCGGAACTGAAGCGATGCGGCTGACACTTTGTCGACGCGTTGGCGGATAGCCTGCATCGCGATCGGAACGAATAGGTCGCTGATTGCAGCCTCGCGATTTTTCCATCAAATCCCGCCTGCAATCTTGACAGCAACTCGGCAAAATCCCTCGCCGACTAGTGTTGTCATATGAGCTGGAGCTTTCCTCGCCGCCGGTGGAAGGCGGGATACGCTGCCGGGACAGCCCTCTTTTCGCATAGACGCGAACCTTGTGCTTTTCCGTCTCAAGGCTGATTGGCGGCTGGATGCGCGCGCCGTCTTTCATATTCTGCCATCAGCCCGCGCGGAGCGTGGAATCAACGGCGGGGAAGCGGATGATGTTTCCTGTTTGCGCTCGCGTAGCGCAATAAACGCTGCGAAGAGCATGATAGCCATGCCGATGATGTCGATCAGGCTAACCTCCTCGCCGTAGGTGATGATGCCAAGCACGACGGCAATGACGGGTGAGACGAAGGCAAATGCTCCGGCGCGCGAGGCGCCGATTTCGTGCAGGAGCCGGATAAATAGAGTGTAGCCTATGAACGAACCAAACAGCACGAGGAACAGCCACCCGACCCAGGCCGGCCAGCCCCAATTGCCTTTTAGAGCCGCGGTCGCGCCTGGCTCCACAACGAGTGAGATGAGAATTAGGAATGCGCCCCCGAAAAGGGTGGTGAAGCCGGCGATGAAGTCCGATGAATATACCTCAAGAAGCGGCCGCGCGAGCACCGAACCCCATGCATAGATTAAAGCTGCCGACGCCACCGCTGTCATCGCCAGCAGCCGGAGCCCCCTGCCCTGCTGGTCTGCGTGTGTCCAACTAGCATAGGCTTCGGGCCCGAACAGGACGCACAGACCGGCCGCACCGAGCAAAATCGCAAAGAGCCTGCGGCCGTCATAGCGTTCGTCCCCCAGAAGCAACGCAAACCCAAGCAGCGTGACGGGGGTCAGCGAAAGCTCAAGAACAGCCGCGGTGCCCGTATCGACGTAGAGCATGCCCCAAAAGAGTGGGCCATAGCAAAGCGGAATCATGAACAACGTAACAACGAAAAGACGCGGCCAACTCCTTTTCGCCACCCGTGGTAGAGCAGCGCCCCTTAGGCGCGTCGCGCTGAGGATCAGCAAGCCGGCTACTGTAAAACGCGTGCCTGCGAACATCATAGGCGGCACGGTGGCGATCCCTGCCTTGATACCGATCCACGTGGTGCCCCAGATCACACATAAAACCAGAAATGTCGCTGTGTTGCGGTTCATCGGAAGCAGCCTTCGCTGGGCGTTGTTGGTTCGTCGTAACGGCCAAAAGACGTTTATTTCGTTACAACGGCCTCTTGCCAATACGGTTCCGCCAACCGATGTTTCCGGGATGGATGGTGCGAAGACTATCGTCGACATGCGCATGGTTGGCGGTCACCCCTGCTTGGACTTCGTCAACACGGTCGACGCGCGACGCGATGTGTGGGGGCCAGACCTCTTGCAGACCTATGCCGACCTGGTCGTCTGGGCTGGACGTGCCGATTTGATCGACGTCGATGAGGCGCGAGCACTGCTCGCGGAGGCTCCCGCCCGCCCGCTCCTTGCGGAGGCGGCATTGGAAAAGGCCAAGATTTTGCGCGAGGCCGTTTACGCGGCTCTCCAGGCCGAGGCGGCAGGCGCCCGGGTGCCGGACGATGCCTTGCAAATCGTGCGCGATGCAGTCGCCCTAGCCCTGCCGAAGCGCTCGCTTTTCCCGTCCGGCGACCGCCTCGCTTGGCAGTGGACCGACGCAGCCAGTCTGAACACGATCGGCCACCGCGTGGCCTTTGAGACAGCCGAGTTTTTGGTGTCCAGGAATGACCGCCGCCGCGTGCGCGAGTGCACCGGGCCGAACTGCGGTTGGCTTTTCATCGACACCTCGCGTGGCGGGCGCAGACGGTGGTGCTCGGATGAGAGCTGCGGCACACGCAGCCGGGTAAGGCGCTTCAGGGCAAAAGCCGCAGGGAACATGGCTCCCGACAGCAAGAATTAGTATCTGACGCCAGGCTTGGATGACCAACGCAGCATAGTTGGCTTCACGCTATCCCTGTCGCTGTTTGTCCAACGAAGCTGGTCTCGCGAGCGACTGTGGCCAAGAGTGTGGAGAACACAGCCGGCGCGGCAAGCCATCATCGCGTTCCAGAGCGGGTTGCTTCGGGGCCGCCTACCTCGCCACGCTTCGATCGGTCGATCTGCTCAAACTTGACGGGAACTCCGGTAGCGTTACGGCGTTTTTCTCAGTCCGAAACAAACAAGGATAGGTGCCATGGACTGGAACCGTGTCGAAGGCAATTGGAAGCAGGTAAAGGGCAAGGTCAAGGAACAGTGGGGCAAACTCACAGACGATGATCTGGACCGTATTGCCGGTAACCGCGATCAGTTGGAAGGCAAGATTCAGGAGCGCTACGGCATTGAGAAGGACCGCGCTCGGCGCGACATCGATGACTGGTATGGCCGGCAAGGCTGGTAGGTCGCCGGTTCCAAACTGAACTTGAAAAAGGGCTCCGAGAGGTACGGCGCCCTTTTTTGCCGCGTCTCTTGTCGCCTTTTCGTGAGTCTCACGACAAGGGCGCTCACCGAGAGACGTGGAACCGCGAAAGGTGCCCGTCGTTATCTGGTTCTCGAAATTACATTGGGGGATTAGTTGGACAGAGACGACGCCTCGGCGATCACAACTGGAGTTAGCGGCCTCGACTACATTCTTCGTGGCGGCTACGCCAGGAACCGCTCCCATCTCATCGAAGGGAAACCAGGTTCTGGAAAAACCACTCTTGGCCTCCAGTTTTTGATCGAGGGCGCCAAGAATGGCGAGACATGCCTTTACATCACTTTGTCAGAAAGCCAGCGCGAACTGCTCTCGGTTGCTGGCCGTCACGGCTGGGATCTGAAGGGGGTGCAAATTCTTGAACTTGTGCCGCCGGAGCTCAGTTTCGATCCTGCGCAGCTACAGACATTGATCCATTCCTCGGAATTGGAACTCGGCGAAACCGTGCAGTCTGCCATGGCCGAGATCGGACGCGTCAGACCCGATCGCGTGGTGTTCGATTCGCTCTCTGAAATTCGACTTTTATCGCAAGGGTCACTGCGGTATCGGCGCCAGGTGTTGGCATTGAAGAGCTTCTTCATGCTCAACAATGTGACGGTGCTTATGCTCGACGACCTGACCGCTGAGCAGGATGACCTCAATTTGCATTCGATCAGTCACGGCGTCATTCGGATGGAGCAGCTGTCGCCCGTCTATGGTGGAGAGCGTCGGCGGCTACGCGTGATCAAAATGCGCGGCGTGCAGATCCGGGGCGGCTTTCACGATTTCGTCATTCGCCCAGGCGGCGTTATCGCCTATCCGCGGCTCGTTGCAGCCGAGCATGAGGTGGCCGAGCATGATACGCCGGCCATGAGCAACAACCGGATCGACACCCTGCTTGGCGGCGGGCTGGCCCGTGGTACCAGCACGATGCTGATGGGGCCGTCTGGCGTTGGCAAGTCTACCATTGCCTGCACCTATTGCTATGCCGCACTCGAGCGTGGCGAGCGTGTGCTGGTGCTGTTGTTTGACGAGACAAAGCGCATCTTCTTGGCGCGCGCCGCCGGGCTCGGCATGGACCTGGAGCCGTTTGCCGAGGACGGCACGCTGATGCTTGAATCTGTCAATCCGGCTGAGCTTTCACCAGGCGAATTGTCTTCGCGCATCCAAGCGGCCGTCGAAGAATCCAATGTGCGGATCGTCGTGATCGACAGCCTAACTGGCTATCTCAATGCCATGTCCGAAGAACAACATCTGGTGCTTCAGATGCACGAGATCCTCACCTATCTCAATCAGAAGGCAGTGGCGACGATCCTGCTGTTGGCCAATCACGGGCTGTTTGGGCAAACGGCAGCGCCGGTCGACATGACCTATCTCTGCGATTCCATCATGCTTCTGCGCTTCTTCGAGAACGCAGGTCAGTTGAGACGCGCGATTTCCGTTGTCAAGAAACGTGTCGGCCCCCACGAAGAGACGATTCGTGAGTTTAAAATCGGCGGTAACGGCGTGGCCGTAGGTGAGCCACTGGAACAATTCCGCGGCATCCTGATGGGATCTCCGGAATTTGAAGGCAAGCCGACAGACCTTCTGAGGGATAAGGCGCTGTGATGTCGTCCAGCCCCGCCGTTCTCGTGCTGGCGCCGCTTGGCCGTGACGCGAGGATCGCGGCCTCCATCCTGGCTACAAACCAGATTGCCTCGCGTGTGTGCGGCAGCTTGGAAGAGGCAGTGCCGCTTCTCGACGAGGCTCAGTGCCTTGTCGTGGCCGAGGAGGCCCTGCTCAGTTCCGATCGAACGCAGTTTGCGGCCTGGCTTGAAGCCCAACCCGCGTGGTCGGATTTTCCGATCGTGCTTCTGACGATGCGGGGGAACGAAGTCGACACGCGGATGGCATTTCTGGACCGCTATCTGATCGTGCTTGAACGGCCATTTCTGGCTTCGAGCCTCGCCAACTCGGTGCGCTCCGCCTTGCGTGCCCGCGCCCGCCAGCGTGAGGTCCAGTCCTACATCGAACAGAAGCGGGAGGTCGCCGATCGGCAGAAATTGCTCATCCGCGAGCTGCATCACCGCGTCAAGAACACGCTGGCCAACGTTCGCGCCATGATGGGCGCGACGGCCAAGTCGAGCGGCAACGTCGATGATTTCGTACGCGATTTTTCAGCCAGGCTCGTTTCCCTGGCCCAGACCCATTCGATGCTTACCGACGATTATTGGCAGACTGCCTCCCTGCACAAGCTGCTCGAAAGCGAGCTTGACCACTATGAGACGCGCGACAGGCCGCGTATCGTTCTGGAAGGCCCGAACGTAGCGCTAGTCGCCGACATTGCGGTCCCTGTCGGGATGGCTTTCCACGAACTGGCCTCCAATTCGTCGAAGTTTGGCGCGCTTTCGCAAACGGGAGGCCGCCTTGATGTCCGCTGGTCGTTAGGCGGGTCCGGCGATACACAGATCGTCAATCTTGACTGGCGGGAACGAGATGGGCCGAAAGTCGAGCAGCCCAGTCGCCGGGGGTTTGGCACGACACTTCTGGAAAAAGTCGTGACCGTGCAATGCAACGCCAAGATCGAATTGAACTACCATCGTGACGGCTTGCAGTTCACCATGGCCTTGCCGTTGCGAAACACGCGCCTTGTGCCGGCTTACTGAGCGGCAACGGAAAGGCTGGCTGGGCGCCGCGATAGGGATTAACTGAGCGTCACTCGGCAGGCTGGTCTAGCGCTTTAGCCAAAACATCAGTTCCGAAAAAGACCGCCTCTATATCTCCCATATGCCTCTGCAACATTGCGAGAGCTCCGGCGTGGTCTATGCGGCCGACCTTGGTGATGAAGTCGAACTCGTGCCGCGGCGCTGTGACCCGGGTCATGCGTCCTAGACGAAACCTTGGGCTCCCGGAGCGCAGTTTTGTCGCCTTCGTGGTCACCCCCCGCCATTTTGCTCACGATCCTCGTTGATAGCCCGGATGCGCATCTGAATCATCTGCGACCCGTCTGGGTTCCGACTGGCGTCGTAAAAAACCAAGAGGCCCGCAGACAGGCTCGATCGACGGTCAGCTATCCCGAACAGCAAACGAAATCACCCTTGCCTTTGGCCAACCAACTTTCGCCAGATCACCTTCGCAATGGCTGCGGCCCCAGTACGGTCGGACAGCCCGCGCCTCTGGCGGCCGAAGTGAGGCGCCGGGAACATACAACGTCGGTCGTTGTTTCTCTGATCAGGAGGAAAGATGATGGCAGACGATAAGAGCAAGCGTGATTTTCGAGATCGCAACCGTGTATCAGTCGATGAAGATTATGAGGTTGGCTATTTCGCCAAACAGCATCGTATCACGCCAGAACGCGCGAGCTAATCAGAGAACACGGCAACGACCGGAAGAGGCTCGGACGCGAGGCAAGGAAACTCGCTGATACCGGCTGATGGTCGCGACGCATCACGCGGCTTTTCGACGAGCGGGTCTGAAAGGCTGCGCGAGCGTGAAAACGTCTGGCCGGATGCCCGCCTCGACTTGCTTCCATGTGACCGGGTGGGCAATTGGGAAGCCGGGCCGCGCTCGCGGGGAAAAAGCGCCTATTGCGGTATTGCCCTGTCCGTTGCGGAGATAGTCGAGAAAGATCCGGCCTCCTCGGGCTGCGGGGTCAGCTGACAACAGGTATCGGTCAGGATCGGTATCAACCAGACGGTGGGCGAGCGACTTGGCCAGTTTCCGGGCGCTGTCATGGGTCATCTTCGCAACGAGCGGGGCCATCAAGTGGATGCCTTTGCCGCCAGTGACCTTTGGCCAGCTCTCCAAGCCTGCCGCTTCCAAGATGCCCCGTAGCGCCAGCGTGGCCTCGATCACATCGTCCCATGGAACGCCTTCTCCGGGATCGAGGTCGAGGACGAGCCGGTCCGCATGTTCGATGTCATCAATCGTCGCGTTCCACGGATGAAGCTCAACGGCATCCATCTCGACCAAGCCAAGCAGACCATCCATGTCATCTATCCATACCCGAATGCCTTCGCCGCCTTCGCGCTTTTGAACCCGGAGCTGATGTACGGACGCCGGTATCCGAGGTAGCGGTCCCTTGTGATAGAAGGTTGCGCCGGAGGCGTGGCGGACCAGCTTCAGCGGTCGCCGAACCAGATCAACTAGAGCTTGATCAGCGACCCGCCGCCAATAGTCTGCCAGCTCTTCCTTGGAAGGTGCAACCGCATCGGGTAGCAGCTGGAGAATGTTCTCGCGCGGGACGCCGTGTTGTCCTTCCGACCTCCGCTTGGACGGCGACGGAGGCTTGGGCGGGATTGCCTGAAGGTCCTCGCGGAGTCCCTTGAAGACCGCCTCACGCAAGATGCCCCGGTCCGACACGCCACTGAATTGCACCTCGGCAAGAACGTCTGGTTCGACCCATGTCGCCTTGGGCTTCTTGATCGGCTCCGACAGCGGTGACTTGGCGGTTACAAGCGGATCAAGCCGCTCCCTAACGCGCCGGGCTGCGTCCAGCGTATAGCCGGTCTGGGCCTTCCCGGCATAAAGCAGCCGGTCGCCCTCTCGCCTGCCGATGTACAACGATGCGATGCGGCGCGGCTGCGCGCCAAGTTTCTCGACGAAAGCCACGATTGGAAAAGTGTCGCTCTTGACACATTTGACCTTGACCCAACTGGTCTGGACGCCCGAGCGGTAGTGAGCATCCGCTCGCTTCGATACGATTCCCTCTATGCCCATCCGGCAGGCATGGTCGAACATATCCTTGCCGTTCACCTCCAGATGCTCGGCATAAGTCAGGGTTGGCTCGGTTTCGGTCAGCAGCTTCTTCAGCGCAGCCTTGCGCTTCACTAACGGTTGTTCCCGTAGATCACGGCCATCGAGGTACAGGAGGTCGAAAGCGTAGAGAGTCATCCGCAGCGAACTTGGGTTGCCCAGCTCACGTTCCATGGCTTGATAGTCCGGCAGGCCGGTGTCGCCCAGGACGACAGCTTCACCATCGATGATAGCGGATTTGACCGGCAGGCTTGCCGCGGCCTGAACAATCCTCTTGTAACGGTGGGACCAATCGTAGCCGCGACGCGTGAATGCTCGCGCCTTTCCGCCTTCAACGACCAGCTGCGTCCTGTAGCCGTCATATTTGATCTCGTGAAGCCAATCTCCGCCTTCGGGAGCTTTCTCGACCAGTGTGGGCAATTGGAACTCGATGAACGAAAGCCGGTCAATGGCACTGGTCATATGTTCGCGACTCCAGGAATCGCGACTCAAGCCCCAGCGCCCCTGTCGGTTCCGAGCCTTTTAGAAGAATTGCATCGCGACGATTGCTTATCCGCCTCACTTGTTGATGTGACGGCGCAGCAGTCTGATGTTGCGATTGTTCGCCTTAAAATAGACGTCGAAGATCGAGCCGAGAATTGGGACACTTCCTACGAGCGTATCCAGCAGCACGTTGCCTAGCATGCGGGCGACCAACCCATTTCCGGCACCGACGTTTCGAGCTCGCAAGACGATGTAGGCCGAGATAATGCCCGTCGCCGCATCTCCGAGTACGGGAACCAGACCTACGAGCGCATCCAGTCCAAAACGAATTGATGTGCCTGGAATGCGCCAGCGGGAATCGAGTAGCGCGGCCAATAGATCCAACTCGGCAAGTACGTTTGCTGTATGACCACCGTGACCGCCCTGCCCGATCATGCCAACTCGCGCGCCAGTACGATTTAGTATCTCTCCCTGATGGATAGCCGTCACCTTAGATATCGCTTTGACCGCCTGAATTCGCTTGCGTCCTGTGCGATGGCACGTCGTCGAGCAAGGTCGTCTCACCGGAGCTTTTCGGCGCCTCAACGGGCAATTCACCAGTAGGCGTCATCTTGCTGACGGCCTCAGGCAAATCTCGCGTGATCCGGCTTATGAGTTCCTCGCGCGAAAGGCCGGTCTGCATCGAGAGGGAAGTCAGGGTTTCTTCGTCTATGGCTGCTTCCACCTCGCTTGGCTGGATCGGCTCGTTCGGCCCGGTGCCTACCCACGAATCGACCTTCGATCCGGCGCCTGCCCCTCTGAACCGGTCGAGAATATCGCCAAGCGCGGTCCCCGAAACGCCTTTTGAAAGCTGATCCAGAATCCCGCCTTGCGGATCATTTGGGTTGCGATCATCCGCTCCACGGATCATGTCGCCGATCTTGTCGCGATTTTGGTATGCCAAGACGCCGAGCATCGCGATCGCCAATTTTCCCAGGTTAGCCATTGGTACCTCCACTGTTCAATGGACAAGGGCTCAACATCACAAAAGTTCCGACCGGCGACGATCTAATTGAATAAGGGCTGGCGTATCGACACAGACGTGAGCGGTGCTGCCTAACCGGCTTGTTTCCGTTTGCGGTGCGGCTTCGGCCTCGCAGACGCTGATCGTGCAAAGCTCGTTGCCTGCCTGATCGCGCATGCGCACTAACCATCCGGTCATATCGTCATCGCCCAGATCAGCCAACAGGCCGATTACGCAACGGATCGCTTCGGCGCGAGCGGCCTCAAAACTTGGCGTCTCGGCAGGCGGAACCTGGCGAGCCTGGTCGCCGTCGCGATAGTAGAACGTATAAGCGAGATGGATCCCGCGCGCTGCCTTAGAGTATGGAACTACCACCCTCATCTTTGACGGGGGTTTGGCCAACAGCGAACATCGGCTAGGCCTGAGACGATCGATCGAGGTCGACTCGCGCGACGGCGTAGGCGCCAAGCGAGATGCTTTGATCATCCAGCGGTCTTGCGGAACTTTCCATGAAGTCGGGATCGGTTGCCGCCCGCTCGAACTGCTCGGCGCCGAGAAGAGCTATGCGGGCGCTGCTCGGCGAATCCGAAAGCCTCACAGATTGCGTCTTGGCGGTAAGGTTAGCGACCCACAGGGTCACGCGGCGATCTTTTTCAGCCGCGATCGTCACGACGCCGTCACAGCCGGAAGTTCCTACGGACAGCAAGGTGGCTCCGCCGAGCTTTGAGAGACCAGCCAAGACATGGAAAGCGGGATAGACCGTTGGGCCATCCTGCTGGTCATACCATGGCTGCACGAAATCAGCCTTCCTATGGATTTGGCCAAAGGGGCCGGCGAAGTCACCGAACGCGACGGCATCGATTCCTTCGCGAGCGCAGGCCGCGAAATATCCGACAGTCCAAGCCGCATTAAACAGCCCGCGCTGACGAGGATCAATGCGCGATAGACAGACGCGAGCGTTCGCTTCATTCGGCGCAGTGGATTTTCCGTATGGGTTCTCACGGCAGCCGAGCTGGATGGGACCGATACGCAGTGGCAAGCGTTCCCCCATGAAAGCATGCGCGGAGCGGATTAGATGGGGGATTGCCTGAAGTGTCTCCATCACCGAGACATCATCTGCGGCGTGCACGCTTGGACAGGTGGTGAAGGTCACGTAGTCGAGCGCTTCGGCTGGCGGACGCTTGCGGTTGAGTTCGGTGAAGTAAGCGGCCATGCCGCCGCCCAGCGCGATGCCCGGGAAAGCCCGGCGAGCGGCGGAGTAGCTTTCGTGGAAGCTGGGCATAGTCGGCCACGGTGCTCCCGGCTGTACGGATGTCATGTCCTGCGCCGGAAATACGGAGACAGCTTCTAGTTTGAGGCCGAGTGAGTGGACAGCATCCGCGACCGGCGCCAATTCGCCGAATGGATCGCGCGTGCCCTTGGTGACAATCTCGAGGACCACGCCAGCGCCGGTCAGCCGTGCGAGGGCGGCGTAGCTTTCTAGTTCGTCCTGGCCGTGTGCGATCCGGAGATCGACCTGGCAGACCATCCACTGCGGAGCCATTCGTCGTAGGAGCTCGGGGGTTTCGAGCGCGTGCTTTGCCTCGTCGGCGGCGACGCCGACGCCAGTGCGGGGCACTCGGCCGACCGGTCCGCCGATCGTCAGGTTGATGAGTGGATTGCGATTTTCAGACGTCCCGGCAGGGAGCGTTCCTGACACGTGAAGCCGGACGGCCTGCGTGAATTTCTGGCCCTTGGGCAGTCTGTAAGGCCACAGGCGACGCAGAGGGCGGACATATGTTTTATACGAGGCGTCAGACCAATTGCGTTGGTCCTCCATCTCAAAGGCATCACCCTCCATGGTGCATGTCGCCCAGATCCCAGGCGCGATCTCGTGCGACAACGCCCGGATGTCGGTGAACGGACATTTTGGATCGATGTGGTCCGGAAAGAACGATAGCTCGTCGTGACCATCCTCATGCAGCACCTTTATCGGCTTGCCGGCTAAGCCCTCGATCGGATGAAGGACCACGAAGCCGGTCCGATTCGTCAAAAGGTCAGTCTCGGGCTCTGCCTCCGCCACAAACGACAGCGCACCATCGCCACTGCCTGAGACGCGCGCCCGGTAAATCAGGCGGCCGGATGTTGCGGCACATGTTGCACGGTATTCAATGGCGAACGCATCCGGCCTCTCGTCGATCCGCAGATCATCGAGAACGGTGGTACATGTTCCCCAGTTTTCGTCCCGTACAAGAAACGAGATTCCGCGCAAGACCTCGATCGTCCCAACGTGGATGTAACGCAACGCCCCATTGTCGAACGCGACCGACAAGGATCCCGCGCGCAGCGTGCGCAGCGGTGCCTCGAGCTGTTCGGTGCCACACAAGCGGACTGCCAGGGAAGCTGCCGAGGTCAAATTGCGCGCTCCGTCGTGGCGTCGAAGATCGAGGCCCGGTTCATGTTGATGTCGATCGCAAGCTTCTCGCCCGGACGGCTGACATCGTGCGCCTGCAGCTCAGCCATCACCGGCGCGCCGGCCAGTCGGAATGTCGCGTAACTGCGCGAGCCGGTCGGCTGCAGCAGGTCGATCGTTGCCTCATAGCGAAACGTGCCCTGCTCCGGCGTTGCAGTGTGCGCACGAGTGAGGTGTTCTGGCCTCAACCCGAGCAGCACCTGCTGTCCGTCCGCGACGCCCTTCAGCCCCCTGCCGCGCGCTAAAGGCAGCAGTGCATCCGCTAGCCGGATGGCAGCGGCGCCTGCGTCCAAGGCAAGGGTACCTGGCAGGAAGCTCATCCGCGGCGAACCCAGGAACCCAGCGACGAACGTTGAGGCCGGGTGCTCGAACAACTCGAGTGGCGCGCCCTGCTGCTCTATCAACCCGTCGCGCATCAGCACGATGCGGTCAGCCAACGTCATCGCTTCGATCTGGTCATGGGTGACGTAGATCATCGTTGTCGCAATGTCCTGGTGAAGGCGTTTGATTTCGCCGCGCATTTCGTCGCGAAGCTGTGCGTCGAGGTTGGACAGCGGCTCGTCGAACAAAAAGATGCGCGGGTTGCGGACTATGGCGCGGCCGATGGCGACGCGCTGGCGCTGGCCGCCGGATAATTGGCGCGGAAAACGCCCCAGCAAGGGAGTGATGCCAAGCATGCGTGCCGCCTCGGCCACGCGCACCTCGACCTCTGGCTTCGGCATCTTGCGAGCCTTGAGGCCGAAGCCAATGTTCTTGGCCACGCTCATATGCGGATAGAGCGCATAATCTTGAAACACCATTGCCACGTCGCGATCGCGCGGCCGGAAATCATTGACCACCTCGCCGCCGATCTCGATCGTGCCTTCCGATATCTCCTCCAGGCCGGCGATGGTCCGGAGCAGCGTGGACTTGCCGCAGCCGGACGGTCCAACCAGAACGGTGAACTGGCCGTCGCGAATGTCCAGGTCGATGCCGCGCACGGCATGGAACGCGCCGTAGCGCTTGTGCAAGCCGGTAATTTTGACTTCGGCCATGCGGGAGCTTTCCTAACCGCGAACGGCGCCGAGCGTCAGCCCGCGCACCAGATGACGTTGAGCAAGGACCCCAAGGGCGATCGATGGCACAAGGGAGACGATGGCAAGGGCCGCGGCTTCGCCATATTGCGCGCCCTGGAAGCCGATGAAGGCGCGGAAGACCGTTGGCAGTGTAAAGGCAGTTCGGCTGGTCAAGATCAGAGCGAAGAAGAACTCCGTCCAGCATGCAATGAAGGCGAAGACAGCCGCCGCGACGATGCCCGGTGCTGCGAGCGGCACGGCAACGCGCCAGAACGCCTCCCATCTCGTGCAGCCATCGACGAGGGCCGCCTCCTCCATCGACTTCGGCATGCCGCGGAAATAGGCGAACATCATCCACACCGAGACCGGCAGCGTGAAGACCGTATAGGCGATGATCAGGCCGACATGAGTGTCGTAGAGCCCGACCTGGCGATAGATCAGGAACACCGGCAGCACGATGCCGATCGGCGGCAAAAAGCGCTGCGACAGCACCCAGAAAGACAGATGCTTGCCGCCGGTGTCGTAGCGCGCCAGGCTATAGGCCATCAGCGTGCCGAGCAGCGCCGAAAGCACCGTGGCCGAAAGCGAAATAATCAGGCTGTTGATGAGCCCGTCGAGACCACGATAGGCGAACAGCGCAGCTTTGTAGTGGACAAGCGTCGGAGCGGCGGGGAACCAGACAGGCGGTACGGTGAGGTAGTCGTCGCTGGGCTTGATGGAGGTGTTGAACATCCAGTAGAGCGGCCACAGCACGAACACCAGGAAGAACCCCAGCAGCAGAATTCGGCCGATCGGCAACGACCGGCGTTTCCTGCGGCGGGCGGGCGCGACGGCGGCCATCAGACCGGTTCCACCTTCAAGAGCCGACGCACCAGCAACGTCACGATGAGCGCCGTAAAGATCAGGAACAGCCAACTTCCTGCTGTTGCCTGCGACAGATGAAACTGCGTGAAGCCTATGGTATAAAGATAATAGGAGGCCGTGTAGGTTTGTGTTCCTGGGCCACCCCCTGTCATGATGAAAATGGTATCGAACATACGGATTGCGTCGAGCAGACGGAAGGTCAGCGCCAGCAGCATCATCGACCCGAGATGCGGGAGCGTGATCGCCCAAAAAACCTGCCAGGCGTTGACGCCGTCGAGTTCTGCCGCCTCATAGAGATTGGGTGGGATTGCGGTCAGCCCGGCGAGCAGGATGACGAACATGAACGGCGTCCACTGCCAGACATCGGCGATGATCAGCGAGACGTAGAGCCACGGGCGCTCCGTCATCCAGCCGATCGTAACCTCCTGCCCCAATAGTTGCGTCAGGACATAGTTGGTCGGTCCAAAAGGCCGCTGTAGGAGCAGCGTCCAGGCTTGGCCAACGATGACCGGGCTGATGAACAGCGGCACGATCAGGATCGACATGATCACACCGCGGCCCGGAAAGCTGCGCACCATTGTCAGCGCCACCAGGAGGCCGAGAACGAATTCTATAGCGACGCTGATGCCCGACAGCGATGCTGTCAGCAACAGGGACCAACGTGCTACGGGATCGAACACGACCCGCTCGAAGTTCTTCAATCCGACAAAGGCGTGGCCCGGCACCTGGAAGTCGTAGTTGATGAAGGATACCACCAGCGAGAACAGAAGCGGATAGATCGACAGTGCCAATATCAGCAGCACAGCGGGGCCGACCAGCAGCCACTTGAAATGACGGTCTGCCCATTGGGCAAAGGCAGACAGCCGGGGCGGTGCGCCGGCGGCCTTCAAATGACGGATCGTGGCGGTGGGCTGCATAGGCGTATCCTATCGCCGCTTAGCGGGGAGGTGTTGCGAGCCAAGCGCCCGCAACACCAATTGCTCCAGAGAGTCCGCCTCCCTTCAGAGGGTGACCGCCATGCCAAGTTTTTCCACCGTGTTGTCGGCGGTGGCGCCAGGCAGTTTCAAGAACTCGGTGTAGAAGCCCTTCTGCGAATCCACACCCAGTCGGTCGGTCGTCTCGTTCCACTCGGCGGCCGCCGTTTCAAGCGACGCCTTCGGATCCGCACCAGCCCACACCGCCGTGCACATGCGATCGATGCTCAAGAAGTAGTCCTGCGCGCCTGGCATGATCGGGTCGAGCAGACCGACGTTTGCCGAGTTGTTGAGGTTGGCAAGGTACTCCTTGGCACTCGGGAAGAGCGCGCCGTAGAGCTCGGACTTGAAGTGCGAGATGCGGTACGGGTCGCGTAGCGCGTAGGGCAGCATGCAACGTGCCAGCGAGACGGGTGGCGAGCATACCCACTGCATGAACAGATACGCCGCCTCAGGGTTGGGCGAGTCGGCCGACAGTGCCTTGTTGTAGCCGGTGGCATGTTCCGGATTTCCCGGAACCACGGCATAGCCGACCTTGCCGGCGATTTGGGACTGCGGAATGAAGTTGATTGCCGTGGCCGACTGCGAATAGTTCGCCGCCATACGGCCGCTAGGAGGCCAGGAATAGATCATCGCGACTTTGCCGGTCAGGAAAGCCGCCCACAAGGAGACGGCGTCGAGCTCGTTGTTGCCGGGGATCGAGGCCTTGTTTGCGGCGAGCATGTTTGTCAGCGTCTTGACGCCGGCATCCGAAACCAAACCTGCCTTCATGTCGTCGCCGAAGAGTTTTCCGCCGTTGGCCCGGTACTGCTGCAGAAAGTCGAACTGATTGCCGGGGCTGCCCGCCTTGCGGAAATGTCCCGCGCCATAGACCTTTGGCGCCATCTGGTCGGTGATGAACTGGGCGATCTGGGCATATTCTTCCCATGTCTTGGGCGGTCCAAGCTTGGTGTTGAACTTCGCCTGGTAAGCCTCCATCATTTTCGGATCCTCGAAAATGTCCTTGCGGTAGTAGAGAGCGAACATGTCGCCGTCGTCGAAGAACCCCCAGATCTTGCCCTTGTAGGTCGGCAGCGCCTTGTACAGGGGATGATAGTCCTCGAGGTCTGCCGGGTTCATGTATTTGGCGATGTAGTCGTCTAGCGGGGCGATAACGCCGCCATCGGCAAGCGACGGCGTCCAGGCCGGCGAGATGTCGAGGACGTCATAGGCACCCGAGCCGGCGATGTGCTCGGCGACCGCCTTGGAGTACTGGTCCGGGTTCGACAGCTCGACGACATTCGACTTCATCCCGGTAAGCTGCTCCCACATCGGCCCGCTGAAATTGCGCGGGTCGAGTGCCTGCAGGCCAGCCTCGTAGGTCATGTTGAGGGTGACGCCCGAATGCGCCTTGGCCGCCTCCGCCGCGCGAAAGGCGGAACCGTCCGCAGGCCCTTCCTTCGATGCTTTCAGGGCTGCGGCCTGCGCCTGGCCGAGCGGCGACGTGCCGTCCGCCAATTCCAATGTTTGCTGCGCCAGCGCCCAATCGGTCATCATCCCCAGCAGCGGGCCGGACACGGCCAACATGCCGGTCATCTGACCGAAGCGGGTGATGAAAGTTCGGCGGGTGGTTTCGCCGCGCATGAAGGCGTCGACCTCTGCTTCGAGACCTGCCTGAAAGTCACGTTTTTCACGATCGTTCATAGTGCTTGGTCCTCCCATTTTCCTTTTGCTTCACTCGTCCGCCGGCGCAGCGGTCAAGCATTTCCTCCCGTAAGGTCGCCGCAAACAGGCCGCGGCGGCGCGCCGAAAATCAGTGTCCTCCTAGGTTCCAAAGCGGGCGGCGAGCCCAGACAGCCTGGTCTTCCACAGCTCGCTCGAAAGCACCTCGCGATTGACCACGCCGCGCGGCTCGCGACCGCGCTGCACCTCCATTACCGCTTTGACGTCCGCGGCACCGTTGCCGGCAAAGCACTGGTCGGTCCAGCAAAGCGCGTGCGGCGCCAGGATGACATTGTCGAGTTTGAGGATCGCATCGTCTGCGTCGGGAGGCTCTTGTTCCAGCACGTCGAGACCGGCGCCGGCGATGCGGCGCTCCTGCAGTGCTTGCGTCAGAGCTTTCTGGTCGACGATCGGGCCGCGCGCGGTGTTGATCAGGTAAGCTGTCGGCTTCATCAGGGCGATCCGCTCGGCATTGACGATGTGGTGGGTCTGGGACGACAGGGGGCAACTCACCGACAGCACGTCGGCGCGGCGAAACAGATCCTCCAGCCCTACCAGCTCGACGCCCAGGTCGGCAGCGACCCCCTTGTCGGCAAACGGGTCATGGGCAATGAATTGCATGTCAAAGGGCTTCGCCAAGCGGAAGACCTCGGCACCGATGTTGCCGATGCCCAGCGACCCAAGCGTACGCCCGACGAGGCCGACCCCCATATGTTCGGAGCGCTTCTCAAAACCAACAGACCCTTTGCGGGTGAGCGCGTCCTTTGTCAGCAGCTTGCCGGTCAGCGCCAGCATGAAGGTGACGACGGATACGGCGACGGGCCGTCGCACGCCATCGGGCGTGATGACCAAGGCAATACCGGCTGCGGTGCATGCCTCAACGTCGACAGTGTCGTAGCCGACCCCGAAGCGGGCTACGACGGCCAGGCGGCCGCTCCTCGGGACACTCGTGGCATCGAAACGATGGGCGAGGAGGATCAGCGCATCGAAATCCTCAAGTTGGTCGGCGCGAAGCGGACTGTTTGACTCCAGGAACACCATCTCGACAGCTGTCGCATTGCGCAGCGGCTCCAGATCGAAATCTGGGTAGGTCGGCGAGCCGTCCGGCCTGCGGAAATCACCGGAAAGCGCCACCCTGAATTTCACGCTGTCCATCGTCTCCTCCGTTCCTATTGGCACCCGGCCCGGATCTTGGAAACCGCGTCGGCGATCGCGTCGTGCAGGACCCAAACGTCGCCTGAATAACAAATGAAATCGAAGCCCTGTGCGTAGAACTCGTGTCCCTGGGCGACGTTGGGCACCAAGCGTCCAAGCGATTTGTTGTGCTTCTTGGCGGCGGCAACGATTTTGGCCATTGCAGCAGTGAAAGTGGGGTGGGCGAAGTCGCCAGGAATGCCGAGCGAGACGGACAGATCGAAATGTCCGACCCACAGACAATCGACCCCGTCCAGTCCCGCGATGCCGTCAATGTTCTTGACGCCGTCGGCGGTCTCGATCAGGCAGATGAACGTCGAGCGCTTGTTGGCGGCCTCGAATTTGTCAGCGACCGAGCCCGGACGGTAACGGTCATGAGCGATCTGCAGCGCCACGCCGCGGGCGCCGGCAGGGTGGTATTTCATGGAGTTGATGATGTGCTGCGCCTGTTCGACGCTGCTCACCATCGGCGCGATCAGGCCTTCGGCGCCCATGTCCATGGCGCGGGCGAGGAAATGGTAGTCCTGCGACGGCACACGCACCATGACCGGCAGATCGGCCGCCTCGAAATAACGGATCGCACTCTTCAGCGTTTCCAAGCTAAATCCCGAATGCTCCATGTCGAAAAAGACGAAATCGCAGCCAGCGGACTTCAGGATGTGACCGATTCCCGGCGTGGCGAACTCGGCGACGAGCGTACCGAGCTTGACCCGCCTGTGAGAAGCTAACGCCCTGAGACTTGGCTCCGACATGCACTTCCTCCCGTTCGCCCCAATGGGCCAATCCGCCTATGTTCGCTTCAATGCGTGGCTTCAAGAACGAGGTCGCAGGTCGTCACTAACTTGGTCACGACGAGCGGCGCGCTCTGCGTATTGAATTCGTCGAAATGAGCGGTGCGGCAGTGGTCCTCGAATGCGGCCTCGCTATCGTAAATCTCATAGAGCAGGACCCGATCCAGTTCGCCGCGCGCCTCCGTCACGTCAAAGCGGCGACAGCCGGCCTCGGTGCGCATCGAGGCGGTCGCATTGGCGTCGACAAGTTCTCGGAATCTGTCCCGGGCACCAGGCCTCAGGCGGAAATCGACCCAGACGACAAATCCGGTCATCACTTGGGCCTCGCAAGTTGCAGATACCGCTTGGCCACATATTCGAGATGGCTGCGCATGGCCGTCTCTGACGCGTCTGGATCGCGCGCGGCGACGGCCTCGAAGATTTCGCGATGAGCCTGGTAAGCCTTGCGGTCTTCACCCTTGGCCAATGTGGTGCGACGCTGTTCGAGCAACCATTCAGCCAAGGCCGCGTGAATAGCTGTAAAGATCCGATTGCGGGTGATTACCGCCAGCACATAATGGAAGTCTACGTCCGTGCGCTCGAAGCGCGCCAGATCGCCGATCGACTGCCGGTTGAGTTCGAGCGCCTCCTTGAGGCTGTCAATGTCTTCCGGGGTAGCATGCACAGCGGCGTTGCGGGCAAGACCGACCTCGAAAAACAAGCGCGCGCTCTGGAAGTCGTGAACGCCTCCCGGCGCCGAAATCATGTGCCGAGCCGGCCCTGAAAGGGCGTCAATCACGAATTGAGGAGTGGGTCGAGTGACGCGGGCACGCTCCCCCGATTTTACCTCGACAAGGCCCATTTTGCTAAGATGCAGCAGCGCCTCACGGATGGAAGGCCGCCCTACCCCGAACTGCCGCATGAGTTCCCGTTCAGATGGGAGACGGTCGGCTTCGGCCAACTCTCCCTCTCGGATCATCCGTTCGAGGTGCGCTGCCACCTCGTCCGAAAGCTTCCGCTGCTTGATCAGAACTCCGATCATGTGGCATACCTGTTATACCAGTCAGGTACGTTATGATCCCATAGCACCCTTGTCAACGATGTCTAAGCATCCGGTAGCCGAGCCGTTTAATCACTCCGCCGATGTCGAGGCGTCCTTTGCACACGCCTTCAACGTCTTCACCAAGGATATCGGTGACTTGAGGAGCGCGAGCACACTCTGCTCGGTGTTCCGATCGGGGACCGTCTTCGAACCCTGGGTCGGGTGGTCAGTTTCAACTGCGGTGTGGACCGCAGTGAGTGCCACCGGGCCGTGTGCTGGCCGAGACCTACCCAACCGCCTGCTTATGAGCCGCAACATGAGCCCTCGATGGCAAAGTAGACCTCGACCTGAGCAAGACCAGCGAATGGAAGTGGGGTTCACAGCCGAGGCGGAAAACGCGAACTCTCGCTGGTGGACCCATTTGGCAATACGCCTGCTCCATCTCGTAATCTTTTTGCGCCGCCGCAATGCCGCAAAGGAAGGTGGTGTCGGGTCAGTTCTCTCTAGGCTCCAGAGCGCTCGTCACGTTGTGCCCATCCTCGTGCGGTGGGCGGCCGCCGCTTGAGGATGCGCATTTGAAACTGGTTTTCTCAAGATCTTTTAGTCCTGAGGGCCTCAGGCGGGGGCGCTTGCCATTTAGTTATCGTCACCTGCAAATGCCGAACCCGCACTCGACGCCAATCTACGCGTTGGCCAGTTTGCGACATCTGGTTTCGGCGATTCCGCTTTCAGTAGCGACGATCATGCTGGACGGCTGATATGAGGCGCGTTCCCGCCTGGCAGCTTAGGGGCAGCAAGCAGGACGTCGGCTTTCTTACCTCGACCTGGCCTAAGCAGTCATTCAATTCGTGGCCTCAAGCAGCTCATCCACGCTCCTCCTGACGCGGCGTGCCATCCAGCCGATCTCGGGCTGATGTGCGTGGACGGCAGTCGTCCTTTGACCACCGCTTCTGGCGGCGCCGATTGGCGAGCGCCTCGCTATCATTAGCGATGGAACGGAAAAGAAACCATTCAGCATCAGACTACCGCTTTTCGACACACCTTTTCGAATATGTCGGAACGAGCGCTTGTCGCGCAGCCCACGACGCCCCCCATTGGTGAACCGGTTCCATGAAGAGTCTGACAATACGCCACCGCATCCTCGTCAGTTTCGCAGCCGTTCTGGTGGTCATGTCCGTGATAGCCCTCATCGCGTACGCCTGGTTTCTTCAGGCGGGGGAGGAGGCGACTGAGGTCGAGAAGGGCATCCTTCCGGACCTTTATCACAGTACCGAGATCATGACGGGCCAGATGGCGGCCCATAGTCTGCTTCAGGAATATGCCCTTCAGGACAACCCGTCAGACAGAAGCACGGTTGAAAACGCGATCACGACCAATCGCAACCAGGTGCAGCGGTCGATGGACGACTATGAGGCAACGATCGTCTCCGATATCGACAAGCAGAATTATGCAGCCGTCAAACAACTCGCCAACGAATTCCGTCTGGCTGAAACTGCTGTGCTGGAAACAAGCCGGGCTGCCTTGTCGAAAGGTGAAACTCCCAATGAAAGCCCAGCTATCAAGAACGAAGTAGAGCCGATCTTTGTAAAATTGCAGTCCGCTCTGCAGGCCATGGTTGAGGATCACAGAGGCGAGGCAAACAGCGCGACGCAGCGGATCAGCTCGATCGTCAGAACGGCCGAAGTCGGTTTGAGCGTTGGCTTGTTGATAGCCCTCGGGCTAGCCCTTCTTTTGGGTTACCAGCTGTTTCGCGCCATTACAGGTCCGCTCACCCGTTTGGTCGACGCGGTTCAATTGATGCGGCAAGGCGACTTCAGCGAACGGCTCGATCTGAGGCGCCGAGACGAATTCAGCGTGCTTGCCGACGGCTTCAACGCAATGGCGGACGATCTCACAACCCTCATTGGTCAGGTTCAAAGGTCCAGCATACAGGTCGGCACGTCGATAACTGAGATCGCCGCCACCTCCAAGCAACAGCAGGCAACTGCGACTGAAATCGCAGCGACCACAACAGAAATCCGAGCGACAGCCAAGGAAATCTCCGCCACATCAAACGAACTGGTCCGCACGATGAACGAGGTCTCCACAGTTGCCGAACAAACCGCTGCCGTGGCTGGCGGGGGGCAAGCGGGGCTGACCCGTATGGAAGAAACCATGCAGCAGGTCATGGAAGCGGCTGGCGCGATCAATTCCAAACTGGCGATCCTGAGCGAGAAAGCCGGCAGCATCAATCAGGTGGTGACGACCATCACCAAAGTGGCCGATCAGACGAACCTGTTGTCGCTCAACGCTTCCATCGAGGCGGAGAAGGCAGGCCAATATGGCCGGGGTTTTGCAGTGGTGGCGACGGAAATCCGAAGGCTCGCGGACCAGACAGCTGTCTCCACCTACGATATCGAGCAAATGGTCAAGGACATCCAGTCGGCAGTCGCGGCCGGGGTGATGGGCATGGACAAGTTTTCCGAGCAGGTCCGTCGGGGTATGCAGGACATCCAGCAGGTCGGCGGGCAACTCTTCGAGATCATTCAGCAGGTTCAGGGGCTGGTGCCACGTTTCGAAGTCGCCAATGAAGGCATGCAAGCACAGGCGACCGGCGCGGGGCAGATCAGCGACACGCTAACCCAGCTAAGCGAGGCAGCCCAGCAAACAGTCGAGTCCCTTCAGCAATCGACGCTCGCGATCGACGAGCTCAATCAAGTCTCAGGCGGCATGCGAAGTAGCATATCGAGGTTCAAGCTACGAGCATAGCGAGCCGGCAGTAGGACGTGACAATGCTATTCCTCGCCTTCAGCATGGGTCCGGATCGCTACTTGATCGATGTCCACAAAATTGAAGAGGTGCTGCCCTATATCGACGTGAAAGTTCTTCCGGGTGCGCCAACTGGTGTGGTGGGTTTGGTCAGCTATAACGGAATACCCATCCCCCTGATCGATGTCACCCTTCTTGCGCTTGGCCGACCATCGGAGCGCCTGTTGAGCACCCGGATCGTTGTGACGCGCTATCCGGCGGATGATGGCGAGCGACGCCTGCTGGGGCTGATCGCGGAACGGGTGACGGATACGATCGAGCGAGACCCGGCCGATTTCGCGCCGTTCGGACTGGAACCAGGAACCCCGCCCTATCTTGGGCCGGTGGCTTCCGATGGTTTGGAGATCATTCAGTGGGTCAAAGTGGAAGCGCTGCTTTCGGAAGAGATTCGTACCGCTTTGCTCCGCCAGGCGGCAATAGGTGATCAATGACCGGAGCAATAGAAAAGCTCCTGACGGAAACCATTGGACTGGACAGTGCCAGCGTTGGTCCGACAGTGGTTCGTCAGGCGGTCAGAGAACGGATGGAAGCATGCCGGATAACCAACCCTCAGGCCTATAGGCAACACTTGGCCGGTTCCTCGCAGGAGCTGCAGGAGCTGATCAATGCGGTGGTGATCCCAGAGACCTGGTTCTTTCGCGACCGAGAAGCGTTCACGATGCTGGCGCGGCATGCGCGCGCGCACAAGCCTGCTCAGCCGATAAGAATCCTGAGCCTGCCATGTTCAACCGGCGAAGAGGCTTACTCGGTCGCCATGGCCATGTTCGATGCCGGCTTTGAGGCGCATGAGTTCAAGATCGATGGCGTGGACGTCAGCAGCCGCAATATCGCGACGGCTGAACGCGCCATCTATGGCCGCAATTCGTTTCGCGGCAGCCATCTCGAATTCAAGGATCGCTATTTCGAAGCGACCGAGGGCGGGTTGCGGCCTGTTGCTGGGGTGCTGAAACAGGTTCGGTTCATGGTAGGAAACCTGTTCGGTTCTCACGCGCCTTTCGGGCAAGAGGTCTATGACATCCTGCTTTGCCGCAATTTGCTGATCTATTTCAATCGAGAGCTGCAGGATCGCGCATTGATCTGCCTGAAGGACCTGCTGGCCAAAGACGGACTTCTTCTGGTCGGTCCGGCGGAAGCAGCTCTTCCAAGGGTGCATGGCTTTATTTCCGCTGAATGGCCATTGGCCTTCGCCTTTCTGAAATCGGAGCCCGTCAAGACCACGGCGCCGAAAGTTTCGGCCGCCGTCCCGGTGCGGACGCTAAGCCCTAAGGTCAACAAGAGCGAGCCTCTTCGTCCGTTCCGACCGACAATTGGCAATGAAGGCCGCGGGCAGGCTCCGGCCAAGCCGCTTGCACACGCCTCGGAAAGCCTCATCGCGGTTGAACGGATCGCCAATGCAGGACGCGTAAAGGAGGCACAGGAGGTCGCCCTGGCGCATCTCAGGGAGTTCGGTCCTTCCGCAGAAATCTTCTACCTGCTGGGCCTCGTCCAGGATGCGGATGGTTCTGCACCCGAAGCCGCGCAAAGTTATCGCAAGGCGCTCTATCTCGCGCCAAATCATCGAGAAGCTCTTGTCCATCTGGCCTTGCTGCTTAGCAAGCAAGGCGACCATAACGGCGCCGAGACGCTGGCAGGCCGGCTGGGTCGGGTTCAGAAAAGGAGCGGCAGTTGATGGCGGCTTCGACAAGGATCGCTCAGCCGGTGGAGGAGATCGAAGTCAACGACTGCTGGCGGCAAATAGGCGTACGGGGTGACAAGTCATGTCCGCTACTAGAGCAGCATCTCCACTGCCGGAATTGCCCGACCTACAAGAAGATCGCACGACGCCTCCTCGACCGTGCAGCTCCCTCGGCATCTCGCGACGAATGGCCTGACAACGCTGGTCGTGCAGGGATCGATTCGGCAGACAACGACGCGCTGCAGACGGCCGTTCTCTTCCGTTTGGGGGAGGAATGGCTGGCACTTCCAGTCGGTATTTTTCATGAAGTGGCTGAATCTCGTCGCGTTCATTCACTTCCACATCGCAGGAACAGTGCACTGCTCGGCATTGCGAATGTCCGTGGTGAATTGCTCATTTGCCTGTCCCTGGCCGAATTGCTCGGGATAGACGAGCGCAAGGAAGGGGAACAAGGCACACGAACCAAGGTATTTCGCCGCCTTGTCGTGGTAGGCGAGCGCGACAAGCGGGTTGCTTTTATGGTTGATGAGATCCACGGCTTACATCGGTACCAGGAACGCGACACTCTCGCTGTTCCGGCCATGATTGGCAAGGCACTGTCGGCCGCTACGGTTGCCGTGCTGCCATGGCAAGGACGAGCCGTTGGCTGTCTCGATCCACGACAACTGCTCACGATGCTGGATCGGAGCATCGCATGACAGATGAAGACTTCAGCCAGGTTTCGATGCTCAGCCTCTTCCAGGCCGAACTGGAGACGCAGTCACGGGCTCTAACCTCTGGACTTCTGGCACTCGAACGCGATCCTATCGCCGCCGACGCCCTGGAAGCATGCATGCGTGCCGCGCATTCTCTGAAAGGAGCTGCCCGCATCATCGACCTGATGCCCGCAGTCAAAGTTGCAAATGCGATGGAAGACTGCCTGGTCGCAGCGCAACGCGGGCATCTGAGGGTGCGACGGGAGCATATAGATGCGCTTCTGCAAGGTTCTGACCTTTTGAAATTGATCGCATCGGGATCATCGAGCGAGGGCGCCAACTCAGAAGTCGAAACCTTTCTCGCGAAGTTCGAGGGGTTGTCCCTCCCCCAGGCAAAGCCCGGGCCCCAAGATTCTGCAGCTGATTTCGCAACTCCAGATCATGCCCAGGAGCAACTGGCGACGACCTCTTCAGCGAACCTCCTCGTTGGGGCGGTACCGCAAGCCCACGGCAGCATCGGCTCTGATAGAATGGTTCGGGTGACGGCAGACAGCCTGAACCGATTGCTCGGGCTGGCTGGCGAGTCGCTGATGGAAGCTCGGCGGCTCAGGCCATTCGCTGACGGGCTGCTACGGCTGAAGCGACTTCAATCGGACCTCGCAAGTGCGTTCGACAATCTTCATGCAGTGCTGCCGCCGGTTTCAAACGATGCGGCGGTGGTGGAGGCGCTGGCTGAAGCGCAGCGAAAGCTTCGGTTGAGCCAAGCGTTCCTGGCGGAGCGTTTCGATGAGTTGGATTCAGTGGATCGGAAAGCGACCGATCTTGCCAACAGATTGTACGACGAAACGTTGGCGAGCCGGATGCGGCCTTTTGAGGACGGCGTGCGACACTATGCGAGAATGATCCGCGACCTCGGTCGTACCCTTGGCAAGCGGGTGCGACTGGAGATCGTAGGCGGCTCGACCGGCATCGACCGCGATATCCTCGAGCAGCTCGATGCCCCTTTGGGGCACCTTCTGCGCAACGCTGTAGACCATGGGCTTGAACCGCCTGAGGAGCGCCTCGCGATGGGCAAACCCGAAGAGGGGCTCATCAGGCTCGAAGCGAGGCACAATGCCGGGCTGCTGCAGATAGCCGTGGTGGACGACGGCAGGGGGATAGAGCTCTCGAAGCTGCGCGGGACCGTCGTCGCCCGGCAACTTGCAACCAGGGAAAGTGCTGAAACACTCAGCGAAAGCGAATTGCTCGCGTTTCTGTTTCTGCCAGGCTTTTCCATGAAAGCGGGCCTTACCGACGTCTCAGGTCGCGGTGTGGGGCTCGATGCAGTGCAAGCCATGACGAAGGAAGTCCGGGGAGTCGCAAGCGTCTCCTCAGAATTTGGCCACGGAACCCGATTTCAACTGCAATTGCCGCTGACACTGTCGGTCCTGCGCACGCTGCTCGTCGATGTCGATGGAGAGCCCTATGCTTTTCCACTCGCTGCCATTTCCAAGACTTTGAAACTGCAGCGGACGGAGATCAACGTCCTGCAGGGCCGGCCGCATTTTCGATTGAACGATCGACAGATCGGGCTGGTCACCGCTCGCGAGGTGCTCGATCGAGGTGAGCCCGGATCGGAACCGAACGAACTATCGGTCGTCGTCGTGGATGCGGGTCGGGGCGATGCGTACGGCCTGATCGTTGACCGTTTTCTCGGGGAACGCGAGTTAGTGATCAGACCTCTCGATCCACGGTTTGCCAAGATCAAGGACATCAGCGCAGCGGCCCTGATGGAAGACGGTTCGCCTGTTCTGATCTTCGACGTCGACGATCTGATCCGATCGGTGGAAAAGCTTGCATCGTCCAGCGGATTTCGAGCTCTTCGGCGCGCCGCGGGCGGTCCCGAAGCGAGCAGGCGCAAGCGCGTGCTCGTGATTGACGATTCACTGACGGTTCGCGAACTCCAGCGCAAGATGCTCGGCAATTACGGTTATGAGGTCGAAGTGGCGGTAGACGGCATGGACGGGTGGAATGCCGTCCGGTCTGGTCCTTTCGATCTCGTCGTCACCGACATCGACATGCCTCGCATGGATGGCATCGAGCTGGTGAGTTTGATCAGAAAGGACGCTGATCTCAAGAACACACCCATTATGATCGTTTCATACAAGGATCGGGAAGAAGATCGCGCGCGCGGGCTCGACGCAGGTGCGGACTATTATCTGACTAAGAGTAGTTTTCAGGACGAGGCGCTGATCCATGCCGTCGTGGACATGATTGGCGAGGCGGCTGAATGAGATCGAGATTGGAAGCCAGCGAATGAGAATCGGCGTAGTCAACGACATGCCGATGGCGGTTGAACTTCTGCGTCGACTGGTCCTGTCGACCGGCGAACATCAGGTCGCGTGGATCGCGACCAATGGGCGTGAGGCGGTCGAGGTCTGCAGACGTGATCTGCCGGATCTGATACTCATGGATCTAGCGATGCCAGAGATGGACGGCGTGGAAGCGACGCGCAGAATCATGGCGGAAACCCCGTGCTCAATCTTGCTGGTGACCGCCAGTATCGAAGCCAACCTCGCCGGCGTCTACGAAGCAATGGGTCATGGCGCGCTTGACGCAGTCGATATTCCGTCGGTGGGCATCGAAGGCAACGCGTCCTCGCAATCCGCCCGGCTTTTGACGAACAAGATACGAACGATAGGCAAGTTGATCGGTGATGCGCCTACCCAGGCAAAAAGGCGGATGTCACGTGCGGCTGAGCCGTCAACTCGACGCCTGATAGCAATCGGCGCCTCTGCGGGCGGGCCGGCTGCCGTTGCCGCAGTCCTGAGCGCGTTTCCCGTTGATTTTGGCGGCGCGATTGTGCTCGTCCAGCATCTCGATGCTCAGTTCGTTCCAGGCCTTGTTGATTGGCTAGGGCAGCATACGCGTCTCCCGATCCGTCCGGCGGGGGAAAGGGATAGTCCTCAAGCGGGCACCGTTCTCGTCGCCAGTTCTGCGGATCATCTGGTTTTCAAGTCAGCTCAGCAACTTGGCTATACGCCCAGCCCCAAGGACAATGTTTATCGGCCGTCCGTAGATGTGTTCTTCGAAAGTGCGGCGCAATGGTGGCCTGGCTCGGTGATTGGTGTTCTGCTCACAGGCATGGGCAGGGATGGTGCGCGCGGGCTGAGACAGCTCCGTGACAAGGGGCATCTCACAATCGCGCAGGATAGAGCAACCAGTGCCGTCTATGGCATGCCGAAGGCCGCCGCCGACATCGGCGCGGCTGTTGATATTCTTCCTTTGGGTGCGATCGGCTCACGTATAATCGAAGCCTGCGAGCGCCCCCACGTGAAAGGCCCCTTCCGATGACGCAAGAACCAGAGTTGGTCCCGCCACTCGCAGATAACTATTCATCCATGGTTCTGCTCATCGATGATCAGATCATGGTTTGCGAGGCGGTCAGGCGCGCTCTAGCCAACGAGCCCGATATATCCTTACACTTCTGCACCGACCCGTTGAGAGCGATGACGGTCGCGGATGAGGTAAAGCCAACCGTTATCCTGCAGGATCTCGTCATGCCCGGGGTGGATGGGCTACATCTGGTGCGAGAATACAGGAAGCATGCGTCGACACGCGCGGTTCCAGTCATTGTGCTGTCGAGCAAGGAAGATCCAGCCACCAAGGGCGAAGCCTTCGCTGCGGGCGCGAACGACTATCTCGTCAAACTGCCGGATCGTATCGAGTTGATTGCACGCATTCGATATCACACGCGGGCCTATCTGGATCACGTCCAGCGAGACTCGGCACACCGAGCGCTGAGGGAAAGCCAGCGACAGCTGATCAGTGCAAATCTAGAGCTTGAACGTCTGACGCGGATCGATGGCCTGACGGGTCTCGGTAACAGGCGCTATTTTGACGAATATCTGGCGGCTGAATGGAAACGCGCTTTTCGCGCACAGTCCCCACTGTCGCTGTTGATGATCGATGCCGACAACTTCAAACGATACAACGATACCTATGGCCATATGGCCGGCGACGATGTGCTCAAGCAAATCGCCCGCGTAATCCAGAGCGGTTCCGGCCGTTCCACCGATCTCGCTGCGCGGTACGGAGGCGAAGAGTTCGTCATCGTGCTGGTCGACACTATACTGGAACAATCCAGTGCCATCGCCGAGCGGCTCGTCCAGAGCGTGCGAGAGTTGAACATACCCCACGGCCCGGATCGCGTGACCATCAGCGTCGGCGTCGCAACAGCGGTGCCCACCGAGAACGAGACGCCAAACGATTTCGTCAATGCCGCCGATTTGGCTCTGTTTCGTGCCAAATCGGAAGGACGAAATCGTGTTGCGCTTCATATGTCCCGCAGCTAGAGAAGCTCACATCTCAGTCAACGAAGCGCGCCCTGTTCGATTTGAGGACGACCTTGGCGAAGTCGGGCATCTCGAGACCTTGCCGCACCAGGCCATCAAGAGTTTTCTCAGCCGCCCTGATGGCGGAGAGCCGGGCCAGCACCGTCTCAGCCTCCAGGCGAGGCACCACGGCGAGACCGTCGCGGTCGCCGACCAGTATGTCTCCCGGCGAGATAGTCACTCCTCCCACCACCACCGGGAATCCGACCGTGCCTGGACCATTGCGCGCAGGCGAGTTCGCAATGATCCCGGCACAGTAAACCGGCAACCCGACCGCCTCGATCCCGACAACGTCGCGCACGAGGCCGTCAGTGATGAAGCCGGCGACCCCCTTGTTGCGCGCCATGCCGAGCACGAGATCGCCAGTTACCGCCGTACCGGCAAAGCTGTCGGTGGCCGCGACGATGACATCGCCACTTGCTGCGGCATCCAGTGCTCCAAACAGGGCGAGGTTGTCGGCGGGACCGCAGTGACAGGTCACGGCGACGCCGACCATCGTCGCAGTAGCTGGCGACAGTGGCTTGATCGCATAATGCAAGGCGCCGCGTCCCCCCATCGCGTCTACGACCTGGCTAACCGGCACGCCCGCAAAAGCACTGATGATTTCTGCTGCGGGCCGTTCGAAACGGCGCTTGATGGTGAGCAGTGGTGGGTCTTCAATCATGTAGCGGCCCCATTCCCTGAACGAACGAAATACAGTCCGGCCCGAGGTCGCGCAGGCTCCGCGCGCCCATCAGTCCCATGACGCGGTCGATTTCCTTGCGGTAGAGTTCGAGCACGTGGCGTACCCCCTCCTCGCCGGCGACCGCGAGCCCCCACAACTGCGGCCGCCCGATCAGACAGCACGAGGCGCCGAGCGCCAGGGCCTTGACGACGTCAGAGCCTCGCCTGATGCCGCCGTCGATAAGCACTGGTACGCGGCCGGCGACAGCTGCGACAACTGCCGTCAACGCGTCCAGGGATGCGGCGGCGCCGTCAAGCTGACGTCCCCCATGATTGGATACGATGATGCCGTCGATTCCTCGGGCTACAGCCTCGGCGGCTTCGCTGGGATGCAGGACGCCTTTCAGCAACAACGGTCCGGACCAGACAGTGCGCAGCCAGTCGACATCGGCCCAGGAGAGTCCGGGATCGAGCATTGCGGCCATCCGGCCCGCCAATGCACTGACCGTCGCCGTATCTCCGGGGCGCGCGTAGTTGCCGAAGGTCAGTTTCGGGAGTCGGGTGCGCATACGAAGAAGCCACGCCGCCTTGGTGGCGGTCGCGAGGGTTCCGGCCACACCGAAGCGCGGCGGGATGGCAAAACCGTTGCGGATGTCGCGTTCACGGTTGCCAAGCATCTGGTTGTCGATGGTGAGCACCAGCGCGTCGTAGCTTGAGGCACGCGCCCGATGCACCATTTCTCGGGTGAAGCCGCGATCGGTGTAGACGAACACCTGCATCCACCGTGGGCTACTTCCGGTGGCTGCTATGTCCTCCAGCGTGCAGACGGATCCGTGGCTGGCGCAGTAGAATGTCCCTGCGGCCGCTGCGGCTCGGGCGGCTGCGCGCTCGCCGTCGGGCCAGAACAGCCCAGCCAGGCCGGTTGGCGCGATGCCCAGCGGGATGGCAAGTTTCGCGCCGAAGAGGTCAAGGGAAAGGTCTCGCGTCGTTGCACCGTTGAGCGGTCGCGGCAGAATGGCAACCTCACTGAAAGCTTGCTCGTTCCGGCGCAGCGTTCGCTCATCCTCGGCACCGCCATCGGCGAAGTCGAACACCGGGCGTGGCAAAGTCCGCCGCGCGGCGACGCGGACCGCGGCCACGCTGTACAGGCGCTTCAACGCCGCCATCGAAGCAGACGATGCCGCACCGCCGGCGCCGGGGTCATCGCCAGTGTTTGAGGCGGACGAGGAGCTACTCACGGTTGCTTTCCGCCGATGCGACCATGATGCGTCGGTCCACCGCCTCCCGGAACACGCACGCAGGAGAGTGTTCCCTCAAAGGAGGGATCGCTGCCGGTCGCCAGCACGCCGGCATTTGTCACCCAAAGCATCTCGCCCGAGAAGACGCAGTTGGTCGTTGCCTTGCCGCAGACGAAGAAACCTTCCGCTGTGCCGTTGGGCTTCAGAACGTGAATGCCGTTGGCGGCAATATCCGTGACATAAAGGCGGCCATCGGCTCCGACCTTCAGCCCGTCCGGGATCGGATTGGGCCCAGGCAAGCGGCCCAGGTCTTCGACGGGACCATCCGGACGCTGCCGCTTGACGCGCCCCGTATAGGACTCCCCCCAAATGATCGAGCCGTCGGCTTCGATCGCCACACCATTGGGGAAGGTCGGCTTGTCGAAGCCGAGAGCAAGGTACGCACTGCCGTCGGGGTTGACGGCAAAGATGTAGCTTGGGTCCGGATTCCCCGGGTTGTATGTGCCGGGATCGCTGAAGATGAGCCGGCCGTCAGCAGCAAATACAAGATCGTTTGGCCCATTGAGCCGAATGCCGGCGACTTCGCTCAGCAGGATTTCCGGCTTTCCGCCTTCGGCAACCCGCTGGATCGATGGCGTCGTCATGTCCGCGGCCCGCCAAGGTCCGGTCGTGCCGCCGTTCTGGCAGACATAGAGCAGGTCATCCGATCCGAGAACGCAGGCGTTGGGCGCTCCGGCAACATACGCGAACTGGCGAGCACTTCCGTCGCGATCTATGGCCGTCAGCTGGCTGCGATAGCTTTCGACGATGACAATTCGGCCATCGGGCAGCACCGTCGGGCCCTCGGGCCAGCCAAGGCCGGTCGCGACAACCTCGACGGCCAGCTTTTCAACCTCGTTCATCGTGCGACCCCCAGAACGGCAGCCTATCAAGATTTGTCGGGTATAATCCAGCCTGGCGGTCCCCGGACCCGGCGACTCAAAGATAGCTAGGCTGACGTGCGCGTTGCTGGGCCCCCTAGGCCGGCCCCCCACCCCGGCGCCGGTGAACCCCGACGGGCGGAGGCCTATGGCTACAGCGCGAGCCGATCGGTGTCTACATAGCTCCGTAGCACTGGCTTGCTCCTCCAGGTTGCGTGGCAGGATTAGGTGCTGCTGAGGCCAGCGTGCAAGGACCAAGTGCAGGTGGAGAAGGTTGAATCTCAGTTCCTCTCCCTCTAACACTCACAAAGTCCAACAATTCTCTGCTCCGCTGCCAGGCGCTCTTAAGCCGAGCGTTTGCAGGGCGTGCGTGTGGCCAAAAGCTGGGGAGCGCCGCAGCGCCCTGGCGTGCAAATTGCTCTCTGAACGCCGATCCTTCTCCGAAGCTGGGGAGTAGCCCCAAAATCCAACAGCAATATCATGCCTCAACGGCGGTTTTGCCACTACCAGTTTTGCGGTTCGCTCGCCTGTCAAAAGGAACAGTCTTTCGGGTCACGATCCGGAGTGGGTTTGCCAAGGCTCCCGGAATCGAGGTGGCCCACTTTTGCGTCGGGGCTCCGCCACTCTTCAGATCAACAGCAACCAGCACCAATAAGCACCAATCACCATTTGCACAGCGAACGCGGTGAACCTGAGACTGACCGCGAGTTGGCTGGTTGAGACGAGGTGGATCACCGACTGCACTATACGTGCGCCTAACATCGTGGAGGCCAAGGGATCCGTGACATCTGTCTTTGAAATGATGATCGCGACTCCGAGCAGACCTCCGAAGATTGGAAGCCCTTCAATGCAGTTGGCGTGGGCACGGGCTAACCTCCGCATAAACGGGGAGAGGGCTCCGTTATCTGGCGTAAAGCCGTTTGCCGGGACTTGCCCAGAGATCACCAGGTAGCTCCGGATAACTTCCATCACGATCAGCAGGGCCAGGGCCCACGAGATGAAGCCAGTCAATGCGTAAGCACTCGCCGACATGTGCCCTCCCCGTTGCTAGCACTCTAGGTCGTTGTAGCCGATCAACTAGTCTAATGCTATTCGACGAGGAGGGGCGGCCTCTAGTGGGGCCGAAACGGAATAGCAGCTTTTGGACGTTGTGCCCGGAATAGCTGCCGTTCAGCCAATCAGCAGTGATTGACCGCTTTCGCCCTTTAGCGACCCTTCCGCGCCAGATCAGTCGATGCTTGAAGCTGCCATTCGCAGAGTGAAAGCGGCGTCGAGCATGGTCAGAAAGGCGCGCACGGCGGGGTTGGCGCGTCGGCTTGCCGGCCAGAGCACGGTGACATTGTTTCGCTCGACCGCGAACGTGGACAGCACTGGGACCAGTTCGCCGCGCTTCACATAGGGAGCCGCCATGAAGGAGGCGCCTATGCCTATCCCACCGCCGGCTGCCAGCATGATGAGCACGGCATCGCTGGCATCGGCGACCACACCGGAATTGGGCACGATCTCGATTTCACGGTCGCCAATCCGGAAGGGCCAGCGAAAGGCCTGGCCTGTGCTCTGATATCGAAGGTTGACGGTGTCGTGCCCTTCCAGGTGATCGGGATGGGTCGGTGTGCCGCGTTCCTCGAGATAGGCTGGCGAGGCGAAGCAGCAAAGCCGATGGGGTGCGAGCTTGCGTGATAGTAGCCGGGTGTCAGCCAGATCACCGATGCGTATGGCGACATCGATCCCTTCCTCGATCATGTCCACCATCTGGTCACCCAGCCTGAGATCTACGATCAGGTTCGGATGGAGCCGACGGAAAGCCGGCAAAGCCGGAGCGATCAGATGCAGTCCGATCGGCAGCGACGCGGCCACGCGCAACGTGCCCGATGGTTCGGAGCGCGCGGTCTTTGCCGCCTGCTCTATTTCCTCCGCCTCGCGTAGCAGACGCAGCGCGCGCTCATGCAGGTCGCGCCCTTCGGGCGTGAAGGTGAGCGAGCGCGTTGTACGGGTAAACAGCGACACTCCTAAATGCCGCTCGAGCCGCTGGACGCTCTTGCTGACCGCCGACGGGGAAATCGACAGCGCGCGCGCCGCTGCCGTGTAGCTGCCCAGCGATCCCGCACGCGCGAAGGCGATGATGCCAGTGAGCCGATCCAAAGTGATATGTTCCGCCATGGCATTACTTAACCGCCATCGGCACCGATTATCAACCGGCGGTCATGCCGCTAGATTCGCTCCAATGACATGGATGAGCGGAGATTTCACCAATGAGCGATAAGATGAAGGCAGTCCGTCTGCACGCATTCGGTGGTCCCGAGATGCTGGTGTACGAAGACGCGCCTAGGCCGGGTGTGAAGCCCGGCGAGGTGCTTGTCCGAGTCCAGGCGGCCGGGCTTAATCCGCCCGACTGGTATCTGCGGGATGGCTATCGCGCACTGCCGCCAGAATGGCGACCCAACGCGTCCTTCCCACTGATTCTCGGCACGGACGTGTCGGGCGTCATTGAAGCGGTTGGCGCTGACGTCGCTGAGTTCAGCATCGGGGACGAGGTCTACGCAATGGTTCGCTTCCCCGATAACTTGATGACGGGTAGCAATGCCTACGCGCATTATGTCAGTGTGCCGGCATCGCATGTTGCGTTGAAACCAGCCGGCATCGACCATATTCATGCGGCTGGTGCGCCGATGTCGCTTCTGACGGCATGGCAGTTCTTGATCGAACTTGGCCACGACGAGCCGAATCCGTTCCAGCCCTTACCGCATGAGCCGGTGCCCCTCGACGGCAAGACGGTGCTCATCAACGGCGCCGGAGGCGGTGTCGGGCATCTGGCCGTCCAGTTGGCGAAATGGCGGGGCGCGCGCGTCATCGCGGTGACATCGGCCAAGAACGAGGCGCTGATGCGCGATCTCGGCGTGGATCAATTCATCGACTACAAGACAACCGCGGCGGAAGATGTCGTCCGAGACGTCGACCTTGTCCTCGACGCGGTGGGCGGCGCGGAAATGGAGCGCTTCTTCCATGTTCTGAAGCCGGGCGGCGCGCTGTTCCTGGTCAACCCACTGGGCTTCGCTGGTCACGAAGAGACAGAGAGGCTGGGGATCACGGTCTCATCCACACAGGTTCGATCCAATGGCGCGCAGTTGGCAAAAGCCGCCCGCCTGCTCGACGACGGCCTTGTGCGTGTCGTCATCGACAGCACATTCCCGCTGGCCGAGGCATCGCGCGCACATGAGCGCGCCGCCGACGGCAGTATTCAAGGCAAGATCGTGCTGGCCGTCTGAATTGTTGCTTTCAGTCCGACCGACCATCGGGAGTGCAGACGATCGGGCGGGATTACGCCGTTTAGCCGACGAAGACCACCGACCGACGTCCGGCTAAATCGTGCTCGACTACAAGTGCCGCGATGGCTGCCGCGATCTTCGCGCCGCCTTGCACTGACGGTTCGATAGGATTGGCGAAGTCCGCGTCCTCATTCGATACCAAGCGCAGGTCGACGAGCGGCAAACCGCGCGAGAACGCCGCCCGGGTGATGACGTCGTTGAGGACCGTCAGGGCAGTTGCGGCAAGTCTACGACGCTGTGGGTCGGGAAAGCGCGCCTCGTAGATCGTGCAGACAGCGGTGGGTAGGTTTTGGCCCAGCGCCCCCTCGAGCATCGTACAGTAGTCGTGCTCGAATTCCTCCCGGATATCGCTGATCCTGTCCAGAACCTCGGCCACCGAACGGGCCCCCTGCTCCAGAATGCCTGCATGACGAAGAGCATCATTGCCACCGACGCTGACGACAAGATGGCTAGCATCCTGGGGGAGCCGTTCAAGCTGCCGCTCGACGCCGCTTGTGACGGCGCCGTCGACGGCGTTTAGCGTTGCACGCCACCCCTCCGGCAAGCGCTCCCGCAGCTGCCGCACTACGTCGGGCCCGTGCGCGACATAGGCAGCGTTGTCAAAGATCGAATCCCCGAGAAGGACGACGGGTGGCATCGGATGCTCCGTTGAGGCCTCTGCAATGCTGCATCAGCAGAGGAGGTAAGGTGGTGGGTTGTGACCGCGGCAGGCGAGCACGGTCAGGAGATCACGGCGAGTCAGGCCACCTGCAGAACGGAACGGCATCTCAGCCGTCCAGGAACGCCAGAAGCGCGGCATTCACCGCGCTGGCCTCTTCGCGCTGTACCCAATGCGTCGCCTTCTCGAACGTCTGCAGGCCCCGATCGTTGCAAAAGGCCAGACTGCGCTCGGCCAGGCCATATTCCAGAGCTTGGTCCTGCATCCCCCCAGTACAAGGGTCGGTGTCGTGATCCGCTGCTTCAGGCTTGGGCGGAAGCGCAGCGCCCGATACCAGTTGAGCATGCCGGTCAGCGCCCCCGGCCGTCCCCAGGCCTGCCGATACTCTGCGATTTCCTCCGCCGTGAAGGCATCTGTTCGGCTGGATTTGATGAGCGCCCGTGCCAGCAGAGCCGAGTGCCCTGCTCCCAGAACAGCCTCCGGCAGCAAGGGGAACTGGAAGAAGGCCGCATAGCTGCTCCGCAGGAACTTGGTCGGAGATCGCAAGGAATGGGCAAGCAGCACCTCGGGGTGGGGCGCGTTCAGGATGACGAGCCTTTCCAGGCGGTGCGACAGCTTTGCGCCTGCCGCCCAGGCGACGATACCGCCCCAGTCATGACCGACGAGGTGAAACCTTCCGATGCCGAGCGCGTCGGCGATGGCAACGACATCGCCGACGAGCTTGGGGAGCGTGTATTCACGGATGGCTTTCGGCTTGTCACTGGTGTTGTAGCCCCTCTGGTCGGGAACGATGACCCGGAATCCGGCGGAAGCGAGCGCATCGATCTGCCGTCTCCAGCCGATCCAGAAGTCGCCGGGAGCAGTCTGTCCCGGTCCAGCCGCTAGGCTGGCAGCAGCGGAGGCGTCGATCAAAGTGAATACCTCGCGGAGTTGACGAGGAGTTCTGATAGGCAAGTTTCAATTTCGCGCTTTTTCCCGCAAATTCGAGAGCGTAAGGAATTGAATCAGTCGTTGATTAATCAGGCGTTTTCGCCGGCCTGTCACGCCGGAGGTCGCGGGTTCGAGCCCCGTCACTCGCGCCATTTCTCCTCAGGAGAAATGTGACATAATCGTCTAGAATCATGGTCTTGCATGAGGCAATTCAGATCCGGTCGGATCTGAACTCGATCTCTCCCGCAACGACCTCACCCCTCGGCCAGCAGCGCCTCGACCTCATGCAGCGTCGGCATGGATGGCGCCGTACCCGGCCGCGTCACCGAAATGCCGGCGACGGCGCAGGCGAAGCGGACGGCTTGCAGCGGCTCCACGCCTTTGGCGAGTGCTGCGGCCAGGCCACCATTGAAGGCATCACCCGCACCAGTGGTTTCAACCACCGGGCCAGCACTGACCACGGGAACATGGTCGGAACGGTTCGCCGTGTGCAGCAGCGCGCCTTTTTCGCCGAGCGTGACGATGACCGAGCCGACGCCCTTTTGTAGCAGGCTGTCGGCGGCGCGGCGGGCGTCGTCGATGGAGGCGACCTTGATGCCGGTCAGTTCCTCGGCCTCGGTCTCATTGGGGGTGACATAGTCGCAAAGCGTATAGATGCGGTCCGGCAGTTTTGCTGCCGGCGCCGGATTGAGGATGGTGGTCACCCCTGCCCCGCGCGCGATCTCGAGTGCGCGCAGTGCCGCGTCGATCGGCTGTTCGAGCTGGGTGACGAAGACGCCGGCTCCACGGATCAGGCCGGCATTGGCCTCGATGTCTTCAGACGAGATCAGCATCGCCGCACCCGGGCTGACGATGATGGCGTTGTTGCCGGTCGTCTCCTCGATGAAGATGTAGGCCGCGCCGGTATAGCTTTGCGGCGTGTCGATGACGGCGGATTTCACGCCCGCCTCTGCCCAGGTCGCCTTGGCCATGTCGGCGAAAGCATCGACGCCAAGCCGGGTCAGGAAAGTGATGTCGGCGCCGAGCTTGCCTGCCGCCACTGCCTGGTTCGAGCCCTTGCCGCCAGGTCCCAGCTTGAAGGAATTACCAAGAATGGTCTCGCCCATGCGCGGCTGTCGATCGGCCCGGTAAGCGGTGTCGGCGACGAAAACGCCCAGAATGACGACAGGCTTGCCCGACGCCATGGCCCTACTCGGCGTCCGGCGGCACGACGCCCTTGCGAAAGGCGAAGCAGCCATAGAAGCGGCGCTCGCCGGTCTGGATGACGCAATAGGCTTTCTTGGCGCGCTCGTAGAAGGCGTAGCGCTCGACCGAGATCATCGGCCAGGCCTTGCCCTCGGCCTTGTCGATCTCCTTTTGCACCTCTTTTTGCACCGGCGGGATCTCGTCCGGCTTGCCGACGATCTCCATGCGCGCGGCCGCATCGTCGACGAAAGTGTCCAGCGGATAGAGCGACAGCACCGCCTTGACTACATCGGCCGCCGAGGCGTCGATGTGCAGCAGCTTGCCGAGCACGGTCTGCTTTGCCACCGAATCGGCGGGGAAATTGGTGTCGGCGATGATCAGATCGTCGCCGTGTCCCATTGCCCTGAGCGCCTGGAGCACATCGGCATTGAGCAATGGGTTGATCCCTTTGAGCATGGCAGTCCTCGTCAAACAGGTTTGGTCAAAGTCGATTGGAAATCAGAGCCGGTTGCCGGTCTCGGCGTCGAAGAGATGGACCTGGTCGAGGCGCGGCTTGAGATTGAGCGTGTCGCCGGGCTTGAAGTCGTGGCGCTCGCGAAACAGCGCCACCATCTCGCCGCTGTCGCCGAAGCGCACGAAGACCAGCGTTTCGGAACCCGTGGGTTCGACCACCGAGATCTTTGCCGGCACGCCGTCGGGATGGATTTCGAGATGCTCGGGCCGCACGCCATAGACCACGGCCTGGCCCTCCTTGGCGGCGCTGCCGGCCGCGACCGGGAACAGCGTGCCTGCTATCTCGACCTTGTCGCCCTTGCGCACCACGCCTTTGAGCAGGTTCATCGACGGCGAGCCGATGAAGCCGGCGACAAACAGATTGGCCGGCCGGTCGAACAATTCCAATGGCGCGCCGACCTGCTCGATACGGCCATCGCGCATGACGACGATCTTGTCGGCCATGGTCATGGCCTCGATCTGGTCGTGGGTGACGTAGATGGTGGTGGTCTTCAGCCGCTGGTGCAGTTCCTTGATCTCGGTGCGCATTTGCACGCGCAGCTTGGCGTCGAGATTGGAGAGCGGCTCGTCGAACAGGAAGACTTGCGGATTGCGCACGATGGCGCGGCCCATGGCGACGCGCTGGCGCTGGCCACCGGAGAGCTGGCGCGGATAACGTTTCAGGTACGGATTGAGGTCGAGAATGTCGGCGGCGCGCTTGACCCGCTCGGCGACCACGGCTGGATCGGTCTTGCGCAGCTTCAGCGCGAACGCCATGTTCTGCTCCACCGTCTTGTGCGGATAGAGCGCGTAGTTCTGGAACACCATGGCGATGTCGCGCTTGGCCGGTGGCAGATTGTTGACGATGCGCTCGCCAATGGCGATCGTGCCGCCGGAGACGGTCTCCAGCCCGGCCACCATCCTGAGCAGCGTGGACTTGCCGCAGCCCGACGGGCCGACCAACACCACGAACTGGCCATCGGCGATATCGACGCTGACCTCGTGCAGGACCTTGACGGTTCCGAACGCCTTGGCCACATTGCTGATCGCGACTTGAGCCATCGTCCCCCCTTTTCTCGCGGTGAAGCTAGCCATTGCCAACGGCAAGGGCAAGTCGGTATGTTATCGATAAAAAGCCATTCGTGTTGACAAGGTAATCGATTACGCAAATATTGGCTGTTGCCAATCCGGCAGTCGGATTTTTATCCGAAAATCGGAGCTCCAGGCGACGCAGGGTGGGGTCCCACGTCCCCGTATGATAAAGGAGAACCGCCGACGTTTCGGCGTCGGAGGGATTGGCATTTTAATTCACGACTGTTGTTCTGGGAGGAATAGATGAGAGTCGGTCTGTACGAAAAACTCGTCCGCGCGGGTGCCACCCGGCGTGACATACTCAAGGGCGCGGCCTCGATGGCCGCGATCGCCGCCGCATCGGGCGCTGGGCTCGGCGCTTTCACCCGCCCGGCTGAAGCCGCCAGCGAGCTACGCTCCAAAATTCTGCAGATCCCCGGCGTCGGCAAGGGTCAGCCGACGGATGCCGATTTCCAGAAGGTCGGCGAACTCTGCCTGGAAGCCACCAAGGCCAACGTCAAGGAAGGCGAATTCGCCGGCGTCGAGCTCACCTTCATGGGCCTCAACAACCAGAACCTGCACAATGTGCTGTTCCGCGGCTTCCTGAAGCCGTGGGAGGCCTATACCGGCGCCAAGATCAGCTGGATCGACCTGGCGCAGGCCGACTACAATGCCCGCCTGCAGCAGTCGATCGCCACCGGCACCGTCGACTTCGACATCATCGAGATGGGCGCGCCCTTCGAAGGCGATGTCTGCGGCAAGGGCCTGACCTCCGAGATGCCCGACTGGGTCAAAGAGCAGATCGACATGAAGGATGTCGTGGCCTATCTGCAGCCGCCGGTCGGCACCTGGGACGGCAAGCAGTACCGGATCACCGTCGATGGCGATGCGCACAACTTCAATTACCGCACCGACGTTTTTGCCGATGCCGACCTCGCCAAGGCGTGGAAGGACGGCGGCGCGACCACCGAATGGGGTGTGCCGAAGACCTGGCAGGAAGTCCAGGCCGTCACAAAATTCCTCAAGGGCAAGAAGTTCAAGGACCAGGACGTCTTCGGCTATCTCGATGCGCCCAAGGCCTGGGGCGGTTTCGGCTTCTACTTCCTCGGCAGCCGCGCCACCGCCTATGCCAAGCATCCCGACGACAAGGCCTGGCTGTTCGATGCCGACACGATGAAGCCGCGCATCAACAATCCGGCCTGGGTGCGCGCCATCCAGGACGTCATCGACGCGCTGCCGTCGGAGCCCGCCGACCAGATCAACGCCGACCCGAACACGACAGCCTTCCAGCAGTTCCTGGCCGGCACCGGTTCGATGGTCACCTGGTGGGGCGACGTCGGCTCCAACGTCAAGACCAACGATAGCTCGGTCATCGGCGACGTCACCGGCTTCTCGATCCTGCCGGGGTCCGACGACGTCTACAATGCCAAGACCGGCGCCTGGGACAAACTCGCCAGCGGCCCGAACTATGCGCCGAACTGCGCCTATCTCGGCTGGGGCGTCTACGTCATGGCCCGCGTCGATACGGACGAAAAGAAGAAAAAAGCGGCATGGTCGGCCGCCGCTCATCTCGGCGGCAAGGACCTGTCAATCTGGACGGCGATGTATCCGTCCGGCTTCCAGCCCTACCGCAACTCGCATTTCGACATTCCCGAATGGGTGGCGGCAGGCTACGACGAGGCGTTCATCACCTCGTATCTGAAGTCGGAAGCCGACAGCTACAACCATCCGAACGCGGCGATCGAGCCGCGCATCCCCGGCATCTTCCAGTACTATTCGGCTGCCGAGGACATTCTGGCCAACACATTCGCCGGCAAGATGAAGGCGCAGGAAGGCGCCGACGCCATTGCCGCGGCCTGGGAGAAGCTGACCGACCAGATCGGCCGCGAAAACCAGATCAAGCTCTACAAGGCCTCGCTCGGCGTGTAGGCTGATCCTATCGTGACAACACGTCCGGCGGTGCAAGCCGCCGGACCTGACCGGCTCGGGCCGGTCGCAGGCTTGATTTTTTAAACGGACGGGGACGCGTGGCTGACCAGACCACCAATGCATGGCCGGCCAACGCCGGCCCAGCCGATCTGATCTCGCCGGCCCGCAAGCGGGCGGGTTTTGCCCTGATGGCGGCCGCCACGCTTGGCCTGCTGGCGGTGATCGCGTTTGAGATCCTCTACAAGAACGAGATCACCACGCTCGGCTTCGAGACCTGGCGTCCCATCGTCTATGCCTATGTTCTGTGGGGGGTGGCGCTCGGCATCGGCCAGGTGCTGACGCGCGGCGAGGACGGCCAGCGCGCGCTGTTCCTGCTGCCGGCGCTGCTGTTCACCATCGCCATGGTGATCTTCCCGACGCTGTTCGGCTTCTATATCGCGCTGACCGACTGGAACCTGTCGTCCTTTTCCGGCCGCAAGTTCAACGGGCTCGACAATTTCTGGCAGATGCTGGCCGATCCCTACTACCGCAACGCGCTGTTCAACATGGTGCTTTATGTGCTCGCCGTGCTGGTTGAGTATGTGATTGCCTTCGGCCTGGCGCTGCTGCTCAACGCGCAGATCCGGGCGCGCAAATTCTTCCGAGTCGTCTTCCTGATGCCGCTGATGCTGTCGCCGGTCGCGGTGTCGTGGATGATCGGCAAATCGCTGATGGAGTACCGTTTCGGGCCGGCGGCGACGCTGGCGCGCCATGTCGGCTGGGAAAACCCCGCCTTCTTCTCCAACCCGATCACCGCCCGCATCTCGATCATGGTGCTCGACGCCTGGACCTTCATCCCGTTCATGATGATCATGCTGCTTGCCGGCCTGCAGGCGATGTCGCGCGACGTGCTGGAAGCGGCGCGCGTCGATGGCGCCACGCCCTGGCAGACTTTCTGGCAGGTCACCTTCCCGCTGATGCTGCCGGTGTCGGTCACGGCGGTGATCCTGCGCATCATCTTCAAGCTGAAGCTTGCCGACATCATCATTACCGTCACCTCCGGCGGCCCCGGCGGCGCCACGGATTCGGTGTCGAGCTTCATCTACCGCGAATACCGCGACCGTTCGAATGTCGGCTACGGCACCATGCTGGCGATGGCCTATCTTGTCATCATCGTCGTGTTCGTGACCTGGCTGTTGAAATTCGCCAATCGCTTCGTGCGCAACGTGAACTGACGAGGCACAATGAGCGTCCAGACCACCGACTATGCTGCCTCGGAAATCCGCTCACCGCTGGGTTTTCTGGCCAATCGCATCTTCATCTATGGCGCGCTGGCGTTCTGGGCCTTCATCTGCCTGTTCCCGATCTACTGGACCATCACCACCTCGTTCAAGACCGCGGTCGATGTCACGCAAGGACACCTCATTCCGTTCGTCGACTTCCAACCGGACTGGAAGGGCTGGCGCTCGCTCGGCCTGTCGCCGGATTCGATCTTCCAGACCTCGACGGTGCGGGAGGAGTTTTTCAAGCGCTTCATGAATTCGGTCATCACCTCGGTCGGTGCGTCGAGCCTCGCCATCGTCATTGGCAGCCTCGCCGCCTATGGGCTGACCCGCTACCGCTATCAGTTCGCCTGGTTCAAGAACGAGGACATCTCCTTCTTCTTCCTGTCGCAGCTGATCCTACCGCCGGTGGTGCTCGCCCTGCCCTTCCTGGTGCTCTACCGCGAAGTCGGTCTGCTCGACACACGCATCGGCCTGATCCTGCTCTACACGCTGATGGTGCTGCCGATCGTCATCTGGATCATGCGCGACCAGTTCAACTCGATCCCGGTCGAGCTCGAGGAGGCAGCGCTGGTCGACGGCCTCTCGATCTGGGGCGCTTTTTTCCGTATCGTCATGCCGATTGCGCTGCCGGGCATGGTCGCCGCCTTCATCCTGGCGATGGTGCTGTGCTGGAACGAGTACTTCTTTGCGGCACTCCTGACGTCGACCGACGCCAAGACCATTCCGGTGATGGTGGCGAGCCAGACCGGCTCGCAAGGCATCAACTGGTGGTCGATGGCGGCGCTTGCCACCGCCGCGATCGCACCGCTGGCGGTCATCGGGATTGCGCTGGAGCGGTATCTGATCATGGGCATGACGGCGGGCGCGGTGAAGTAGGGCGAGAGGCGGCGTGCCCCTCTACTGTTGACCTCGGCGGGACAGCACCCCCCTCTGGCCTGCCGGCCATCTCCCCCGCAAGGAGGGAGATCGGCAGCTTTGGCTGCATCGCTTTTCTTGCGACGTAGGTGATGACGAAAGCGGAAATGACATCTGATCTCCCCCCTTGCGGGGGAGATGTCCGGCAGGACAGAGGGGGGGGTGTGAAGGATCGCTACAGAGCGACTTTGTCTGCTAGCGCCCCAATATCGCCCTCAGGTGATCCATGATCATCGCCACACCCTTTCGCCCCAGCTCCGCCGAGGCCTCCGGCGCACTCGCCGTATACCACGCGGTATTCTCGCCAAAACGCCCGGCATCGACCGCTTCCGGACACAGCGCCAGCATCAGCGACGTCTCGCCGATGCCGGCGTGATCGAACGGATATTTCCCGTTCATGGCAGCCGACATGAGCGGGTGCACCTGCACCCAGTTGAAGAAATTCTCGCCGGCGGCGTGCCCGGCATAATAATCGGCCATTTCGTCTGAGCCCCACCAGCCCTCGCCGCGCTGCTTCTCGAGGAAGCGGAAGATCGCCTGGCGGCCGGCGGCCTTGAAGGCGAGATCGGTCGGCATGCCGGCGGCAAAGTTCTCGGTCTGGTGGTGGATGATGGCGTTGATGTTGCGAAAGCCGATGCGCAGCAGGCTGTAGAACAATTCTTCGGCGAACGGCGCCAGCTGGTTGCCGCCGACCTGCACCGAGCCGTTGCCTTCAGGTGCTGCCACCACATAGCTCGCCGCACCGTAGTAGAAAGCCGGCAGGATGACGATGTCGGCCTCCTTCTCGTAGAGCTCCAGCGTCTTGACGACGGCCAGCGTGTCCATGCCGACAGCCATGTGCTCGCCGTGATATTCGAGCACGCCGAGCGGGAGAGCGACCGGCCAGTTCTCGGCGATCGCCTTGCGGATCTGGTGCGGCAACATCAGTTCGTAGCGCATGATCTATTCCATGTTGGTGTGGCGGGTGCGCATGGCCTCGGACGACTGGCCGGTCAGCGCCTTGAGCTTCAGCACCATCACCTCGAACAGCAGGAACAGCGCCCCTTCGAAGACCGAGCCCATCGGCAGCAGCGATGTCTTTTGTGGCCCCTGGTCACGCGCCATGGTCTGCGCCGGGATCAGCAAGGTGAAGTCGGCAAGCGCGACCGCACTACTGCCTGCCTCGGCGGTGAGCAAAAGCACGGTGGCGCCGGCCTGGCGGGCGACTTGCATCAAGGTAAGCACCGTCGTCGTCTCGCCCGGGCCGGAACTGACCAGGAAGACATCGGCTGGGCCAAGCGGTGGCGTGTTCATGTCGCCGACCACCGACACCTCAAGGCCAAGGTGATAGAGGCGCATGGCGAAACCCTTGAGCTGCAAGGCCTCGCGGCCGCAGCCATAGACGACGATCTTTTGCGCGCGGGCCAGGGTTTCGCAGGCGGTGTAGATGCCGGCTTCGTCGACGCGCGCCAGTACGGCGCCCAGCTCTTGCAGGGCGGTCGAAAACATATCCGAGCCGGCATTCGTCATGAGAGTCCCATCTGTCCGGCTGAGTTTGTGGCCGGTGATTTCGGGTTGCGCGCTTTCGGAAAAAGGCTTGTTTTTGTTCATGCTATCACCGCGAAAATGCCTGTCCAACGGCCATGGCGGCTTTTGCTGAGCCAGCGGCGTGATAGTGTCATGTCAGACAATCAATCCAGGAAATCAGCACGACATGAAGACACGGCATTTCGACCGCATCGGCAATGGCGGCCTCGACTTTACCGAGCTTGGCTTCGGCAGCGCGCCGCTCGGCAACCTTTACCGCGCCGTCCCCGACGAGGATGCCAACGCGACGCTGGAGGCGGCGTGGGCGACCGGCTGCCGTTACTACGACACCGCGCCGCTCTATGGCCTGGGCCTTGCCGAAACACGGCTCAATGCCTTCCTGCGCGGCAGGAAGCGCGACGACTATGTGCTGTCGAGCAAGGTCGGTCGCCTGTTGCGCGCCTGCCCGCCGGAGGAACGAACCGGCATCGGCAAGTTCTTCGACACACCGACGCGCAAGGAGGTCTACGACTACAGCTATGACGGCGTCATGCGCTCGTTCGAGGCGTCGCTGGAACGGCTTGGCGTCGACCGCATCGACATCCTTTTCGTCCATGACCTCGACATCTTCACCCATGGCAGCAAGGAGGCGTCAGACCAGCGCATCGAGGAATTCATGGCCTCGGGCTACAACGGACTGGTTGCACTGCGCGACCAGGGCGTGATCAAGGCCTTCGGCGGCGGCATCAACGAATGGGAGGTTTGCCAGACGCTGGCGGAGCGTGGCGACTTCGACCTGTTCCTGCTGGCCGGGCGCTACACGCTGCTGGAACAGGAAGCGCTTGCCACCTTCCTGCCGCTCTGTGAGCAACGCGGCATCGGCATCGTTCTCGGCGGTCCTTACAATTCCGGCATCCTGGCGACCGGGCCGAAGCCAGGCGCCTATTACAATTACTCCGAGGCGCCAAGGGACATCATGGATCGCGTCGGGCGCATCGAGGCCGTCTGCCAGCGCCATGGCGTCAGGCTGATCGAGGCGGCGCTGCAGTTTCCGCTGCTGCACCCTTCCGTGGTGTCGGTCATCCCCGGCGGCCAGCGGCCGAGTGAAGTCGAAAGCAACCGCGCCCTGCTCGATGCCAAGCTGCCTGCGGCGCTGTGGGCGGACCTCAAGCAGGAAGGCCTGATGCGCGCGGATGCGCCGGTGGGCTGAAGGCTCGCCTCAGCGGGCTGACGGCCTGCCGCCATCGAGGCAAAAGAAAAGCCGGGCGAACCCGGCTTTCAACATTCTCTGAAAAATTTTTAGTTGACCGCGTCCTTGAGGCCTTTGCCGGCCGAGAACTTCGGCACGGTACGCGCCGGAATCTTCACTTCCGCGCCAGTCTGCGGGTTGCGGCCAGTAGATGCCGCACGCTTGGAGACGGTGAAATTTCCGAAGCCGACGAGCCGTACATCGCCGCCCTTCTTCAGTTCGCCAGTGATGACGGAGAACACCGCCTCAACCGCCGACTGTGCGTCACCCTTCGAAATGCTCGCGGATTCAGCGACAGCGGAAACCAGTTCGTTCTTGTTCATAAAAATTCCCTTCCATGAGAAAACCGGAACTTTCGACTCATCCGGCAGGAGAGGGACTTTAGAAAGAAGCGCTCGCAAACCCAAGTCAAAAAGCCGGAAAAAAGTTGAAAAAAGCCCGGAAATGGTGGGTTTTTCACATGAAAAAGCCGGGCTCAAGGCCCGGCTCTCTCTTTGTGCACTGCAACTTTAGTAGTTTCTAATGTGCAAGCGACTTTCCAGCATCGTCAACGGTATCGGTGGAAGCCGGCGGATTGACCGGCTCGACCCACTCGATTGGCTCCGGCATGCGCACCAGCGCGTGCCTCAGAACCTCGCCGACACGTGAGACCGGAATGATCTCCATACCGTTCTTCACATTGTCCGGTATCTCCGCCAGATCCTTGGCGTTGTCTTCCGGGATCAGCACCTTCTTGATGCCGCCGCGCAATGCGGCGAGCAGCTTCTCCTTGAGGCCGCCGATCGGCAAGATGCGGCCGCGAAGCGTTATCTCGCCAGTCATCGCCACATCGGCCCGGACCGGAATCCCCGTCATGACCGACACGATGGCTGTCGCCATGGCAGCACCTGCAGACGGACCGTCCTTCGGCGTGGCGCCTTCGGGCAAGTGGACGTGGATGTCACGCTTGTCGAACAGCGGCGGCTCGATGCCGAAATCGATGGCCCGCGAGCGGACATAAGAGGCCGCCGCCGAGATCGATTCCTTCATCACGTCGCGCAGATTGCCGGTCACCGTCATGCGGCCCTTGCCGGGCATCATGACGCCTTCGACCGTCAGCAGCTCGCCGCCGACTTCCGTCCAGGCAAGACCGGTGACGACACCGACCTGATCGTCAGCCTCGACCTGGCCGAAGCGGAAGCGCGGAACACCGAGGTAATCGGCGAGGTTCGCCGCCGTGATGCTCACCGTCTTCTTCTTCGTCTTCAGGATCTCGGTCACCGCCTTGCGCCCGAGCTTCATCAGCTCGCGCTCCAGGCTTCTGACGCCCGCTTCACGGGTGTAGGTCTGGATGATGCCGCGGATCGCGTCCTCGCCGACGGAGAATTCCTTCGGCTGCAGGGCATGATCGCGGATCACCTTGGGCATCAGGTGACGCTTGGCGATCTCGATCTTCTCGTCCTCGGTGTAGCCGGCGATACGGATGATCTCCATGCGGTCCATCAGGGGCGCAGGGATGTTCAGTGTGTTCGCCGTCGTCACGAACATCACGCTCGACAGGTCGTATTCGACCTCGAGGTAATGGTCCATGAACGTCGAGTTCTGCTCGGGATCGAGCACCTCGAGCAAAGCCGATGACGGATCGCCGCGGAAGTCCTGGCCCATCTTGTCGATCTCGTCGAGCAGGAAGAGCGGGTTGGACTTCTTGGCCTTCTTCATCGACTGGATGACCTTGCCGGGCATCGAGCCGATATAGGTGCGGCGGTGGCCACGGATCTCGGCCTCGTCACGCACGCCGCCAAGCGCCATGCGGATGAACTCGCGGCCGGTCGCCTTGGCGATCGACTTGCCGAGTGAGGTCTTGCCGACGCCGGGAGGGCCGACGAGGCACAGGATCGGCCCCTTCAGCTTCTTCTGGCGGCTTTGCACGGCGAGATACTCGACGATGCGGTCCTTGACCTTATCGAGGCCGAAATGATCGGTGTCGAGCACGTTCTGCGCAAACGCCAGGTCCTGCTTGACCTTGGAGTTCTTGCCCCACGGGATCGACAGGATCCAGTCGAGATAATTGCGCACGACGGTCGATTCCGCCGACATCGGCGACATCGTCCGCAGCTTCTTCAACTCGGCTTCCGCCTTTTCGCGGGCCTCCTTGGAGAGCTTGGTCTTCTTGATGCGCGCCTCGATCTCGGCGGCCTCGTCGCGGCCGTCCTCGCCTTCGCCGAGCTCCTTCTGGATCGCCTTCATCTGCTCGTTGAGGTAATATTCGCGCTGCGTCTTCTCCATCTGGCGCTTGACGCGCGAGCGGATGCGCTTCTCCACCTGCAGGACGGAGATTTCGGCTTCCATGAAGCCCATCGCCTTTTCCAGCCGTTCCTTGACGGATAGCGTGGCAAGCATCTCCTGCTTCTCGGGGATCTTGATGGCGAGGTGCGAGGCAACCGTATCGGCGAGCTTGGAATAGTCGTCGATCTGGCTGGCGGCGCCCACCACTTCAGGCGAGATCTTCTTGTTCAGCTTGACGTAGTTTTCGAAGTCGGTGACGACCGAACGGGCGAGCGCCTCGACCTCGACCTCTTCCTCCTCCGGCTCGACCAGCGCCGTGGCGGTAGCTTCGTGGAAGTCCGGACGGTCGGTGAACGAGACGATCTTGGCACGCGAAGCGCCTTCGACCAGCACCTTGACGGTGCCGTCGGGCAGCTTCAGCAATTGCAGCACATTGGCGAGCGTGCCGATGTCGAAGATCGCATCGGGCTCGGGATCGTCATCGGCGGCATTCATCTGGGTGGCAAGCAGGATCTGCTTTTCCTGACCCATAACCTCTTCCAGCGCCTTGATCGACTTTTCACGCCCGACAAAGAGCGGAACGATCATGTGCGGGAACACCACGATGTCGCGCAGTGGGAGGACTGCGAAGACGCCGTCGCTGGGAGCCTTGGATATTTTGGCCATTGTCCAACCTTTCATGTCGCGGCCGCTAATTGAGCCAACCGCGAATCTCATATTAACGACCGGGGATCGTTCCGCCTACCACCGTTTGTGACGGGAGTTTTGCAGCACAGAATTCGGCACCTCGGCCTTCCGATGTTAGTTGGATGCACGAGGGGCAAAGATCAAGGGTCGACACGTTCGTTCATCCACTCCGTCACAAGGATCGGTACCTCACCACAGCAAAACGGCGCCCCGCGGGCGCCGTTCCATAAAAAGGTTAGGCCAGATGCCAGATCAGGCGCTGACGTTGCCCTTCTTTTCCTTCTGCTCGGAATAGATGTAGAGCGGCCGGGCGCTGCCGGTCACCACTTCTTCCGAAATCACCACTTCGCGCACGCCTTCCAGAGCGGGCAGTTCGAACATGGTGTCGAGCAGGATTGCTTCCATGATCGAGCGCAGGCCACGGGCGCCGGTCTTGCGCTCGATGGCGCGCTTGGCGATCGCCGACAGCGCATTCTCATGGAAGGTCAGGTCGACACTCTCCATCTCGAACAGCCGCTGATACTGCTTGACCAGCGCGTTCTTCGGCTCGGTCAGGATCTGGATCAGCGCCGGCTCGTCGAGGTCTTCAAGCGTCGCCAGGACCGGCAGACGGCCGACAAACTCGGGGATGAGGCCGAACTTCAAGAGATCCTCGGGCTCGACCAGGCGGAACACGTCGCCGGTGCGACGATCCTCGGGCGAAGCCACGATGGCGCCGAAGCCGATGGAAGTCTTCCTGCCGCGATCCGAGATGATCTTGTCCAGCCCGGCGAAGGCGCCGCCGCAGATGAATAGGATGTTGGCGGTGTCGACCTGCAGGAACTCCTGCTGCGGATGCTTGCGGCCGCCCTGCGGCGGCACGGAGGCAACGGTGCCTTCCATGATCTTCAGAAGCGCCTGCTGCACACCCTCGCCCGACACGTCGCGGGTGATCGATGGGTTGTCGGACTTGCGCGAAATCTTGTCGATTTCATCGATGTAGACGATGCCGCGCTGGGCGCGCTCGACATTGTAGTCGGCCGACTGCAGCAGCTTCAGGATGATGTTTTCGACGTCCTCGCCGACGTAACCGGCTTCGGTCAGCGTCGTCGCGTCGGCCATGGTGAAGGGCACGTCGATGATGCGGGCCAGCGTCTGGGCAAGCAGCGTCTTGCCGCAGCCGGTCGGGCCGATCAGCAGGATGTTGGACTTCGCCAATTCGACGTCGTTGTTCTTGCCGGCATGCGCCAGGCGCTTGTAGTGGTTGTGGACAGCCACCGACAGCACGCGCTTGGCGTAGGGCTGGCCGATGACATAGTCGTCGAGAACCTTCAGGATCTCCTGCGGGGTCGGCACGCCCTCGCGCGACTTCACCATCGAGGTCTTGTTCTCCTCGCGGATGATGTCCATGCATAGCTCGACGCACTCGTCGCAGATGAACACCGTTGGGCCGGCGATCAGCTTGCGCACCTCGTGCTGGCTTTTGCCGCAAAACGAGCAATAAAGCGTGTTCTTCGAATCACCGCTGTTGTTGCCGACTTTGCTCATTTTCCTGTCCTTTCATGGCCGCCCGCCGATGGTCTGGCTGAAAGGGCGCATATTCTATCTATCGCGGGAATTCGCCGCCGCCAGTGTCCCGGCTCCCGCAACGCATTCCGTACGAAACACAAATCAGAAAACGTCGCAATGATTCGCGCCAACCCTGCACAAAGCTAAGCCGTCGAAAATCAACATAGCCTTAACGTAGGCAATCCCATCCACCGAGGGAACAGCCAATTGTGGCCGAAATGCCGCAAATCCCAGCAAAAGCGCGTTATCCAGCCACGCAACTGCCATGCAGCGCTTATGCCGCAGCGCCTTCGACCGGCTCGCGCGACGAAATGACCTTGTCGATGAGGCCGAAATCCTTGGCTTCGTCGGCTGTCATGAAATGGTCGCGGTCAAGCGTCTTTTCAATGTCTTCGTAGCTCTTACCGGTGTGTTTGACGTAGACCTCGTTGAGGCGGCGCTTCAGCTTGATGATGTCCTGCGCGTGCCGCTCGATGTCGGAGGCCTGGCCCTGGAAACCGCCGGAAGGCTGGTGAACCATGATACGGGCGTTCGGCGTGGCAAAACGCATGTCCTTGTGGCCGGCGGTCAGAAGCAGCGAGCCCATCGACGCCGCCTGGCCGATGCACAGCGTCGACACCGCCGGCTTGATGAACTGCATGGTGTCGTAGATCGCCATGCCCGAGGTCACCACGCCGCCCGGCGAGTTGATGTAGAGATTGATCTCTTTCTTCGGGTTCTCGGCCTCGAGGAACAAAAGCTGTGCACAAACCAGCGTCGCCATACCGTCTTCGACCGGGCCGGTGATGAAAATGATGCGCTCTTTCAGCAGGCGCGAGAAAATGTCGTAGGCCCGCTCGCCGCGATTGGTCTGCTCGACCACCATCGGAACGAGGTTCATGTAGGTTTCGACGGGGTTCTTCATGGACTACCCTTTTTGGAGATGGGGATTCCGGCGCCGGAACATCGGGCAGAATCGGTTCTTGATGGTTAGAATGTAAATAGGATGCCGGCTCACCCTAGCGCAAGGCCGCCTGCTCCTAGCCATCTGGTTAAGTCGAATCAAGGTTTCCGCGCAAGGGAAAGTCCGAACGCGGCCAGCGGCGTTTTTGCGGTGTAGCAATTCCTTAACCGCGTCGCTTAACGAAATGCGGCGAAACCGCTTTCCCCCGGAGAACCTTCCCCTACAATTCAACATTGAACCTCACGTTTCGGGTTCAAACAGGGGAGTGCCATGATCAGGAAAACTGCTTGCCTCGCCATCTCCGGCCTTGCCGGTCTCGGCATGGTGTCCGATGCGGTTGCCGGCGGCCGGGCCGCCGAATGCTATGAGCCGGTGCACAGGCCGGCGCTCTATGACACCGTCTATGAAGACGTCATGGTCAGTCCCGGCGGGCAGTTGGTCGACTATGATCCGCCGATCTATGGCACCATGGAGCGCGTCGAGCAGATCGCGCCGCCCCGAGTCACCTATGACATCGTACCGGCGAGAACCCGCACCGTTTACCGCACGGTCCAGGTCGACGATGGCGGCTATGCCTGGGAATGGCGCGTCATCCACGGCCGCAAGGTGCTGTGCAAGGTGTGGCGCAAGGCCCGCTACGCGCGTGTGGCCGAAACGGTGGTGGTTGAACCGGAGCGCACCCGCCGGCTTGTGCTGCCGGCCGAATATGAGAGCGTCGCCCATGAAGTGCTGGTGCGGCCCGAGCGGCGGCACGTCACCCAGATAGCGCCGTCATACCAGAGGATGGCGCGCCGGGTGGTGGTGCAGGAAGGCTCGACCAGCTGGCGCCGCGTGCATATTGCCAGGCATTGCGAGGATTAGACTTCGGTACTTCGCCGAGGTCCGCCTCGGTTGGCTCAATCCATAGGGCCGTCGGGTGCCAACATCCGGTCTGGCACCAAGCCGGCAAGCCGCGGTAATGGTCTGGCATGACCACATCCATGCCGCCCTACCTCGCCTTTGATCCAGCCACGCGCCGCCTGCGGCTCGATCCGCACGAACCGGCGTTTTTCCAGAACCCCTACGACGCCTATGCCGTCCTGCATGGCGCATCGAATGCCTTCTTCTGGGAGGAATTCGGCTTTTGGTGCTTTGGCGGCTTCGACGACGTCAACCGGCTGTTGCGCGACCGCCGCTTCGGTCGCCAGAACCCGGCCGGCATTCCCGACAGCCGCGGCATCGGCGAGGATCGCTCGCATTTGGCCGCTTTCGACGGCATCGAGAGCAATTCGATGCTGGAGCTGGAGCCGCCGGTGCACACCAGGCTCAGAACCCTGGTCAACCGCGCCTTCGTCTCGCGCCAGGTCGAGCGGCTGCGGCCGCGCGTGGAGGCGCTGGCCAATGAGCTGATCGACCGTTTCGAACCGCGCCAGGTCGATCTATTGCCCAGCTTCGCCGCACCTTTGCCGATCACCATCATTGCCGAAATGCTCGGTGTGCCGGTCGAAATGGGGCCGCAACTGCTCGACTGGTCGCACCGGATGGTGGCCATGTACATGCATGGCCGGACGCGCGAGACCGAGGAAGCGGCCAATCGCGCCGCGCACGATTTTTCCGACTTTTTGCGCGGCTATGTCACCGAGCGGCGGAAGAGGCCTGGCGACGACCTGCTATCGCTGCTGATCGCGGCACAAGAGGATGGCCAGAAGCTGTCGGAAGACGAGTTGGTCTCGTCTGCCATCCTGTTGCTCAATGCAGGCCACGAGGCGACCGTCCATCAAACCGGCAACGCCGTGCGCACGTTGCTGGCGCAAGGCGGCGACCCCGGCCGTTTCTTCACCTCGCCGGAAGCAACCGCTGCAACGGTCGAGGAGTGCCTGCGCTTCGACGCGCCGCTGCACATGTTCACCCGCTACGCCTATCAGGAGGTCGAGGTGACATCGGGGGTTGTCGTACAACCGGGCGAGACGGTCGGCCTGCTGCTCGGCATGGCCAATCATGATCCGCTTGCCTTTGCCGAACCTGGCGCCTTCCGGCCCGGCCGACTAGACCAGAAGAATGTCTCGTTCGGCGCCGGTATCCATTTCTGCATCGGTGCGCCGCTGGCGCGGCTGGAGTTGCAGGTGTCGCTGAAAACCCTGTTCGAGCGGCAGCCGCAACTCCATCTTGCGGAGCAGCCGCGCTTCCGCGACACCTATCATTTCCATGGGCTGGAAAAGCTCACTGTGAGCTTGTGAGGACGGCGGAGCCGACGCATGCCCGAGAAAATGAGATTCGCCTTTCTACAGGAACCACCCTTCTGCTTTATCGACGGATCGGGACGTCTGGGCGGCAGCGATGCCCAACTGGCCAAGAGGGTCTGCCTGACGCTCGGGCTGGAACTTTTGCCCATCGAGACCGAGTTTGCCGAGCTGCTGCCTGGGCTTGCCGAAGGGGTGGGACATGACCACCGGCCTGTTCATTTCCGAAGACCGCCGGAAGCTGGTCGACTTCACAAGGCCGATCTGGATGCTGGCGGATGGATTGCTGGTCGCGAAAGACAATCCCCGCGCCTTTGATGGCTATCGGTCCGTCGCCAATGATCGGACGGCGCTGATCGGCGTCATATCGGGCCAGATCCAGCACCGGACGGCCCTGCAAAACGCTATTCAGCCCGAACGGCTAAGGATATTTGCCACCCAGGCCGAAGCAGCTAACGCCGTCGCGGCCGGCGTGGTGCATGCCTATGCGAGTGTAGCGCTCGCGCATCGCGGCTATCTGAGCCGGCGACCCGACGCGCCTCTCGACGTCGTCGACGTCCCGGCAGTCGAAAAACAGCCAGCGCCCGGCGCTTTCGCTCTCGCCAAAGGCAGTGCCACCCTGCTCCAGCGCGTCGACTTATGCCTCAGTGATTTGCTTGGCAGTCCCTGGCACAGGGAGATGATGAGCGGATACGGCTTTTCCGACACTGACATCGATCGGCTTTTGTGAAGTCCAAGCGCGCCGCGAGATCAGAGCTTGACCACATACTCCTTGCGGGTCGTTTCAAGCACTTCCCAGCTGCCCCTGAAGCCTGGCCTGAGCACGAAGCTGTCGCCGGCCCGGACCGTGCGCGCCTCGCCGCCATCCTCGGCAACCACCGAGACGCCGGACAGGATGTGGCAGAACTCCCATTCGTCATATTCGATGCGCCATTTGCCCGGCGTCGCTTCCCAGATGCCGGCATAGAGGCGGCCATCGCGCTCCTCGACATTCCAGGTGCGGAACTTCGGATCGCCCGCAATCAGACGATCCGGCGCCGGGGCGCCATGTTCGGCGTCGACGCTGTCGGTCGATATTGCCAAGTAATGCGCGGACAGGGCTTGCCTCCAACAGATTAGTGAGTAGTGAGTAGTGCAGTGAGTAGTGCAGTGAGTAGTGACTAGTGAGTAGTGAGTAGTGAGCGGAAAGCGCTCCCTCGAGCGGGTGGCTGATCACTAATCACTGCTAACTAGTGAATACCGACTACTACTCACTACTCACTACTCACTACTCACTACTCACTACTCACTACTCACTACTCACTCAAAAAATCAAACCTTGGTCAAAGCCTGTTCCAGATCGGCGACGATGTCGTTGACATCCTCGATGCCGACGGAAAGCCGGACCGTGTCCGGTCCGGCACCCGCCTTGACCTTCTGCTCGTCGGAAAGCTGGCGATGCGTGGTCGAGGCCGGATGGATGACCAGCGACTTGGTATCGCCGACATTGGCGAGGTGCGAGAACAGTTCGAGCGCCTCGACGAACTTGATGCCTGCGTCGTAGCCGCCCTTCAGGCCGAAGGTGAAGACAGCACCGGCGCCTTGCGGCGAGTATTTCTTCTGCAGCGCGTTGTTCTTGTCGCTGGGCAGGCCGGGATAGTTGACCCAGGCGACCTTGGGGTGGTTGGACAGCCAGCCGGCTACGGTGATCGCATTGTCGCAATGGCGCTGCATCCTGAGTGGCAAGGTCTCCAGCCCGGTCAGGATCAGGAAGGCATTGAACGGCGAAATCGCCGGGCCGATGTCACGCAGGCCAAGCACGCGCGCGGCGATGGCGAAAGCGAAATTGCCGAAGGTTTCGTGCAGGACAAGGCCGCCATATTCGGGGCGCGGCTCCGACAGCATCGGATATTTGCCGGATTTCGACCAGTCGAACGTGCCGCCATCGACGATGGCGCCGCCGATCGAATTGCCGTGGCCGCCGATGAACTTGGTCAGCGAATGGACGACGATGTCGGCGCCATGCTCGATCGGCCGCACCAGATAGGGCGAGGCCAGCGTGTTGTCGACGATGAGCGGCAAGCCGTGCTTGCGGGCGATGTCGCCGATTTTCTCTATGTCGACGAAGGTGCCGCCGGGATTGGCCAGGCTCTCGATGAAGATCGCCTTGGTCTTGTCGTCTATCTGGCTTTCGAAGGTGGAGACGTCGTTGGTGTCGGCCCAACGCACCTCCCAGCCGAAATTCTTGAAGGCATGGCCGAACTGATTGATCGAACCACCGTAAAGCCTTGTGGCGGCGACGAAATTATCGCCAGGCCGCATGAGATTGTGGAACACGATCACCTGTGCGGCATGGCCGGAAGCAACGGCAAGTGCAGCCGTGCCGCCTTCGAGCGCCGCGATCCGCTCTTCCAGCACCGCCTGGGTCGGGTTCATGATGCGGGTGTAGATGTTGCCGAAGGCCTTCAGCCCGAACAGCGAGGCGGCATGGTCGGCATCGTCGAACACAAAGGAGGTCGTCTGGTAGATCGGCGTGGCGCGTGCGCCCGTCGCCGGGTCGGGCTTGGCGCCGGCATGGACGGCGAGCGTGTTGAAACCGGGCGTGCGGGTCATCGAAAACCTCCCTGAGCGGTAAACGTGTGAATGATGAAATGGTCAATGGTGAGCGATGAATGGTGGTCGCAAAGTCGGCCAGTCCCACCTTGATTGCAAGCCGCTCATATGCGGCTTTACCCGGCTTCCAGGAAAATCCTTCTATTCACCATTCACCATTCACTGCCTTACTTCTGGCGCACACCGAAACTCTGGAATCCCGACCGCATCAGCGGCTTCTTCGACGAAAGCACACCGGAGTTGACGCCGGTCCAGCCGATCTCGCCCGACAGCTTGCCATATTCGATCTTCGGGCAGCGGTTCATCACCACCTTGATACCGGCCGCCTCGGCACGCGCGGCCGCCTCGTCATCGCGCACGCCAAGCTGCATCCAGACGACTTTCGGCAAGGGGTCGAGCTTCAGCACCTCATCGACAATGCCGGGCACCGCTGCGGAGGCGCGAAAGATGTCGACCATGTCGACCGGTTCAGGCAGATCGGCAAGGCTGGCATAGGTCATGCGGCCGAGGATTTCCTTGCCGGCCTGCCCCGGATTGATCGGAAACACCGAAAAGCCCTTGGCCAGCAGGTATTTCAGCACGAAAAAGCTCGGCCTGACATCGTTGGCCGACGCGCCGACCATGGCGATGGTCTTCACAGAATTGAGGATGCCGCCGATGTAGGCATTGTCGTAGCTATCGTGATTCACTCGTCGGTCTCCCTCAGTGCTTCCTCCATAAAGGACTGCGGGTCCGTGCAGAAGTCGCGCATCATGCGAAAATGATCGGTATCGGTGAAATCTGTGGGGTCGAGGCCGAAGCGGCTGATGCGGAACAGCCGCGCGCCCGGACAGGCCATCAGCAGCGGCGAGTGCGTCGCCATGATCACTTGAGCCGTGCCGGACCGGTCCATGCGCCGCAGCATCTTCAGCAGCTCGATCTGCCGCGATGGCGACAGCGCGCTTTCGGGCTCGTCGAGGATGTAGATACCTTGCCGGCGGCAGCGCTCCTCGAAGAAGCGGATGAACCCTTCACCATGCGACCAGGACAGGAAATCCGGCGGCGCCCCGCCAGATTCCAGCGCCGCCTGATCGAGATAGCGGGCAACCGAGTAAAAAGATTCGGCGCGGAAGAACCAACCCGCTGTGACCTTCGGCAGCCAGTGGCCGCGCAACGTGTCGGCAAGCGCTGCACCACTCTCGTCGATGGCGCCGGAGTGGTCGACGGGCATGTAGCCCTTGCCGCCGCCGGCTTCGTCGTAACCGGCCAGCGCGCCGATCGCTTCCAGCAGCGTCGATTTGCCGGTGCCGTTTTCGCCGACAATGATGGTGATCGGCGTGGTGAATTCGAGCTCGAATTCGCGGCCGCGGAACAGAGGCAGGTTCCAGGGATACTTGTCCCAATCTTCCACGCGCTCGGGGTCAATCAGGATGCGTTTGAGATAAGGCGCCTTAAGCCGGGTCAGTTGCTTGCGATAGCCCATGCGGACGCTCAGTCCGGCAGCGAGATGGTGCCGTCATCCGCGATCGGGAAGGCCGGATTGTGTGCGACTTCCCAGACATGGCCGTCGGCATCGGCGAAATATCCATACCAGCCGCCCCAGAAGGCGCGGCCTGCCGGCTTGACGATCCTGCCGCCGGCCTTCTCGGCGGCCGCCAGCACGTCGTCGACTTCGGCATCGGAGCGGGTGTTGTAGGCGAGGTAGACCGCCGACGGTGCTGCGGCGAAGGCAATGCCTGAATCCTCCTCGGCGCTTGGCCTCGGGAACAGGCCGAGAATGGCGCCGCCCATCTGGAAGAAGGCGACGCCATCGGTGATGCCGGCGTGGCGCTTCAAGCCCATGCCTTCGTAAAAGCGCACGGCGCGCTCGAGATCGTCGGTGGCGATGGTGATGATGGAGATGCGCGGTTCCATGGATCGAAAACCTATTCGTCCGTCCATTCCGGTTTGCGCTTGCCGATGAAGGCGCCGATGCCTTCCTCGGCGTCGCGGGCCAGCATGTTCTCGACCATGACGCGGCCGGTATAGGCATACGCGTCCGCCAACCCCATCTCGGCCTGCGCGTAAAAGGCTTCCTTGCCGGTCTTGACCACCAGAGATGATTTGGAGGCAATGGTTTGCGCGTATTTGGTGACGATCTGATTCAGGTATTCGCGCGGCACGACGCGGTTGACCAGGCCGAATTCCTTGGCGGTTGCGGCATCGATGGTCTCGCCGGTGAGCAGCATTTCCATGGCGTGCTTGTGAGACACGTTGCGTGACAGCGCCACCATCGGCGTCGAACAAAACAGGCCGATATTGACGCCCGGCGTGCAGAAGGTCGCTTCATGCGAGGCAATGGCGAGGTCGCAACTGCAAACCAGTTGCAGCCCCGCAGCGGTGGCTAGGCCATCGACTTCGGCGATGATCGGGAGCGGATGGCGCACGATCTGCTGCATCAACGCCGCGCAAGCCGAAAATGTCTGCTCGAAAAACCCCTTGCCCTTGTCGGCGTCGGCGCGGCGCGCGGTCATTTCCTTGAGATCGTGACCGGCGCAGAAGACTTTCCCGGCGGCCGCCAAGACGATGACGCGGACCGATTTGTTGGCCTTGGCACGGTCGAGCTCGGCGCTCAATGCCGCCATGACGGAAAGCGACAAGGCATTGGCGGGCGGATTGGCGAGCGTCAGGCGCAGCACGCCCTTGTCCAGCCCGGCGATGACCGGCCCGTCTATGGCAACAGGTTTGATCGAAAGGATTTCGGCCATGACAAGGGTCTCCGCGATTCCGCCGGGCGCCGCCAGACTATCTAATATCGGATCGAGTTTCATCAACACCCATCGCTTGCGCCAGAGGTGTTGCCAGAAGCGCATCATTGCGTTCATACAGGCCCGGCATAGAACGAGAGACCGACATGCCCGCCCAGGACAATCTCAAGCCGGTGCTGACGGCGGCTGAAGTCAATGCGCTGATGGCCAGCGTCTACCCCCAGCTCAACGACGAGTTCACGTCGTATGAGGCGCTCGATGTGTTTCCCGGCGGCTGCACGGTGCGGCTCAACGCCAGCGAACGGCATTTGCGTCCCGGCGGCACGGTGTCCGGGCCCTCGCTGTTCACGCTGGCCGACATTGGCGGCTATGTCTGCGTGCTCAGCCATGCCGGGCCGGATGCGCTTTCGGTTACCGTCAACCTCAACATCAATTTTGTCCGCAAGGCCGAAGCCGGGCCGATCGACGGCCATTGCCGCATCCTGAAGCTGGGCAAGAGCCTGATGGTGTTCGATATCGACATCGTCGCCGGACCGAAGGGACACACGGTAGCGCATGCGACCGGCACCTATTCGATCCCGCCGAAGCGCGCCGCCGATGTGGTAAAATAATACCTTTTGATCAAACCTTTGTTTTTATTACACTTTACGAGCAGACGTGCTTTTCCCGCGCCTTGACGTGCACCACCCCCTCGCCTATAAGCCGTCACGAAGCAGCGGCCCGCAAAGGCCGCCGTTTTGTTATTGGCGGCGGGCAAGTGCCTTGTCGCCAATCCAAGCAACAAGAAACGCCTTCTTCGGAAGGTCAAAATCGAAAGCAGAAAATCCATGGCAACCTTTTCGCAGAAGCCTGCGGATGTGGTGAAGAAGTGGGTGCTGATCGACGCCGAGGGTCTCGTCGTCGGCCGTCTCGCCACTGTCATCGCCAATCATCTTCGCGGCAAGCACAAGCCCACCTTCACCCCGCATGTCGACGACGGCGATAACGTCATTGTCATCAATGCCGACAAGGTGGTGTTCACCGGCAAGAAGTTCACCGACAAGGTCTATTACTGGCACACCGGTCACCCCGGCGGCATCAAGGAGCGCACCGCGCGCCAGCTGCTCGAGGGCCGTTTCCCCGAGCGTGTCGTCGAGAAGGCCGTCGAACGCATGATCCCGCGCGGGCCGCTCGGCCGTCGCCAGATGAAGAACCTCCGCGTCTATGCAGGCACGGAACATCCGCATGTCGCCCAGCAGCCCGTCACCCTCGACGTCGGCGCGCTGAACGCCAAGAACAAGAAGGTTGCATAAGATGGCTGAGCTTTCCTCGCTCGCAGAATTGGGCGCCGCCACCGGCAACACCAACACCCAGCCGGCAGCACCCGTCCATGTCCAGAAGCTCGACAAGTCGGGCCGCGCCTATGCCACCGGCAAGCGCAAGAACGCCATCGCCCGCGTCTGGGTGAAGCCGGGTTCGGGCAAGATCGTCGTCAACGACAAGGAATTCGCGACCTATTTCGCGCGTCCGGTCCTGCAGATGATCCTCAACCAGCCGATCATCGCTTCCAACCGCGCCGGCCAGTACGACATCGTCGCCACCGTCATCGGCGGCGGCCTGTCCGGCCAGGCCGGTGCCGTTCGTCACGGCATCTCCAAGGCGCTGACCTACTATGAGCCGGCACTGCGCGCCGTGCTCAAGAAGGGCGGCTTCCTGACCCGCGACAGCCGCGTCGTCGAGCGCAAGAAGTACGGCAAGGCGAAGGCCCGCCGTTCCTTCCAGTTCTCGAAGCGCTAAGCGCTGCGACGTTCCAGACATCGAAAGGCCGCCTCCGGGCGGCCTTTTCTTTTGGGTCTCGGCAGTCACCCCACCCCGGGGGGGGGGGGGCGGCGGCCCCCCCCCCCGCGGGCGGGGGGGGGGGGGGGGTGGGTGGTTTGGGGGGCGCCGAGGCCGCGGGGG
>NZ_JAMYMP010000022.1:0-88237 GCF_040318615.1 Mesorhizobium sp. M1078
GAAGCCACGGCTCGTCAACGCAGCTTCGATTGATCCCGCCATGCTGGCAATCGCTGCCAACTTGGCCGCGCATTCGCGTCATCCATATTCAAAGGCCATTGCCAGCTTTTCCGTCAGCAGCAGCCAGCACAAATTCGACGCGGTGACCGAGCACCCGGGTTTCGGGATCGAAGCCACAGCCGCCGGTAGCATCTGGCGGCTGGGTAGACGCGGATGGGCTGGCTGGAAGGCTCGAACCGGCGGCGAAGGCAAACATGGCTATGGCGGAACAGTCCTGACGAAAAACGGCATGATTGTCGCATCCTTCGTTTTCGAAGATGCGCTACGCCTCGACACCAGGGCAGCGATCGATCAACTGCGCAACGCTGGTATGTGCGTGGAAATGCTGTCGGGCGATACCGCGAAAGCCTGCGCCGAGGTTGCCGACATGCTTGGTGTCGATGACTTCGTTCCCTGCCTGCTACCGTCCGGCAAGGTTGAACGCATCGAGAGCCTGGCGAGAGACGGGCACAAGGTTCTGATGGTTGGCGACGGGCTCAACGACACACCAGCGCTGAGCGCCGCGCACGTCTCGATCGCACCCGCCACGGCCGCCGACATTGGCCGCAATGCAGCCGACTTCGTTTTTCTGCGCGAAAGCCTCTTGGCGATCCCGCTGGCGCTGGACGTGTCGCGCAAGGCGGGAAGCCTGATCCGACAGAACATAACAATTGCGATCGTTTACAATGCTGTGGCCGTGCCGATCGCCATTCTGGGTCATGTTACGCCTCTCATCGCGGCGGTCGCGATGTCTGCCTCGTCATTGCTTGTGATTGGAAACGCAATGCGTCTGCAAGGCTTCGCAACGGGTGTGTCGTCCGAAACAGCGCGGCAGGGCAGGCCCGCGCGGGCCGGCGCCTTGGCCCGATCTTCATGACGACGCTCGCCTATCTCATTCCGGTGGCGTTGTTCCTTGGCGCACTCGGCCTGTCCGGCTTCCTGTGGGCGTTGAGAAGCGGCCAGTACGATGATCTCGATGGCGCTGCGGAGCGCATTCTCATCGACCGCGACGACGGCGCGGAGAATCCTCCTCGTTCCAAGTGACTCAGATCAACGCGCCGCGGGTCGGGATGTCCTATCGTCGTCCGACGAAAGATCAGGAGGGTGAGGATGCAAGCCGAATCCATAATGACAAAGCCAGTCATCACGACGGATGCGAACGCGACGATCGCGCAAGCGGTCGAGCTCATGCTTTCAAACAAGGTCAGCTGCCTGCCGGTAGCAGACAGCGACGGCACCCTGATTGGTATTGTAAGCAAAAGCGACTTCTTGCGCCGAGAAGAACTTGGGACCCAGCGTGTGCGTCCGCGCTGGCTGGAGTTTGATCTTGGCCCGGGCACAGTCGCCAATGACTATGCGCGCTCGAACGGACGGATCATCCATCAGGTGATGACCACACCCGTCATCTCGGCGCCTCCTGGCGCCTCGATTGCAGATATTGTCGACCTGATGATGCAACATCGCATCAACAATCTTCCGATTGTCGATCGGGACAGGGTCATCGGCATCATCACGCGAACTGATTTGCTGCTTGTCCTGATCCGCGCCATGCCGAAACAGGGAACCACGCCACCCGATGACGACCTGATCCGCAAGGCTATCCTTGCCGAACTGCAGTCACAAACCTGGAGCGGTGGTGACTTGATCGATGTGAGGGTCAGCGACGGCCTTGTCGAACTGAAGGGGGCGATTGTCGACGAGCGTCAGCGGAAGGCAGCGATCGTTGCGGCTGAGAAGGTTGCCGGCGTCGGGCAAGTCAAGGACGGCCTCCTCCTCAGTACGGATCCGTTCGGTGAAGGTTTCATAGCTGCGGAAAAGGCGGGGACGCGGAGCAGAGTCCCTTTGGTTCTGCTCCCTTCCCACATCACTTGGACATGAGGCTGTCGGCGAGTTCCTTCGGCGTCTAGCGCCCGTCATGGGCGGAGAGCACGCTGTCGGCAGCAAGATGCCCGTCCTGACGGAATGCGATGGCCGCTGCCTGTTTTGGTGGGGCTTGGACCGGCGCTTCCTGTGGATATGAAGAGCGGCCAATACGAAGATCTCGACGGCTCCGCCCAGCGGATCCTTATCGATCGGGAAGAGCCGCGAGGCTGAACCGGTTGGCGGCGCCCAACGACTGTGCGGATGCTGGTCGTCAGTCGACCGAGTCTTTGCTGGATTGCCTCGTCATGATGATATCGGCGCGCGTGCGAAGAACGGATCAGCCACAATACGTTGCCGAACCTTTGGCCAGTAGGGGCCCGCGATTGGGAAGCCGACCATTCAGAATGCCTAGACATGCAAACGTTTTCACGGCAATCGACCACTCGACCGTGAACCCGCCGTTGCCGGGTTATCGAGCCTGGTTGATCCAGATCAGCGTTATCTCTTCGTCGGCGTGGTTTCATTGACCAGGCTTCCAACGGAGAACGCATGTCTATCGACGATGGGGAGATGAGCGGCAAACCGTGGGTGATTGCGAGTCAAGAGCGCTTCGTATCGCAGATAGCCGCTATGGCGGCACGCTGATGGCCGGCTCTGTCGACACATTCGACATCATTGTCGTCGGAGCTGGGCCGGTCGGACTTGCCTTCGCAGCATCGCTCGCCCTGAGCCGACTCAAGGTGGCAGTGGTTGAACGGCAGTCGATCGACAGCCTGGCGAATCCGGCTTTCGACGGTCGCGAGATCGCGCTGACGCACGCATCGGTGAGAATCCTTCGCGAGCTCGGCGCCTGGGACGCCATGCCCGCATCTGACAAATCACCGCTTCATGGCGCGCGCGTGCTCAACGGATCGAGCCCTTTCGCCCTGTGCTTCGATACTCGCAGCGGATCTGGGGAACCACTCGGATTTCTGGTCCCAAATTGTCGGATCCGCGATGCCCTGTTCAAAATTGTCTACTTCCAGGATCATGCCCGGCTGCTGTGCGGCAACTCGGTCGTGAATGCAACAACCAGCGACGACGAGGCGGTCATAACGCTTTCTGATGGCAGGCAATTGGCCGCTCGGCTGCTCGTAGCAGCGGATTCGCGTTTGTCCGCGATGCGCGACCTGCTCGGCATTGGCGCCAACATCCATCCGCTTGGCCACTCCATGCTGATTTGCCGAGTGAGGCACGAGCGCTTCCATCACCAGATCGCGGTCGAATGGTTCGACCACCATCAGACCATAGCGATGTTGCCGCTCATGGAAGGCGTGTCGTCGCTGCTTCTGACTTTGCGCTCAATCGAGGCCGATAGACTGTCTGTTCTCGATGACGAATTGTTCCTCATGGAATTGATGAACCGGTGTCGAGGACGCCTCGGGCAGATGACCCTGGCAAGCACCCGCCATGCCTATCCGCTGGTCACGACCTGGGCGCACAAGTTCTCGGCACCGAGTGCGGCACTTATAGGAGACGCTGCCATCGGCATGCACCCGGTGACCGCGCATGGCTTCAACATCGGCCTCAGCGGCCAGAAGCAACTCGCTCATAAAATACTGACAGCATGTCGCGCCCGCCGCGACATTGCCGATCCCGACATGCTCGGCAGATACGAAAGCCGGCTGCGGCTGTCGGCGGCGCCGCTCTATCATGCCACCAACATGCTTGTCGGTCTTTACTCAAGCGAGCACCCGGCGGCACGGCTTGCAAGACATGCTGGGCTCCGCTTTGCCCAACATCTTCCCTTTGTCCGCCATGGCATTTCGGCCATGCTCAGGCGGTGAGTCGCACAGAGCGCTACCGCTCTGGAGCGCTGTCTCGGCGCGGCTTCTTTGTCTTGCTGGCTCGCAGCGTCGCGGGCAAGGCTGCTTCCTGGTGACGTTGCCGATCATGGCATGATTCGGATCAAGGCACGCGCGCGGGCGAAACCTTGATGATTCGGCAATGCTAAGCCAAAGGTGTGACCCGAAGCATGGTGAGCGCACTGGTTACCCTCGCTGGGTAGTTAACCCGTCCTTCAGTGGGCTTGCATAGGTTTGGTCCTCGCGAACAATGACGGAAGCAAGCTGGTCCATTCATGGCACCCCTAAAGAAAGAAGAATCGCTGGAGGCCAAAATCCGTCAGGATCAGCTTGCTGACCTGAGGGCCGGGCTCTTCGTGTCGATGCCGATAAGCGCGATCCTGTCAGGCCTGATTTGCGGGGTGCAGGCCCTTTCTGGCGGCGGCTTTGCCGCTGCAAGCTGGTTCCTGGTCGTCAATGCGCTAAATGCCGCCCGGCTTGCACTCGCCCGTTTTCAGCTAAAGGAAACGGGGCGCCATCAGGATTTGCTTGGCGTTTTGCCGCGCCTTCGCATGTTTGGCGTCCTTGCCCTTCTGGCAGGGTTTGCCTGGTCCTTCCCGGCCGTGCTGACTGTTGGATACACAACACCTCAAGCACCGATGCATCTGGTCATACTGGCGGGCATTTCAGCTGGTGCGGTTACATATGGCAGTTCGTATGCCGCGGCGGCGACCAGCTTCATCACACCTCCACTCCTCATCACGGTGGCGTGCCTTTTGGCGAAAGGCAATTTTGAACGCTACATTCTGGCTTTCACCGTTCTGCTCTTCATGGGCGGCTTGGTCCGAGCTTCGTTTGTTGGGCAGGCGCGCTTCCGCGAAGCAAGCCGCCTGAGACATGAGGCAGAGCGACTTGCGTCGGAAATGGAGCGCAACTCCAGGGAGGACCATTTGACCGCCCTTCTCAACAGGCGGGGCCTTGAACACGCCATCGGTCGGTTCAAGACCGCGGATGGCCCCTTCGTGGCAATGCTGATTGATCTGGACGGCTTTAAATCTGTCAACGACACCTACGGTCACAGGACCGGTGATGAACTGCTTGTCATGATCGCCCGCCGCATAGAGCAGGAAGCACCGGAAGGCTCAACGCTAGCTCGTATCGGCGGCGATGAATTCGTGCTGGTTTTTCCCTCAACGAGAGCTTCGCTTTCTGCCAGTGATCTCGCCTCCAATATCATAGCCAAAATTGCTCGCCCCTATGTCGGGGTCGCGTCCGTGCGCGTCGGGGCATCGATAGGGATATACTTGGCGCAGACGTCGAGCCTGACTGAAATGCTGTTGCGGGCCGATATCGCCCTTTATACGGCCAAGCGCCATGGCAGGAACGAATTTTGCCTGTTCGATGCCGAACTCGACCGGGAACTCCAACGCCGCCAGTCCATCGAACGGGACCTTCATTCGGCGATAAAGACGGGAAGATTGCAACCTTGGTTCCAGCCGATCGTGAAACTCGACACCGAGGCCGTGGTCGGTTTTGAAGCCTTGCTGAGATGGTCCCATCCGACACATGGTGCCATCTCTCCACCCGAAATCATCACAGCCGCACGCGAAACCGGAATGCTTCAGCTGCTGACGCAAACCGTATTCGCCGACTGTTGTGCTTTTATCGACGGCTTGGTGAAAGCTGACTGTCGTAACATTCGTGTGGCGATGAATGTTTCCCCGCGCGAACTGGAAGCCGGCGATATCGACGACATGGTTCTGGATGGTCTGGCCGCAAGAGGCCTGCCTGCGACGATGTTCGAAATCGAGATTACCGAAGAATCGCCGGTGGATCCGGACAGAGTGGATGAAAAGCTCGGACGGCTTTCGCATGCCGGTATTTCCATCGCGCTCGACGACTTCGGCACCGGCTTTTCTACCTTGGCATCTCTCAAGGACCGTCGGATACGCAAGGTGAAAATAGACCAAGGCTTCATTCGCGGCTTGGCCAAGTCCCGAGAGGACCGACTGCTTGTCAAATCCGTCATCGAACTCGGTGACATGCTCGGGATCGAGGTCATGGCCGAGGGCGTCGAAACAGAGGCGGATCGGCAAACCCTGCACAAGCTTGGTTGCCGAACCGCTCAAGGCTTCCTCTTCTCCAAGGCTGTGCCTTTGATGCAAGCACTGGAAATGGCAGTCAAACAGTACGCGAACCAGTTGTGACCGCTCCCGCAGCGCCCGCTGTCGCGGCCGTGCGCTGCCGAATTTGGCTACAGAGACTTGCCTACTCGAAACACGTGGCATTGGGCGCTGTGCATCAGCCGGCGAACAGTTCCTTGTAGCCGGTCGTCACCATCCAGTTCGCACGGTCGATATGGCTGCGAAGAGCTTTGCGGGCGCGGACCGGGTCAATGGACGGGTCGATGCCGAGGATGCGCTCGACCATCTCCTTTTCGCTGGCATTCTCGGCGCAGGCATCCAGGATCCGCAGGTAGATCGTGAAATGCTCCCTGTCGTAGCTCGTGAGGTTCTCCGACCAGGGGACTTCATCGCTCAAACTTGAGCTTCGAGTCTCATCTGTTCCCATTGGTCCATTCATGCCTGCGAACCTCGCCTGTGAGCGCAGGCAGTATATCCCAAAATGGGATAATCCGAAACCGGGATTAGTCGCTGATCCGGTCTTTACCCGACCGGTTCGCCTCCATGCCCAAATCCCTTCGATCGCCCCGCCACCAGCGGTTCCTGGCCCGGCTGGTTTTGCTGCGCAAGGCCAAAGGCCTGACCCAGAAGCAGCTGGCTGACAAGCTTGGTCGTCCCCAATCCTTCGTGGCCAAGTACGAGGGCGCAGAGCGGCGTCTCGATGTCATCGAGTTTCTCGACATAACTGCGGCCCTTGACGCTGATCCGTGCGAGATTCTCTCCAGCCTCCGGTCCTAGCGGGCGCGCCGCATCCATCATGATCACGGACAGGAATATTGAGTGGGACAACGCCTCAATTTGTTGAAAGGCGAGCGCTGGTTTTCGGAGGAAGCCGCGCGCACGGCGCCGATGCCTTTTGGTTCTCGACGTAACTGCGGCGCCTGACCATGTGCGAAAAAACTTGGCGGGCGCCCGCGCGCCTGACGACGCGCACCAGGTGCTCGTGAACCGAGCCCGCTTTTCTTCGGCAAGCTCAGGCGGTCTCGGCCATTCGGCTTCGCCCCTTGGCGTGGGCAGCCCTTCGGGCTGTGACGGCCGCCGCCCTTGCGGGCTGCGCGGTTTGTCTGTTGGCCTTTCCCGGTGGCGCGGGGCGGGCGACACTCCCTTCTAGACCCGCCGCGGCAGCCCGCAACCCTTCGCGTGCCGCTCAGGGTCCTCCTCTTCGTTCCGGTCCTTCGGATGCGGTCCGCCTACCACGGCGGGCCTTTCCGGTCGCGACTCGCCGCCCACCCCGCTTCCGGGGAAAGGCGCGGCGATTGGCGAGCGGAGGATAACACATGCGTGCAAACAGCAAGCGTACCACCAGCGGAGAGGCTGGCGCAGGCAAGGGCAGGCGCCCAGGCGCAAGCCTCTATCAGGAGATCACCGACCGCATCATTGCCGAGCTGGAGCGCGGCACCGTGCCATGGGTCAAGCCATGGGGCAGCGCAAAAGCAGGCCTCGGCCTGCCGAGGAATGCGTCCACGGGGCGCACCTATTCCGGCATCAATATCCTCATCCTGTGGGGCGCCGTCATCGAGCGCAGCTATCCCAGCCAGAATTGGCTGACCTTCCGGCAGGCGCTTGCCCTGGGCGGCAATGTCAGGAAGGGCGAGCGCGGCACGACGATCGTGCATGCCGACCGCTTTGTCCCAAAGAACGAGAAGGAGCGCGCACGCCACGAGGGCGATGCACCACAGGCCGTGCCTTTTCTGAAGCGCTTTACCGTCTTCAATGTCGCGCAATGCGACAATCTTCCGGAACACCTCCATGCCCCTGCCGAGCCGCTGCCACAGTGCGAGATCGTGCCGCAGGCCGAGACGCTCATTCTCGCCAGCGGTGCGGATTTCAGGGTCGGCGGCGATCGCGCTTTCTACATGCCGTGCAGCGACCACATTCAGGTGCCGCCGCAGCCAGCGTTCCATCAGCAGATCGACTATTACCGGACCTGCTTTCACGAGCTAGGCCACTGGACCGGCCACCCGACGCGGCTTGCTCGCGACCTCTCCGGCTCGTTCGGCTCCAAGGCCTACGCGCGTGAAGAATTGGTCGCCGAAATCACTGCCGCCTTCGTCTGCAGCAATCTCGGCATCGAGCCGACCGTGCGTCACGCCGATTACATCGGCTCATGGCTGAAGGTGCTGCGCGAGGACAACCGCGCTATATTCCGTGCCGCCAGCCTAGCTTCGAAGGCCGCTGATTTCCTGTTTGGCCTTCCGGCCGATGCGGAAGGCGAGGCGCAAGAAGGGATTGCGGCATGACGATGCGCGATCCTCAACTGACCGCGACCGAGCCGACGCCGCAAAGGAGCAGACGCTCATTCCCGGCGTCCAGCCGATCACCACGCGGGCAAACCCTCCTGATGGACGCGCCGATGTGTCCGCGCGCGGCGCAAAGCTGCTCAAGGTCGGTCTCTAATGGGGAGGCGGATCAGAGGAAGGTCCGGTGAACCTTTCTCCCGCCGGACGCAAGAAGTCAACGCGACCCGTTCTGACAAGGAGTCTTTCCATGATCCTGATCACCAATCCACTGCGCGCACGACTGCTCGCCCATGGCGCCGCCGGCGCCGACATCGACCATTTTCCCGTTGTGAAACTGTTTGATCCGACAGGTGCCGCGACCTCGCTTCTGAGCGAACTCGACGCCGATGGCGACACGCTGTTCGGTCTTTGCGATCTCGGCTCGGCTTCCCCGAACTTGGCAGCGTCAGTCTGGCCGAGCTTGCATGCGTAAAAGGGCCGCTTGGCCTCGGCATAGAGCGCGACCTGCATTTCCAGGCGCGCTTTCCGATCTCCGTCCATGCCCAAGCCGCCCGCATTTTGCGGCCACGTCACCGAGGCCGAGCGACTGCTGCGGCAGGCAGCAGACGCCCTATCAAAGCCCCATTCCGAGCTTCCGCCCGACACGGCGGAACAGCAGCGCCGAGAGGCGCAAAAACCGTCCCGCCGCGTCGGCCTTCGGCCTCCGCGGCGGGGACAACCCGGCAGGCGGCGCTATTTCGCCGCGAAATCGCTTGCCGACGAGCGCGGTGAAGGCGATCCCTTGCCCTTCGCCATCATGGAGGACGGTGACGACGCCGATGCGCTCGAAGCTTCCTGATCGAAAACCTCGCCCGCCTCGATCCTGACGAAGTATGGCAATGGGAGACGTTTCGCGGCTTGTCAGGCAAGGCCGCACCGTTCCCGACATCGCTGTGACCTTCGGCATCACTGATCTCAAGGTCAAACGCATTCTGGCGCTTGGCGACCTCTTTCCCAAAATCCGCGAAGCCTATCGGCGCGAGGAGATCGATACCGAGACGGTGCGCCATCTCACCATGGCTTCCAAGGCGCAGCAGAAGGACTGGCTGGCACTCTGTGCCGATCCCGATCAATACGCGCCGCGTGGCTATCAATTGAAGCAATGGCTGTTCGGCGGCCAGTCGATTTCCACCAAGGTGGCGCTGTTTGCCATCGAGGAGTATCCCGGCCTGATCACCTCGGACCTGTTCGGCGAGGACAGCTATTTCGCCGATGCCGACCTGTTCTGGCAAAAGCAGAACGAAGCGATTGCCACCAAACGCGACACCTATCTCAACGAGGGCTGGAGCGAGGTTGTGCTGCTGGAACCGGGCCAGTATTTCCACGCATGGGACCACGAGAAGACCCCGAAGAAGAAGGGCGGCAAGATCGTCATCACTGTCTCGCATCGCGGCGAGGTCGAGTGTCACGAGGGCTGGCTGTCACGCAAGGAAGCCCGCCGCGCCCGCGAGGGCGGCGAGCAAGAAGAAACAGCCGCCAAGCTGCCGCGCCCGAAGTCACCGGCCCGATGCACAACTGTATCGATCTGCATCGCCATGCCGCCGTGCGCGCGGCCATGCTCGACCATCCCGTCGTGGCGCTGCGCCTCGTGGTGGCGCACGCCATCACCGGTTCGGGCCTGTGGCAGGTGCGGCCTGAGCCGCAGCGCGCAGCCAACGAGACGGTGACTGCCAGCCTTGCCGGCTGCAAGGCTGAAGCCGCATTCGGCAAAAAGCGGCGCGAGGTATTGGCCCTGCTCGGATCACCGGATGAGGATAGCTTGGTCGCCGGCGGCAATGGCGACGCCGTTGCTATCGCCGGCGTGTTCGCGCGCCTCTTGGCGCTCTGCGACGACGATGTCATGCGCGTTCTCACCCTTGTCATGGCCGAGACGCTTGCAGCCGGCAGCGCCGTCGTCGAGGCGCTCGGCAACCACCTGAACGTCGACATGGGCATATGGTGGCAACCGGACGATGCCTTCTTCGACCTCTTGCGCGACAAGGAAATCGCCAATTCGATGCTGGCCGACGTCGGCGGCAAGCTGGTCGCGGACGGCAATGTCGCCGAGAAGGTCAAGACGCAAAAGAACATCATCCGCGACTTCCTGGCGGGCGAGAATGGCCGCCCCTGGGTCGAGACCTGGCTGCCGCGCTGGATGAAATTCCCGGCCGAAAGCTACACCAGCCGCAGCGGCTCCGCACCGCCGATCAGTGGACACAAGTGCAGCCGCTGTTCGTGCGCGAATAGTCGATCAGGGCCCGAGCGGCGGTTCTCTCGATTACCGCCGCTCAGGTCGCGCGCGCCGCTACGGGCCACGCCGGCTGCCGATTGGGCGTCTTGTCGAGCCAGTGCCGCGCGCGAGAAATTCCGACGCCAGTTCGCCCCATTTCGGCAGCCCCGCACCGCGCCGGGTTGCTTGCTGAGGCGCCAAAGGCCCATGGGGCCAATTGTCCGATCCGGTTGCCGACAGAGCCCGCGCAGCCGGCGCTCTGCATTGCGGCCGGCTTCTTGTGTCACCGATCGCGCCACCTGTCTCCATTGTGTCTCGGGGACCATTCCCTGCGGCTGGCTTGTCGACCTATGGGCGGATCAGGCCCGCCCGAAACCCTCGCCGGCAGCTTTTTTCCCCGCCGCCTGCGGCGGCTTCCTCGCGCCGCTTCGCTTCAAAAAAGCTGCCCGCGCGGGTCCTCCGCTATCGCTGCGGCCGTCCCGGTTCCGGCGGTCCGGACGCGCCCATCACGGTCCGCCATCGCAGGGGAATGGTCCCTTGCGAGCACCAAGAGGAGACTGGAAATGACCGCGATCGGATACGTCACCAAACAGGAAAACGGCGGCTACAAGGGCCAGCTCAAGACGCTCAGCGTCCGCGCCGACATCGATATCGTGCCCAATCAGGCAAAGAGCGCCGACACCCATCCCGACTTCCGGGTGCTGACGCAAGGGGTCGAAGTGGGTGCGGGCTGGATCCGCACCGGCGAGACCTCCGGCAAGGACTATGTGAGCCTGTCGATTGCCGCCCCCGAGTTTGGCCCCCGCAAGCTCTACGCCAATCTCGGCCGCGCCGCCGGCCAGGATGACGACGACACTTACGCCATCATCTGGAACCCGGTCGACTAACCGGCCGATCCGGAAAGCCCCGCGCCGCCACCGGCGCGGGGTCCTCTCTCAGGACCCGTGAGGCCGCCGAAGGGGGCGGCGAAAACTCGCCCCCCACTCTTCGCCCGTCCCCAAAACGATCTCGCTCGCCGATCCTCGCCTCGCTTGCCCGTAACGAACCGAGGATCATCATGGACGACGAAAACGAACGCGCAGCCCGCGCCAAGAAGGGCAGTCCGTTTCTCAATACCGCGCAGGCGGCCTTCTATATCGGGCTGTCCCAGCGCACGCTGGAGAAGATGCGCCTCAAAGGCGGCGGCCCGCAATTCCGCAAGCACGGCCGCTATGTCCGCTATCACATCGACGAACTCGACGATTGGTCGAAGGGGCACGCGCAGGAGACCGGGCCCGAGGACGGCGGGCACGATTCCGGCTCGGCCGGCGAGGGAGGCCGCTGATGAGCCGGCGTCCCACCATCCATCTGATCGGCAGCCATCTGCGGCGCATTCGGGCGCGCAAGACGATCGCCATGGCCACGATGGGCCTTGCCCTGATCGGCTTCGCCGCCTTCGGCAAACCATCGCCCTGGCTGGTCTGGAACGCCTCGGCGAGTGCGCCGGTCGGCCTCTATCGCGTCGCGTCCGGATCGCCGGCTCTTGGTGATCTCGTACTCGTCCGCCCGCCAAAACCGGTCGTCTATCTGGCCGCCGAACGCTTCTATCTGCCCAGCAACGTGCCGCTGGTCAAGCACCTTGCCGCGCTGGCTGGCGAGCATGTCTGCGCCTTCGGCGACGCCATCATCATCGGCGGCGAGATTGTCGCGCGCCGGCTTGCAACCGACACGCAGCACCGTCCGCTGCCTTGGTGGAATGCCTGCCGAAAGCTCGCCGCTGCCGAGGTTTTCCTACTCGGCAGCGACAAAAATCGCTCGTTCGACAGCCGCTATTTCGGGCCGGTGCCGACCGAAAACATCATCGGGAGGCTCGTGCCGCTATGGACCGAGTGACCCTCCTTATGCTGAGCATGGCGTGTCTCGCACCATGCTCCTGTTCCGCCGCGACCAACACGAAGCCGGTCGTCATCTCCCATAGTCCGCAGCTTGCAAGATGGCAGCCCTTCGTAGCCGAAGCAAGCCGGCGTTTCAGCATTCCACAAACCTGGATTTATGCCGTCATGGATGCCGAAAGCCGGGGGCAGACGAAGCTCAATGGGCGGCCGGTCACGTCGAGCGCCGGCGCCATTGGCCTCATGCAGGTGATGCCAGGCACCTACGAGGAGTTGCGCGCAGAGCTTGGCCTGGGAGCCGCCCCGCACGACCCTCGCGACAACATTCTGGCAGGCACTGCCTATCTGCGCGCCATGTATGACCGCTTCGGATTTCCAGGCCTGTTTGCAGCCTATAACGCTGGGCCGGAGCGCTACGAACAGCATTTGCAGCGCGGGCGACCGCTGCCTAGCGAGACGGTTTCGTATCTGGAAGAGATCAAGGCGGCGGGCATTTCGGCCGGCGATATGGACGCGCTCACCGGCAAATCCCGTTCCAAAAGCGCGCCGGGAATCCCGTCCGGGCAGTCGCTGTTTTTTCTCCGAAACGGTGTTTCCGTGACCGGCCCGAATGGCCAACTCCTGGTGCCGCTCGGATCGGAGCGAGCAAGATCAGGCCGGCCGGATCGCAGGTGAGGGCAGCGGCTACCGTGGTTCGGGCGGGGGCAGGGAGGCAGGTCCGCGGAAGGCAAGATAAAGGCAGCGCCTCCTGGAGGCGGCGAAGTGTTTGTCTGCACATCGTTTTTCCAGGAGGTTGCCTCCGGGTCCAGGAGGGTCTGGCGGGCAAGCTTCTGATTTTGCTGCTGGTTCATCGGAGGCCGCTTGCAGGATGACGAATTCACGCCGAAGCTCGGCAAAATTGGCTCGCGCGGCTCGAAGGCGGGCAAACGCTACGCTGGCCAGGTGCAGGCCGCGATCAACCGAGCAGGCGGCAGGAGCGGACGCGGCAGCCGCTTCATCGGAAGCCGGGTGGGGCGCGGCGGGGCCGCTGCCGCCGTTCTTAGAGCGCGCGACCGCGACGCGGCGTTTCGGCAGCGGCGCGCAGTCGTCAAGGCACGCATCGTCAAGCTGGCCGGCAAGGGAGCCGACGGGGCTCGTGCGCACCTCCGCTACCTCCAGCGCGACGGCGTCACCCGGGAAGGCGAGCGTGGCGAGCTCTACGCTGCCGACAATGACCGCGCGGACGGCAGGGCCTTTCTCGATCGCGCGAACGGTGACCGTCATCAGTTCCGCTTCATCGTCGCCCCTGAAGACGGTATCGAGTATGATGACCTGAAGCCGCTCACCCGGCGCCTCATGGCGCAAATGGAAGAAGACCTCGGCACCACGCTAGACTGGGTGGCCGTCGACCATTTCAACACCGGCCATCCCCACACCCACATCATCGTGCGCGGCAGGGATGATCACGGCGAAAACCTCGTCATAGCGCGTGACTACATCTCCTCTGGCTTGCGCGAGCGCGCAGCCGAACTGGTTAGCCTCGACCTTGGCCCGCGCACCGACCGCGAGATCGAGCAGCGCTTGCGCCAGGAGATGGATCAGGAACGCTTCACCAGCATCGACCGGCAGCTGATGCGCATGCGCGACGATGAGGGGTGTGTCTCACTGGCCAGCCGACACACCTTTCGCCAGACGCTGCACCAGGGCCGCCTGCGCAAGCTCGAGCGGATGGGCCTCGCCGGGGAGATGCCTGCCGGTCGCTGGCGCCTGGAGGATGAGCTCGAAGCCACGCTACGCCGCATCGGCGCGCGCGGCGATATCGTCAAGACCATCCATCGCGAGCTGACCGGCAAGGGGCTCGTCCGCAGTGCCGCCGACCATCTTATCCACGATCGATCCGACGGGTCGGCTCAAACCGTGGTCGGACGTGTCGTCGGGCGCGGGCTGGCCGACGAAATCACTGACCGCCATTACCTCGTCGTCGACGGCGTGGACGGCAAAAGCCACTATTTTGATATCGGCAAAGGCGAGGCCACCCAACCGACACCAGAGGGCTGCATAGTGCGGGTCAGGCCGAGGGACACCGGGCCAAGAAAAGTCGACCGCACAATTGCCGGCATCGCCACGGTCAACGACGGGCGCTACAGCATCGATATCCATCTCAAGCATGACCCCTCGGCCACCGAACGCTTTGCCGAAACGCACGTGCGGCGACTGGAGGCGATCCGCCGTGCGACCGGTGGCGTCGAGCGCGAGCCGGACGGCACATGGACAGTCGCGCCCGACCATCTCAACCGCGTTGCGGATTACGAGCGTCAGCGAGCGAGGGCCCAGCCTGTTGTCGTCGACAAGCTCTCATCAATGCCGCTGGAGAGCCAAGTAGGCTTCGACGGCGCCACCTGGATCGACCAGGAGCTGGTATCAGCCCACCCTGAGTCCTTGCGCGACTCTGGCTTCGGTCGCGAAGTACGTCAGATCCAGGCCCGCCGACAGCAGTGGCTGATCGCGCAAGGTCTTGCCCATGATGCGCAGGATCGGGTCATCTATCGCGCCAACATGCTTTCAATGCTGCGCCAACGAGAGCTGAACCGTGTTGCCAGTCAGCTCTCGGACGAACTCGGGCTCTCGTATTCTGAAGCGCAGCATGGCAATCGAATAGACGGAACGCTGCGCTGCTGCGTCGAGCTCGCCGACGGAAAATACGGTGTCATCGAGAAATCGCGCGAGTTCACGCTGGTGCCTTGGCGGCCGGTGCTTGAGCATCAAATCGGCAAGGAGGTGTCTGGCGTGGTGCGCGCCGAGGGGATTTCCTGGATGATCGGACGCCAGAGGAGCGGGCCCGGCGTTTCGTGAACTGGCTATAATTTATTTGTCTGCGTTGAAACACATACTCAGCCCAGACGGAGTTCCTCCGCCTGCTGCTTGCTGGCAGCATTCATTTGGCGGAGAGTCTGTGTTCTGCATTTTGTAGTTCGCTCTGTCAAAAAGCGCTGGGAATATGCACCATGTTCTGCGTTGACACGGAAGGCGCGCCGACAGGTGCTGCGGATCGGCTCCCGATGCGCTGCCAGCTAGAAAGGTGGGCTGACTCGTGACAGCGCAAGGGGCTCTGGCGGCCGCGGTACGGCGACGCGAGTTCTGGCATCGAGGATGAAGCCGCACTTCCCGATCTTATTCTACTCGCAGGACCGGCAGACGCGGCGGTCGCCCGTGCGAGCATGCTGTTGGCCCTGGCGTGAACTGGCAGTCCGTCCCGGGGGACTTTGTAACGGAGAAAACTAGGCGGAAAGAGGCGCGCGGCCCGTCTCCCCAGCAACCCGACTTGCGGATCCTCCTCTGCCCGCTTCACAGACGGGGATACCCTCCGCCCCCTCGCTATTCGTTGCCCGCCGCTATGCAAAGGACAGGCGACCTGAATCCGTGCTCAAGCCGATCTGGCGGCAGAGAGGGGGGTCTCGGGCTGAACATGGGACCCGTGATGGACATAATTGCCACGCGAATCCTCATGTTCGCCTAACCGGCCGGAACGATTTGCAATCCGGGCAGGCAAATTAAGGAGTAGCTCGTTCCGTTTGCAAGCCCAGACAAGTCTTGGTTTTCTCACGGGCGCGATACAAAAGGCACAGGCTGGACTTGGCTGCCGGGGGCGGGGCTTGTCGACCGCTCGATTGAAAGTGAGATGCGAGGCGGAGAATCACCCATGTGCAGAGCGGCAAGGCGCTCGCCTATGTCCCTGTCATTCACCGTTAGTCGATGGTTTAGACGAAGATAGTCCGTCCATGTCGGCGTGCGGAATGTCTCGGTCCAAAGCGTCGACTTCTGAAGGTCTCGCTGGAGGGTCCAGTCCCGCGCACCGGCGCGGCTCTGAACGCGCCGCCTTTCGCGCATGCAGCTCAGAAATTCATCGATACTCTCCTCGAGTATCGAGTACTCCACCTTGATCACGATCGGACCGCTCCTGGGCTTCAAAGGGAGGGCCAGTTCTGGTGGCCTGAAGTCGACGGCCGCTTGATCCGATTCCTCCCATAGCCGCACCGGCAATAGCTTTCCCACAGCCGCGCCCAGCAACAGTGCCGCTGCAGCACCTTCCAAAGCCCACGTCAGCGAATAGTACTGCGCGACAGCACCCCAGATCCAGCTACCCGCTGCCATGCCGCCGTAGGTCAGGGCGTAATAAATGGACAGGGTGCGACCAACGACCCACCTTGGGCTTGCCAACTGCACACACACGTCGGTTCCGGTCCAGGTGACAACCCAGCCAGCGCCACCGATTGCAAGCGCGATCGCCGCCACAGCCACCGACGATGTGAGGGCCATCAAAAGGCAGCACGTTGCGCAAGCAACGGATGCGAGCGTGATCAATCGGTTCTGGGACGTGATGCGTCTCAAGTAGCTGCTGCCAATGCCGGCGATGAAGGCGCCTGTGCCGAAGCCGGCCAATAGCACGCCGTACACAATTGGCCCTCCCGCCAGTTGGTCGCGAACCAGGAGGGGGAGCAAAGCAAGGATCGAGATGCTTGATAGCCCGAACAGGGTTGCACGCACGATCGCCACTCTGATCTCTGAGGATATCGCCGTGAATCGCATGCCATCATGAATGGCCGTAGTCATCCGCTCGCGCGGAAGAGGCGAAGAGCGAACTTGCCACTGTGAGCGCAAAACAGCGCTCAACGGGACCAGGTCACTTAGCGCAGCGAGGGCGAAAGCCGTAAGGGGGCCCAGCAAAGCTAAGATTACACCGCCCAGCGCCGGTCCTATGCTCCGAACCACGTTGTACCCCACCGACATCAGCGTCACTGCAGCGGGTATGTCGCGCTTTTCCAGGATATCGCCGACCGAGGCGTGCCAGGCTGGATCGTTCAAGGCAAAGCCGCATCCGGCCAAGAAACTCAGTCCCAGGATCAGCCATGGACTAGCAAAGCCCAGTCCCACAGAGAGTGCCAGCGCCGTGGATGCCAGTGCGATCAGGCAGTGTCCGGCAAGCATCACGCCACGGCGGCTGAAGCTGTCTGCAATGGCTCCAGCAAGGATCGACAGGAAGAACGCGGGCAGTGTCGATGCAGCCTGTACGAGCGCAACCATCAGATCGGAGGCTGAAATCGTGGCCATGAGCCAGCTTATAGCCACGCTCTGCACCAGCCAGCCAAGGCTGGATATCTGCGTGGCTGTCCAGATAGAACGAAAGACCGGGTTGTGAAGAGGGATCAGTGTGTTTGCCGCAAAGCGCGGAGGATCTTGACGCCGCATCACTTCTCGCCTCCACTGGGTGTCGTTCTTCCGCTCATTTGCTTGCAGCGGTGCGGCTCTGTGCACTGACTGCGTCACAACGAAGTTCCGAGATCGCGCTCGCAACAAGGACAATGTGGCATCCACGGTGCTGATGCGCGTTGAGGTACCAACCTGGCCGTTAGCTGATGGGTCCCGCAGCCCGCTTGGTGCGGTCAGTTCTGCCCTGCGACTCTTGGCTTTGGACGGTGCTAGCGCCCCGATGGCCGGCTTGTCAAACTGCCGTAGTGCCAGCACATCCATCCCATCTGTTGAACGCGATCTCCGACGAGGTCGAGCAGCAGTAGGTCAACGGCAAATCTGGGTATTTCCGCTTCCGGTCGAGCGCGTGGCCATCGTCCAGAAACCCGAAGACGTTCATCACCCATGCGACCACGCGCCCGAGACGATGCGACACGGCGATAGCGGTTCACCAGAGGACGTGCGTTCTACTCAGCAGGAACATTGTTCTGCCGATCGTCGGCTGCGCCAGCCGCCACATAAAGCGGCGCCAGAGTCTTGCACCCGTCATTGGACTCCCGCTTTGCAGGTTTCGCCTAGGGCCTGCATCAGGTCATCGATAATGTCCTGAGGATGTTCAAGCCCTACAGAAATTCGCAGCAATCCACCTGGCGCTTTGGACTTCGCACCTTCAACGGATGCGCGATGCTCAATCAGAGAATGCGTCCCGCCAAGGCTTGTCGCCCGGACAACAATCTTCAGGCGGCCGGCCACGGCCATTGCAGCATCGGCTCCGCCCTCGACGATAAAAGATAGCATCGCTCCGTAATGGCTCATTTGCCGCGTAGCAAGATCGTGTCCCGGATCAGTTTGCAGACCAGGAAAGAGCACTTTTTCGACGCGGGGATGAGACGCCAGGGCCTCGGCCACTTTCTGGGCGCCTTCGCAATGGGCGCGCATGCGGACCGGCAATGTCTGCAGACCCCGCAACGCCAGCCAACAGTCGAAGGGCGCTGCGACGCTGCCCTTGTGTTTCTGGACCATCCGCAATGGGCGACCGAGGGGTGACGCGTTTGGGACAATGACGACACCGGCCATCAAATCCGAGTGGCCGCCAATGTACTTTGTCGCCGAGTGCATCACCGCGTCTGCCCCGATTTCGAGTGGCAGTTGAAGCACTGGGGTGGCCCACGTATTGTCCACCACCGCCAAGGCGTTTGCCTCGTGCGCGATTGCGCAGATGGCCGCAATGTCGACAACGCGGATCATCGGGTTTGACGGCGTCTCGATCCAGACGAGGCCAGTCCGCTTCGATGTCACCGCGGCGCGCAAAGCGTCCAAATCGCGCATGTCGACTGGGGCAAAGTCGAAGCGAGACCCAATGTCGGTCTCTTCGATCAGCGAACGAATGCCGAAATACATGTCATCCGGCAGAACGATCCGACCCGCCGACGGATGGCTCTCGAATACTGCAGCGATTGCGGCCATGCCCGAAGCGAAGGCGATGCCGTCTTCCCCTCCCTCAAGCGTCGCCATGGCCGCCTCGAACGCATTGCGTGTAGGATTTCCATCCCTTGTGTATTCGAAGCCGGACGGAAATGACCCGTTGACACCGCGTTCGAACGTCGTGCTGGTATGCAGCGGCATGGATACGGCCCCCGTGGACGCGTCGACCCCTCGGCCGCAGTGGATCGCCTTCGTCTCAAAACGCATCGGTCATTTCCTTCCTAACGGGCAGTTGCAATTTCGGCCTGGTCATTATACTGACCACAATAGGTGAGCCGAGGTCCTAAGTCAATATAATGACCGATGTTACGACAGCGATGGGTTCCGAGCAGGTGCTTGGCAAAGCTATAGCGGTTCGAATCCGAGACTTGAGGCGCGACCAAAATCTGACCCTGGATCGACTGGCAAAACTGAGCGGCTTGTCCAAAGGAACCGTCGTCTCGCTGGAGCAAGGCAAGGCGAACCCTAGTATCGGCATACTTTGCCGACTGGCGGCGGCGTTTTCGCTCTCCGTGGCCGATTTGCTGAATGACGAGGCTTCCACAGTTCGCCTTCCTATTGAGCGGACAGAGACAAGGACACTTTGGACAAGCGCCAAGGGAAGCTTTGCACAACTTCATTCATCGACCTCGGGGCGCACGATGTTCGAATTGTGGAGCTGGGTCATTATGCCGGGCGACGTGTTTTCCGCGGACGCTCATAGTCCGGATACGCGCGAGCTGATCTCGGTCAGTCAGGGTGCCCTGAGCGTTGTGGTAGGTGCCCATGTGGTAATATTAAGCGAAGGCGAGAGTGCGCGGCTTGTCACTGATCAACCGCACGCATACGCGGCGGCATCTGATGTGCCCGCCCACTTCACGATGGCGGTGCTTGAGCGTAGTGGACACCGAGATCCGGGGCACTCGTCGACGGCAGCGAAGATTCAGGGGCCCGTTCCGTAAGATTTCGCCGATCACTAACAGCCGCCATTCACGACAGGAGATTTAGCGTTGTACGTTCCGCCACATTTTGCCGTCCCCGATCAGAACGCCCTGTTCGAGCTTATCGAGAGACACCCGCTCGGTATCCTGGTCACCCACAGCAAAGGCATCCTCGACGCGAACCACGTCCCCTTTGAGCTCGACCGCTCGAAGGGAGACAAGGGCGTCCTCAATTGCCATGTTGCCCGCAAGAATCCAGTCTGGGAGGAAGTCGCCAATGGCGATGAGGTTCTCGTAATCTTCCGTGCGGCCGACGCTTACATCTCGCCGAACTGGTATCCAAGCAAGCATGAATTCCACAAGCAGGTGCCGACGTGGAACTATCTCGTCGTCCATGCCCACGGACGCATCACTGTCCGGGATGATGAGCGGTATGTGCGCCGCAACGTGGCGAAGCTCACTCATATGCAAGAAACCTCCCAGCCGGTCCCATGGAAGATGGGCGACGCGCCGAGGGACTTCATCGACACGATGGTCAAGGCAATCGTCGCCCTGGAGATCGAGATCACCGGCCTGGTTGGAAAATCAAAACTCAGCCAGAACAAAGAGGTGCGCGACATTCAGAACCCTGGTGAAATGCTGCGTGCCCAAGGGGCCATTGCGATGGGAGAAGCGATGCTCGCGGCTGCGGCGGCCAAATCCCAATAGCATGGTCTTGTCCCGACAAAGCCGCTGGTGCCGGCCTCCGACGGGTCACCTAGCCCGCCTTGACGCACGGCAATAGCTTTTGACGGCCTGAAGCGACGCTGTGGTCACCGTTGTGATACTCCACGCGCCTGGTCAGGCGGCAGGATTGCTCCGTCGTGGCCGACGGGTTCGTTTCAGTCGCCGGCGCCCCGTTGTATGTCGGCGACCACCCGCTACCGGTCTTGAATGAGGCGCAATCGCACGCATTTCGAAGCCACGTACCTTGGGCGGCAAGCTCGACCATGCACTCGACGCAGCTCCCAAGTGGCGGCGCCGTCAACGATCTCCTTGAACCTGCGGAACTTGCCCGAAAGCACTTCTCTTACGGGAGATGATTGGCTTTGTCGCCGAACCGACTGATGGTGGCGGCGCCGCCGTAGCGATCAGACCCGCCTTGCAGCGCAATGGCTACCCGGGCGCGACCGGGAGATGCGGGCGGGACTGTGGAGCTGCGGAGACGGAGCGGATCGGCATGGAGCCGTGACCGCTTGCGATCTGGCTCTGGAACGAGTTAACGAAGCGCGGACTTCCGATCGTGTCAAGCGCCGCCCTCTCGATGATGCCGGACAAATCGGGCCGCCGCGAGCGGCGGGCCTTGCTCAGATCGGACGGACCGGATGGTTTAAGCAGGTTCGCATCAAGAGCCACGGCACCTGTGTCGTGCGGGTGCTGCTGTCGGCACGCGACCTTCTCGTCAGCCTAGTAGGCAAAATCGAGAACAGATGCCTGGGCTTCCTTAGGCCTTCGGCGTCATATTCGGCAAGAAGATCGATGCCCAGGTGATCCTACACATGCTCAGGATACAGGCGACGCAGGTCTACCATGATCCGCTGCGAGCCGGCATCAACGAAGTGCATGAACTGTCGAAGACACATGAAGCGATCGCCAGGGCCTAGACCGAGATCCAGCACCGCATGCTGACACACTACCAGCCGCTGTATTTTCCCGAGATCGATCGCTTCCGGGGGAACAGCCGCAGCGATCGGTTCTTTGCCTTCCTCCATGCCTTTCCGACCCCAGCAAGCTTCACGGCGCTGACGAAGGAGGAGTTTGTGGCAGCAGCTTGGGATGCCGTCGGCCGCAAGGTCAGCAAGACACAGATTCTGACGATGTTTTCGAGACGGCGCGCCCATCGATCGGATTGCCGCTGCCACTGGATGACTTGATGCGCCTGCCATTCGCATGTTCCAGATGGTCATTGACGAAGCACGCAGCCTGATCCGGCACCGCAATGAGATCGAAGCACAGGCCGACGATCTGCTGCGGCACAGCCAGGATTATCAGCTCCTGCGACAAATCCCGGGCATCGGACCGATCGAGGCATTGACCGTCGTTGCCGAAGCCGGCGATCTTCGCCGCTTAGGTCATCATCGCCAGTTTCTAAAGTTTTGCGGGCTGGACCTCTCGACACAGAAGTCCGGTGAGGCCAGACCCGCCTTTCCAACCCAGGCACACGACCCATTCAATAGCATTCCTAAGCATACTGACCAGGGCGACCTCGACCCCCCTAATCACAGCGGTGAGCTCGCAGGCGGGATCGATGAACACTATTGATTGGCCGAGCTTGAGCGGCATCTCTATCACATTGATAGCCTGTTAGGCTGGTCCGGCGTTTTATCGGACCCATGATCCATCCGAGCAGCTTGTGAGGGATGCAGCCGAACCAGGCGCTGCTCCCACAGTCTTCGCAGGTCCTCCAGCAGAGCTTCATGCTTAGCCTTATCCGGCGCAATTATATTGAGGTGATCGCTTAACACGGCTTCGCCCTCAATCCGCATCAGCAGATTAAACAGGTCGTTTGAAATTCGCACACTGTCAATGCTGGAGTGGTTCGGAATAATCTCGCAGACAGTCTCCTGATGATCTCGCGCTGTGTAAGCACGGGTTTGATGGAGGGAGACTGAGGGAGGCAATGAAATCGCAAGCGCAGTCCAATCCTGCAGCGTTGCAGCCCGTTTTTTTACCAGGAAGGGCCCGACCACAAGTCCATCCAGCTCTGTCGTCAAAAATGTGGCAATCGCGTCTGCAACCGTATCCACGATCGGTTCAGCATTGTTGTTAAAGGACGTATTGAGCAGAATTGGAGTGCCTGTCCGCTTCTTGAACGCATTGATGACCTCCCAGTAAGCGGGGTTGGCATCGCGCGATACTGTTTGCAGCCGAGCCGTACCGTCGACGTGCGTAATGGCACCCAACAAGGCGCGCTTTGAGTCACGCACGCGAACGACGAAATTCATGAATGGAAATTCGTGCTTACCGTCCGGGAGGTCGAAAAATTCGCTCGCATCCTCTTCCAGCACAGATGGTGCGAAAGGCCTATAGCCTTCGCGCTTCTTGACCATGGCATTGATCCGGTCCTTGTTTGCAGCGGGCCGAGGGTCGGCAAGAATGCTGCGGTTGCCCAGCGCACGTGGCCCAAACTCCGAACGACCCTGCACCCAGCCGATCACGGCGCCGTTGGTGATCCAGTGGGCTGCACTGCTCGCTACGTCATAAGAGCGTTCAACCTCGAGATGTCCGGACCATGCATTCAGTTCCTGTTCCACGGCGCGGTCGCTCCCGAGATCAGGACCCCAATAGACCTCCTGCAGTCGCTCACGCGGCGCGGGGCGGCCCATCTCGTTAGAGACTATCAGCGCAGCTCCCAACGCGCAGCCAGCGTCGTGAGACGCGGGTTGCACGAAGATGTCTTCGAAAAGCCCTGAATACAGCAGCTTGCCGTTCATCGTGCAGTTGTGGGCTACCCCTCCCGCCAGACACAACCGCTTCATGCCGGTGGCCTCACGGTGGTGCCGGAGAATGTGGAACACGATCCGCTCAAGCGCTTCCTGCAGTGACGCACTCACATCTCGATGCTGCTGGGTGAAAGGCATTCCCTTTCGCCTGATCTCGATGTTGCGGAGCAACGCCGGACCGATGCGGTCGAGGTGAACACGGTAGCCACCGTTGGCGGAGAGCTCGTAGAACTGCTCGAAGAGCTCGCGATAGGGAGCGGGGTCGCCATAGGGCGCGAGTCCCATTACCTTATACTCGTCGAACATGCCGTAGCCGAGACAGCGGATCGTCTCGAGATAAAACAGCCCAAGAGAATTGTCCTCCGGGAAAGCCTCGATTTGCGTAATTTCTGTGCCAGACCCTACCGCCACAAGGCCCGACAGGAAATCACCACAGCCATCAATCGCTAGAATGAGACTTTGTTCGAAGCCCGACATTGCAAAGGCGCTCACGGCGTGCGCCTGATGATGACCTACGAATGAAATACGCGAACTGTCCAACTTAGTGCCGAACTCACGCGCTAACAGGTTCTGCACCAACATTTTAGCATCCAACGGAGTGGAGAGAATGTCCGGTTGGGAAGCGGACATACCTTCAAGCATGGCGTTGGCATAGGGCTCGCTGGCGTAGACCGCGACACGATCAATGTCGCTGAGCTGAACCCCGGCCGTCGAGAGACAGTATTGAATCGAACCACTTGGCAGCTTGTTCGAGTGCTTGATTCGATTGAGGCGTTCCTCTTCTACGGCGGCTATCACCTTTCCGTCTCGGACGAGCACCGCGGCGCCGTCGTGCATAAAGGCGTTCGGACGTTCGAATCGGTTTTCATGGACTTGGTCAAGTCCGCCGCTGATTCCTAGGCACAGCATTTCTTTCTCCAGATAGTAACGGGGAAGCCAAATTGGCTTACCTCGACTGTTTCCAACTAAATAGGCCGTGTTGTCGCCTGCAGCTGCGACCGCCCGTCAGGCATCAGCGGCATCGAAGAAAGCCTCATAAACGATCAATGAGATGCTTCGACTGTGACGCCTACAGTGCCATCACGCCGAGAGCTTGGCTGGATCATCCAATCCTGAGCGGCTGCTGACATGTATCCGGCGATGTCGTTTTCATCGGCAGAACCAACTTGCGATGCCGCCTGTTCTTGGGAAGGGCGGCCGTCGACGAATAACAGTACCGCCCCCGTGAACTGGCCCGATTTCATTCTCCGAAGCGACCATGGTCGCACCGCCCGACTTTGTCGGCCAGTTGCAACTCACTTTCTCGGCACGACCTCCACTGCACGTCAGGGCGCATCGAAGATTTTCTCCTTTGGATTATTCCTAAGGCAGCTTTCGTCACGCGATAGAGCAGCGTGTGATTGGTGCGTGAGGCTCTTTTTTGTCCATGCACGATTCCGGAAGAGTGATGAAATCGATTGTTTTGATCAAAGTCATCCACGCTATAAATAACAGCCGCAGCACATGCGTTTTCAAAGCGCTTCAGGCTTCCCGGATGGCTACTCCGATGTGAAGCGCATGGCATTCCAAGCGCTCTGTCAACCAAACGACGAGTATCGGCGTCGACCCTCATTGCCTTCGTCTTCGCGACTCCGTGACAGCGGCTGGCATTGTGTTTGTAGGGCATCGGGCGAAGATCATGTCGATCGGCCATCTCGCCTGCCTATCGGCAAACCCTTGAACAATGATCCACGCACCAGCGCGATTGTGATCACGAGCGCCTCTGAGCTCGGGAGGTTCGGTTTTCTGAGGGTTCCTGGGTCTCCGAAGCGATGGAGGTAGCTAGCCTTCCTGGTGCTATACGGTTGTGCTCTTCAATGGAGTGGACGCATCTGCGTCTCGAAAGCGGTTCTTCAGTGGAACCGGCGCCAAGGCCCGTCTGTGGTCGTTCAGAACACGGGGTGCCGTCTCCAAACCGGCTATTGGAGCGGGCAGCCGCCGGAATTTGACCCATGGAAATGAGCGCCTGTCAGGAGGCGTTCGAAAACGGCGCGATCTTCATCGCGGCTGTTTCATGGTGTCATTCCTGACATGTTCTTTATAATCGGCAGCTTGCGGATAGTCTTGCCCGTCGCCGCCCGTAGCGCGTTGGCGACGGCCGGGCCGATCGGCGGCACACCTGGCTCACCAACTCCCGTGGGCGGCTCCTCGGACGGCACAATGTGCACCTCGACTCGCGGCATCTGCTCGATCCTGAGCGGTGTATAGGTATCGTAGTTCTCTTGGTCTACGACACCGCCCTTCAGGGTCAGCTCCTCCTGGAGGATCGCGCCTAGCCCGAATCCGATACCGCCCTCCATCTGAGCGCGAATCTGGTCAGGATTTATCGCGGTGCCGCAATCTACCGCGCAGACGACGCGGTCGACCTTGAAACCATTTTCATCGTTGAGGGTGATCTCCACCACATCGGCGACATAGGTCGAGAGGCTTTCATGCATGGCCACGCCGCGGAAACGGCCTTCCGGCAGAGGCTTGTCCCAGCCTGCCTTCTCAGCAGCCACTTTAAGCACGGCGGCATGCCGTGGATGGTGACCGAGCATTGACAAGCGGAAGTCGACCGGATCACGGTTCGCAGCGGCGGCGAGCTCATCGATCAGGGTTTCCACCGCGTAAGCGGTGTGGGTGGAGCCTACCGAACGCCACCACAGCACCGGGATGTTCACGTCCGTGGTGGTCAGCTCGACCTTCAGGTTCGGGATCGCATAGGGCAGGTTGGTGGCGCCCTCTACGGAGGTTGGATCGATGCCGTTCTTGATCATCGCCGCAGAGGTCGAACCGCCCAAGACCGATTGGCCCACGATGTGGTCATGGAGAGCGACGACATTGCCTTTCTTGTCGAGCCCCGCCTTGACTGCGTGCACATAGGCCGGCCGGTACCGCCCACCCCGCATGTCATTCTCGCGGGTCCACTGCACCTTCACTGGCTTGCCGCGTCCCAGTGCACGCGCTGTGGAAACAGCTTCGATGATGACATCTGCATCCAAGACCGCGCGGCGGCCGAAACTGCCGCCGGTCTTCATCACGTGCAGCCTCACCTTGTCCGGCGTGGTGCCGCCTACCTGAGCGGCAGCCGCCTGATAAAGGTCGGGCATCTGGTGTCCGCCCCAGACGTCGATGGTGCCGTCTTCGTTGATTCGGGCGGCCGCGTTGAGTGGCTCGATCGAAGCATGAACAAGATAGGGGAATTCGTAGTGCCCCTCGATGATTTTCTCAGCACTGGCGAACGCTGCGGGAGTGTTACCGTCGTCGCGCGCGGTTGCCGCGCCCAGATCGTCTGCTGCCTTGTTGTATTCGGCCATGATCTCGGCCGTGCCGCGCTCTTCGGCCTTCTCCTCGTTCCAGGTCACCTCCACGAGGTCGCGGCCCTTCAGCGCCGTCCAGGTGTCCCTGCCAACCACGGCAATGCCTCGCGGCGTCTGGACGACATCGACAATGCCGTCGAGTGCCTTGGCCTTGGTTGCGTCGAAGCTCTCGATCTCGGCGCCGAACTTCGGCGGATGGATCATAACGGCCGTCTGGAGTCCCTCCATCATGAGGTCGATCGTGTAGGTCTGCGCGCCGTTGGTCTTGCCGGCGGAATCGTAGCGCTTGAGGCTGTCCGATCCGATCTGGGCCCACTTGTCGCGCGGCTTTAGCGGCACGTCGTCGGGAACCGGCATTCCCGCTGCGGCTTCAGCCAGGTCACCGTAGCGCGCCTGCATCCCTGAGGCGTGCGACACGACCCCGGAAGCGACTTTGATCTCGCCGGCTGGCACATCCCACCGCTGCGCCGCGGCCGCCACCAGCAAGGCCCGTGCGGCAGCACCCGCCTTGCGGTAGCGTTCCCACGACGAACTCATCGACGTGGAGCCACCAGTTACCTGTGCGGCCCCGCCCCAGGCGACATTGCCGTAGAGCGCGGTATTGCCATATCCGCCGACCACGTCCACCTGCGCCCAGTCGCCGTCGAGCTCTTCCATAACCAGGGTGGCGATGCCGAAATAGGAGCCTTGTCCCATCTCGAACTGCGAGGAGTAGATGATGATTCGGTTCTCCTTTGTGATCTCGACATAGGTCTGGAAGGGGTTCGCCTGAACCTTTGCAGTAGTCGTTTGTGCGATGTCGGACGCCGCCAGCACTGGCCGGTAGCCCACGGCGAGGCCAGCGGTGGTGACGCCCGCGCCGACGAGGAACCGGCGGCGCGTGGGCCGCACGGAGTTATGCTTCGAGAGAAACTGCGACATGCCTCAAGTCTCCAGCCGGTTGGCGGTCTCGTGGATGGCCGCGCGGATGCGATGATAGGTGGCGCAGCGGCAGAGATTGCCGCTCATCGCCGAATCAATATCATCGTCCGTCGGCTTAGGCGTTTCTGTAAGGAGGGCCACGGCCGACATGATCTGGCCAGACTGGCAATAGCCGCATTGAGGTACGTCGAACTCGGCCCACACGGCCTGGACCGTTTCGCCTATCTTGCCCGACACACCCTCAATGGTGGTGATCGAGGCTCCTTCGATGTCGCCGACTGCGGTCTGGCACGAGCGCGTCGGCATGCCGTTAACGTGAACCGTGCAAGCGCCGCACTGGGCAAGCCCGCAACCGAATTTCGTTCCCGTGAGTCCGATGACGTCACGGACCGCCCAGAGCAGCGGCATCTCTGGATCGACGTCGAGTGTTCGCGCCTCGCCATTGAGGGTAAAAGCGACCATTGCTTGCTCTCCTTGTCCTGAGCTGGCTATCTCGTTGAGCCTCCGCCCGCCTGGCAACCGAGCTCTTGTTGCTGAGGCCTAGCGACCACACCCTAGGAACGCGCAGCTCAAGCAACAAGCCGCTAGGTTGGCGAGTTACGAGATCGTGAAGTGGGTCGTGTCGAAAGGCTGGAGGCAACTGAATGTCATTTTTTGGGCGGACAGGCCGCTTTAGGCTGAGTTACACGAGACTGGACATTCGGGTCGTCGCGAACATCGACCGCTGGTCGGCCGCGTCCGGCAGGGCCCTGATTGGCTACACGAAATGAAATGGGAGGACTATCGATGGGGGCCTACCTCGACCCGCAACCTCCACGACTGGACCCTCAGGTTTCCGACTATCGTCCCGGGCGGTGGCCGAGCTCGGCGCCTCGGACGCGATAATAGACGGTGAGGCGTTCGTCGTTGACCAGAAGGCTTGTCGCGCATTCCCAGTCTTCAGCGGGTTCTTGGCCGCGGCGGGAGACGTCAGGACCATGCTTGCCGGCTTCGACCTGCTCAAGATCGACGGCGAGGGTCTTCGCGATCGGCCACTCGTCGATCGGCGCAAAGCGCTAGTTAACCTGCTGAGACGCCGCCCAAACGGCATCGTTCTGAGCGACGAGATCAGCGGCGGCAGCGACATTCTCGCGCAAGTCTGCCAGTTCGGCCTCGACGGCATCGTCTCCAAGCTGCGTGTCAGTCCATATCGATCCGGCCGGCGCCAAGAATGGGTGAGACAAAATGCGTGCTGAGTGATGAGTTCATCGTCATCGGCTGCGAACCCGGCAACAGTTACGGCGGTCGGGAAGCGTGCTCTGGCGAATGTCGAGGACGGAAATCTGGTGTTCGCCGGCGGCATTGGCACCGGCTTCAATGCGCGCACCGGGCCGGAGTAAAGCGCCGGCTCGATGCCATTTAAATGGACAAACCACCGATTCCTAGTTTGAAGGCGAACGGTGCGGCATGGGCGGAGTGCCCTGCGCAGTCTGTACCTCCGCAGTCGATTGTCGAGTTCGAAGGGGTGTGATTGGCGTCGAGACCGCTCCAGCCATGGCTATCAGCACGCCGAGTGCGTTGTTTTCGATCAATTCTCGAAATGAGCGGGTAAATACATGCACTTCCTTTCACTTGCCGAACGGGGTTTGCTGTTCACCGGCTGGCATCCGATGGCAAACCTTTCAACGCGGCGGCGATCTGGCGCTTCGCTGCTGGGGGCAGAGGCAGGATGGGACGCGGGGGTTCGGCACTGCAAACGTCGAGCAATTCAGCGAGTGCATAGACGACGCGAAGGCTCGAGAACTCCTTGAAGAGGCTCCAGATCGGGACCAGCGCGGCATTGATCCGTCGCGCTTCGGCCGCATCGCCCTGTTGCGCCGCTGTGACGATCGTCATGCAGACCTCGGGCAGGATGCCCGCAAGGACGCTGTACCATGTGTCGGCGCCGGCGATCATGGCCTCGGCGGCGTTCCAGTCGCCGCTGTAGCCAATCGAGAACCCTTCCGGCAGTGTGCGCCTCTGGGCGGTCAGGTGGTTCTTGATCGCATCGCTTTTGTCTGTCGGATTCTTGATGGCGACAATCCCAGCCACCTTTGCCAGGCGGCTGACAAGGGGTGGACTGAAATGGAAATGCGTCGTTCCTGGATTGTCGTAGACGACGATCGGCAGGCCACTTTCGCGCGCCACAGTGGAGAAATGTTCGAACACCTCGTCATCAGTAAGCGGGGTGTAGGAGGCGGCGGCAAGCAAACCCGCAGCTGCTCCAAGGGCCTTGGCGTCTTGCGCGAGCCCCACGGCTTCATCGGTGCGCAGCGCGCCCACACCCACCACGACCGGCATTTGCCCCGCCGTTTGGTCCAAGGTCTCGGAGAGCGCCCGCCGCCGTTGCTCGCGCGACAGATAGATGTATGTGCCGGTGCTGCCGAGAAGACCGATGGAATCGACCTGAGCAATGCCAAGCCGAGCAATCAGCCTGCGCAGGGCAACGCTATCGACGCGGCCGTCACGATTGGTCGGGGTGATGGGGAACGCGGAAAGACCGCTCAGGAATGCCATGGCAAGGCTCCAGATCTTTGTGTGAGCGCAGAGGTGGCCGCACGCCAGGTCATTACAAGACGTCCAAAGCCCGCCGCAGATCGGCGATCAGGTCATCAGCGTCTTCAAGCCCCACCGAGAGACGCATGAGATCCTCGCCGACTCCATCGGCCAAATGGGCATCCTTGCGGATCGGCTGCCGAGCACGGGTGAGGCTTGCTGGATGATAGATGAGGCTGTCGGCATCGCCGAGGCTGACGGCGCGAATGATCAGGTTGAGCCGGTCCATCATCCGGCGCGCTCCTTCGTATCCAGCGTGGAGGCCAAAGGCCAACATGCCCGATCCGTTGGACATCTGTTTTCGCGCCGTCACCTGATCAGGGTGCGAGTCGAGGAACGGATAACTCACAAATGCCACCGCCGGGTGCGCTTCCAGCGCCCGAGCCACCGCAAGGGCCGTGGCGCTGTGCCGTTCCATACGCAGCGTCAGCGTCTTTAGACCGCGCAGGATTAGGAAAGCTGACAGGGGCGAGAGCGCTGCGCCGGTGATGTAGCGCAGGCCCGTTTCATGCAGCGTACGGAGCGTTTGGGCGTCGCCGAGAAGCGCCCCGCCAAGGGCATCGCCATGACCATTGATGTACTTGGTCATCGAATGGAGCACGATGTCCGCCCCGTGCTCAAGCGGTCGCTGGAGCGCGGGCGAGGCGAAGGTGCTGTCCACGGCAACCTTCACACCGCGCGCGTGAGCGCGCTCGGCAATTGCCGCTATGTCGAGGATGCGGCTCAGCGGATTCACCGGCGTCTCGAAGAAAACCAGCCGCGTCCGCTCGGTGATCGCAGCATCGAGATTGTGGGGATTTGACAGATCGACCGCGACGACCTTGATGCCGAAGCGGGGGACCGCCTGTTCGACCATGGCAAGCGTGTTCGCATAAAGCGTCTTGTGGACGATGAGTTCATCGCCCTGGGACAGGAGCGACAGGATCAGAGTGCCGAAGGCCGCCATCCCCGAGGCAACAACCAGCCCCGCCTCGGCTCCTTCCAGATTCGCGAGCCGCTGCTCGAGGATCTCGGTCGTGGGATTGTATTCGCGCGCATAGAGCCGTCCACCAAGGGCGGCGGCGGCATCGTTTGCTGCCACGCTTTCGAACCCATAGGTTGACGTCAGGAACACTGGCGGCTGGACGGCATTGGAAAAGCCGGCCGGATCGTAGCCATGATGGATCGCCCGGGTGGCAAATCCGGGGCTGGTGCGGTTGAGCGACCCCGTGGGAGCATCGGTTTCGGATTGATGGGAGCTGGTCATTCGGCCTCTGCGATCTCTCTTGGGGTTCCGAAAGATTGACGGCAACCTGGCCAATGTGAAATATCCAGTTGGCGATGAAAGAGATGGTCCAGTCTTCAAGTGCCGGGTCTGCAGCGCGCTCGCACGCGATGGGTGCACGCCAGATATACGAAGCCCTTCGCGAGCAAATCCTCGGCGGCGTCTACGAAACCGGCAGTCAGTTGCCATCCTCCCGAGCCCTGGCAAATGACCTCGGCGTTTCGCGAACCACGGTGACGGTCGCCTATGAGCAACTGGCTGCGGAGGGTTTCATCGAAGTCCGTCAAGGCGCACGACCTCGCGTTGCGTCTTCGTTGATGGGCCCTGGGACGGGGCGCACTCACGCGCAACGGGTCGGCCCGATCCACCTGTCCGCATATGGCGAGCGGCTGCGCGCGACGTCACCCTGGCCAGATTATCTGCCGACTGGGCTGAAGGTCGAGTTCCGCTATGGCGACCTCGCGCCGTCGGATTTCCCTTCATTGGTCTGGAAACGCGCGATGAACGAGGCGATGGGGCAGCGCCCGCTGCGTCTTGCCTATGACGATCCTCGCGGCTCGCGCCGGCTTCGCCAGGCGCTTCAGGGCTATCTCTGGCGCGCCCGGACCCTCAGCTGCGACCTCGACCAGATCATAGTTGTGAACGGTTCGCAGCAGGGCCTTGATCTGTGCGCGCGCCTGCTTCTCGATCCCGCCGACCGTTTCGTCATCGAGGATCCGTGCTACAGGATGGCGCGTCAGGTCTTTGCCAGTACGGGTGCCTCACCCATCCCGGTCATCGTCGACGAAGACGGGATGAGGACCGAGTTGCTGGCGGGGATCGGAGCACGACTGGCGTATGTGACGCCATCGCATCAGTTTCCGCTTGGCGGCGTCATGCCGATCGCGCGCCGCCATCAGCTTCTGAAATGGGCGCGGCACAACAACGCCTATGTGATCGAGGACGACTACGACAGCGAATATCGCTACGACATCAATCCGGTCCCTCCGCTGCACAGTCTCGAGGACCACGGGGCTGTCATCTACCTCGGCACGATCTCCAAAACGCTCTCGCCGATGCTGCGCATCGGCTACCTCGTCCTCCCGCCCGAATTGCAGGAGGTCTTCGCAACCGCCAAACAATTCGCAGACCGGCATTCGCCGGTCGCTGAACAGGAAGCGCTGGCATCGTTGATCGAGAGCGGCGGCTACGAAAGCCATGTCCGCCGTGTGCGCAGGCTGAACGGCGAGCGTCGGGAAACGTTGTTGGGTGCCTTGCAGCACAGCTTCGGGGATCGCATCACTGTCCAGGGAGCAGATGCGGGACTGCACGTCGCGGTTTGGTTCAATGACCTGCCACGATCGCGGGAAACGGCCTTGGTCGAATCCGCCCGCGACGCTGGCCTGGGGCTACACCTGATCTCGCCGCTCTACGAACGGCCATCGGACCAAGGCCGCACCGATCGCGTCGGACTTGTCATGGGCTATGCCGCCTTGAGCATTCGGCAGATCGGGAAGGGCGTTGAGGTCCTGCGAGAGGTTGTCAAGCAGGTGCAAGACGCGATGCCGGCGCGGAACAACTGAGACGGGGCGACGCCGAAAGCTGGCGCTGAAAACGGTCCGAGGGCCCGCCGTATTTCTTTCCAAACAGCCAACTGGACCGGGAAAATGCCATGCAACTGGCGCTGTTGATCAGGCCAGTTTTGCAGCAGGTTTCCACGAGACGAATTTCCGAGAGCGATGATGACCTGGCGAGGAAAGCTGCTTCACGTCCATATCGCGCCTGCCGGCTCCTATGAAATGGAGGAGCTGGCGCAGGCGCAGCTTATTGCCGGCCAAGGCATTGTCGGAGACCGCTACTACCTGGGGACGGGGACCTATTCGGCGCGTCCCGACGTTCGGGAGGTGACATTGATCGAAGCTGAAGTTCTGGACGCCATCGCGAAGGGCGAGCCCAGGATTCCGGGCTTCAAGGCCAAGCTCGGACCCGAAGATCACCGGCGCAATCTGACGACACGAGGCGTTCCGCTTAGCCATCTTGTCGGCAAACGCTTCCGGGTCGGGGAAACGATTCTCAGGGCCGCCCGGATGAATGTGCCGTGCAAGTATATCGAGGAGTTGCTCGGGCTTCCGGGTCTCTACGAGGGGCTTCTGAACCGCTCCGGCCTGAACTGCACAATCGAGGTCGGGGGCGTGATCCGCCCCGGTGATCTGATCTTGCCCATCGACGAGTGAAACGCCATGGCGTCGCCGCGCATCATCATGAAGCTGACCGTGACCGCCGCCCGCAAGGAGCCGGGCGACGTGCTGGTCATCGACCTGAAACACCCACGTAAACCTGTGCTGCCGGCGTTCGAAGCGGGTTCTCACGTCGACGTCCATCTGCCTGAAGGGAAGGTGCGTCAGTATTCACTTTGCGGCGACCCGACCGAGCTTGGCCGCTACACCATCGCGGTGAAGCGCGAGAATGACGGCCGTGGCGGCTCGGCGTGGATCCACGAAACCATTGCCGTCGGCTCCACACTGCCTGTCTCCGCGCCACGCAACCATTTTGCGCTCAAGCCAGGCGAGGGGCCGACTTTGCTGCTGGCAGGGGGAATCGGGATCACCCCGATTCTGGCCATGGCGCGCGCGCTGACCCGGCAGGCCAAGCCCTTCGAGTTGCACTATTTCACCCGCAGCCGGGCGCTCACGCCACTCTTGGCGGCGATCGGGAGCGATCTTCCTGGCGGCAATGTGCGGATCCATTTCGACAACGAGCCTCAGACCCGGCAGAACATCGCCGCGCTGCTGGCGAACCGTTCGGACGACGCGCAGACATACTACTGCGGACCGCCTGGCTTCATGGCGGTTGTGGGGCGCGCGGCTCAACACTGGCCCGAGGGTACTGTTCATTTCGAAACTTTCCAGCCTCCCGAGTTTGATGGCGCGCCACCGGAACCATTCGTCATAGAACTGGCTGAGGGCAGGGTGGTTGAGGTTTCGGCTGAGACCACGGCACTGGCCGCCTTGCGTGCGGCCGGTGTGCCGTTGATGGCCTCGTGTGAGAACGGGGTGTGCGGGACCTGCGAATGCGCAATGCTGGCGGGACAGCCGATCCATCGGGATGCCGTCCTGTCCAAGGAGGCACGCGGCCACCGCTTCATCCCCTGCGTATCGCGCGCGACAGGTGTGTTGAAACTCGATCTTTGACCATTGGGCGGGGGTCCTGTGAGACCGGCAGCTGATTTGCGGGAAACTGAATGACGAGGAAACTGGAATATCTGCACGAGATCGAGCGCTGCGTCTCCTGGCTCGCAGCCTGGACGATCCACCACGCCAACCACGTCCGCGAGGGCGATGAGATCAAGGTCGGGGGGCATCAGGCCTCGTCCGCGTCGCTGAGTACCATCATGACCGCGCTCTACGGTTCGGTCCTGCGCCCGCAGGATCGGGTGGCGGTCAAACCCCATGCGGCGCCGATCTTCCATGCACTTCAGTATCTGGCGGGCAACCAGACCCACGAAAAGCTCATGAACTTCCGCGGCTACAAGGGCGCGCAGAGCTACCCTTCGCGGACGAAGGATGTCGACGATGTCGACTTCTCGACCGGGTCGGTGGGTCTCGGCGTTGCTCAGACGCTGTTCTCGTCGCTGGTGCAGGACTACGTCTCGGGTCACGGCTGGATGAAGGAGCGTGCCGAGGGCCGAATGGTCAGCCTGATCGGCGACGCCGAGATGGATGAGGGCAACATCTACGAGGCCCTGATCGAAGGCTGGAAGCACGGGCTCAGGAACTGCTGGTGGGTGGTCGACTACAATCGCCAGTCGCTCGACGCCGTGATCCGGGAGGGCCTCTGGCAGCGTTTCGAGCAGATTTTTCGCAACTTCGGCTGGGACGTGATGGTCCTGCGCCACGGGGCTCTGCAAGAGGCTGCCTTTGCCGAGCCGGGGGGCGAGAAGCTGCTCGAGTGGATAGAGCGCTGTCCGAACCAGCTCTATTCGGCGCTGACCTTCCAAGGGGGTGCTGCCTGGCGCAAGCGGCTGCTCGACGAGATCGGAGACCAAGGGCCGGTCACCACTCTGATCGAACGCCGCTCCGACGACGAGTTGCAGGCGTTGATGACGAACCTTGGCGGGCATGACATGCCGAGCCTCCTCGAAGCCTTCGAGGCGGCGTCCAGGCATGACCGTCCCGTCTGCTTCATCTGTTACACCATCAAGGGCTACGGTCTGCCGCTTGCCGGACACAAGGACAACCACGCGGGGCAGATGACGCCCACGCAGATGGAAGACTACCGCCTGCAAATGGGCGTAAAGCGGGGTGAGGAGTGGAACAGATGGGCGGCCGCCACCTTGCCGGAAGCGGAACTTGACGCCTTCTTCGCAAAGGCGCCGTTCTTCAGTGAGGGGCGTAGGAGGCTGTCTGCGCCGTCGGTGCCGGTGCCTGAAACCCTTCCGTCACCGGGGCAGCCCGGCAAGCCGCTCTCGACCCAGATGGGGTTCGGCCAGATCCTGAACGACATCGCACGCGAGCGCAGTCTGCTTGCCGACCGCATTGTCACCACCTCGCCCGATGTGACGGTCTCGACCAATCTCGGTGGCTGGGTCAACCGGCGCGGCCTTTTCGCCCGGGAGACCATGGCGGACACCTTCAAGGCCGAACGCATTCCGTCGACCTTTACCTGGGAATTTGGGCCGAAGGGGCAGCACCTCGAGCTCGGGATCGCCGAGTCGAACCTGATGATCATGCTCGGGGCGCTCGGTCTCTCGCACTCGATCAATGGCGTGCGCCTGCTGCCGATCGGGACAGTCTATGATCCCTTCATCTACCGATCGGCCGACCAGCTAAACTACGCCTGCTATCAGGATGCGCGCTTCATGCTGGTCGCAACGCCCTCGGGCGTGACGCTAGCGCCCGAGGGCGGAGCACACCAGTCGATCGGCACCCCATTGATCGGCATGGCGCAGGATGGGCTTTGCGCCTTCGAACCGGCCTTCGTCGACGAACTGTCCGTGATCATGCGCTTTGCCTTCGATTACATGCAACGTAATGGCGAGGGGGATCCGGATGAGACGACGTGGCTGCGTGATCAGACCGGAGGATCGGTCTATCTTCGCCTGTCAACCCGGCCGCTCGAGCAGCCGCCGCGCGACATGAACCCGGCGCTCGCGCGGGACATCGTCAATGGCGCCTATTGGCTGCGTCCGCCTGGGCCCAACGCGAGTGTCGTCATTGCTTATCAAGGCGTCGTCGCGCCGGAGGCGATTGCCGCGACGGGTCTTCTGGCGGAGGACCGGCGCGATGTCGGGCTGCTCGCGATCACCTCCGCGGACCGGCTTAATGCGGGCTGGCAGGCGGCGGAACGTGCCCGGCAGCGTGGCGCGATTGGCGCCCTGAGTCATATCGAGCGGCTGCTCGCGCCGCTATCGCGTGACTGCGGCATCGTCACCGTGATCGACGGCCACCCGGCGACGCTCGCGTGGCTCGGTGGGGTTAACGGGCATCGCGTGAAGGCGCTTGGGGTCGAGCAGTTCGGCCAGACGGGGACTATTGCGGACCTATACCGTCACCACGGCCTGGACACCAACGCCATCGTACATGCGGCGCAGGCGGTCAGTGCGGGACCGGCTGTTCGCTACCGGAAGGCGCTGCCTTGACCATGAGCGACCGGATGCTCCGTGGCTGGTACGGATCGGCTGTTTCCACGGGCGTTCCGGTTCGCTTCAAAGCGGACAGGGCCGGGACACTGTGGACGTTCTGATCGCGCTTGAGTAGCTTGTGCGACCCCAGGGTCACCTGGGAATACGCAGGGAGGCGGCTTTTATTTAGCCTTGCGTCCAATTACGAATTCGATCCAATCCAGTCCGGAGCAAAAGCTCCGCGTCCTCCCGATTTTCGGCTTCGACGTAGCACCGCATTTCCGGGGCATTTCCGGATGGACGCAAATGCAAGACACGCTTATCCGCGAGAGTGATACGAAGTCCGTCAACATCGCTAACCTTGCTTACCACTCCAATCGACCCGACGAAGGCGGCGATGTTAGTTTCCGCTGAACGAAGGTATGTCATGAGGCGAGTGCTGCTTTCGACGGAAAAATTTTCCAAGCGATCCGCCGCCGCCGCCGGCAATTGAAAGGAACTGCCAATCTCCGACAGTGGCTGCCCACTTGTACTGACAAGGGAAAGTGCCGCCATGATGGGGAGAAAACTGTCGCGTGTAGGTAGCGCTGGCAGTTTAGTTCCGTTCGGGTCAAAGTCCGTGCCGGTCAACAAACCACCGTTTGCTTCGAAACCAACCACGCGCTCGTGACCCGACGCAACCAAATCGAGCATGGCAGCAATAACAAATGGCGATCCAACCTTGGTACGCACGACTTTAAAAGAACCTGCGGTCTCGATACCAGAGTTTGATGTGACCGGCGTGACGACTGCCTTCGCTTGCAGGAAGTTCGCCGTAATCAGGCCTAACAAATCACCGCGAAGGGGGTCTCCATGGTCGTCAGCTACCAGTGGGCGGTCACCATCGCCATCTGCCGAGACGACCGCATCAAGCCGATGCTCTTTGGCCCAGAGCTTGAACTGTTGAGCAGTCTCGTCAGAGACCGCTTCAGTGTCGACAGGAATGAAAACTTCCGAACGTCCCAGGGTTACGACCGTCGCACAGTGATATGAGAGAATGTCAACCAAGAGATCGCGCGCGACTGTGCTGTGCTGATATACGCCCACCGTTAAGCCCTTTAGAGCATTAATCTCCATAAGCTTTCGATTGCGCGCCATGAACAAGGCCTTGCATTCGGCCTCCCGGTGCTGCCGACGTGCAACAGCACCTTCAAGGACGTATCCGCGCTTCTCCAGCTGCAAGGCGATGCGCGTTATCTCCCGCTCATCATCCTTGTCGATCTCACCGTCGGGTCGATAGAATTTTATTCCATTACGGTCGGCCGGAATGTGCGAGCCTGTGATCATCAAACAACCACTCTTACGCGCCTGAGCATACAGTGCCAGGGCAGGGGTGGGGACTGCGCCGCAATCGACTACGATGAAGCCGAGCGCGGACAGTGCCGCCGCACAGACGGCGGCGATGGCCGGACTCGAGGCGCGAAAGTCGCGCCCTATGAGTATCTCGTCGCCAATTCTGGCCAGGCCGGATTCCAGCAGGAATGTCGCGAATGCCGTTGCATATAGGGCAGAGGCGGCTCCTGCCAATTCTGTCGCCAGGCCCCGTAATCCACTTGTTCCGAATTTCATACCAAATCCGACGTTGCTAACCGGGTTTTGAAGGTAACATGCTCAAACTTTGGCTCGTCCGGAATGCCCATCGACAGATCCCTCGGACGAGAACAAGAAGTACATTCGGTTACCGTAGACGCGTTCGGTTATCGACGGTTACCCTTGTGAGGATTGACGCAGTCGGCGTCGGCGTGGGCAGCGCACCGTGACCTTCACGGCGACGAGGTTGGAGCGGATGGGGTCCGGGTCCGGCGGGGCTCCTCGCGGCTGGCTCACATGAGCGCTATCGCCATCGAGTGATTGTCTCAGTCTACATTAGCTCTGGGTCCCGAAAGCGCGTACAGGCCTGAGACGCAGCAAATCCTCTTATCTACCGCCGTTCGGTGTAGCTCCCGTTTAGAAATGCATGATAGACACTCTCGATGCCTTCCATGAGAGTGATCTTTGCCGCCCATCCCAAAGTGCGCAGCTTGTCGACGCTCATCAGCTTTCGCGGTGTACCGTCAGGTCTAGAGTGATCATGCGCGATCTCCCCAGTAAATCCGACTACACGGCAGATCATTCTAGTCAGCTCTAGGATCGTGATGTCCTGTCCGCAGCCGAGATTGACGTGATCATGGTCAGAGTAGTTCTTCAGAAGGAAGACTAATGCGTCGGCGCAGTCGTCGACGTGCATGAATTCCCGACGTGGTGTGCCCGTGCCCCAGATGGTGATTTGCTTATCACTTATGAGCTTAGCTTCATGCGCTTTCCGGATCAGCGCTGGGATGACGTGGCTTGACTGCAAGTCATAATTGTCGCCTGGCCCGTAGAGATTCGTCGGCATAGCGGAGATGTAGTCGCGGCCGTATTGCTGGCGATAGGCTTGAGCCATTTTGATGCCGGTGATCTTGGCGACGGCGTAGCATTCGTTGGTGCGCTCTAGTGGCCCGGTCAAAAGCGCGCTTTCAGGAATGGGCTGTGGTGCCATCTTCGGATAGATGCAAGACGAGCCGAGGAAGAGGACGCGGTCGACATTGTTTTCGTGGGCTGCTGCGAAGATATTGGCCTCGATCATCAGATTGTCGTAAAGAAAGTCGACCGGATAGGTGGCGTTCGCGAGAATACCACCTACCTTTGCCGCCGCCATAATGATAGCGTCCGGTTTCATCACTGCCACGAAGTTTTCAACCTCGGTCTGTCGCTTGAGGTCTAGCTCTCCCCGAGGGGCGGCCACAACTTTGCAGTCTTCAGACGCGAGTCGGCGTACAACAGCGCTGCCCACCATACCTTTGTGGCCAGCGACCCACACGGTTTTTCCGTTCAGATCATACATTACGCTTCCTTCATGACTACAGATGTCTGCATGACCTTCAGGTCTTCGCGCACCATTTCCGCAGCAAGCTCGCGCACGGATGTCTCATGCACCCAGCCGAGCTTCTCCTTCGCCTTGGTAGCGTCACCCAGGAGAAGATCGACTTCCGTGGGGCGGAAGTAGCGTGGGTCCACTTGGACTAGGCATCTGCCGCTCGCTACATCATAGCCCTTTTCGCCGACACCCTTGCCACGCCATTCGATCTCGACGCCGATATCTTCGAAAGCCCACTCGACGAATTGGCGGACAGGAGTCGTTTTGCCCGTAGCCAGCACGTAATCATCCGGTTGATCCTGCTGTATCATCATCCACATACCTCGCACGTACTCACGCGCATGGCCCCAATCGCGTTGAGCATCGAGATTGCCGAGATAAAGCTTGTCCTGCTTGCCCAGGTAGATAGCAGCGGCAGCGCGGCTGATCTTGCGCGTCACAAAAGTTTCGCCACGAAGGGGGCTTTCGTGATTAAAAAGAATGCCGTTGGAAGCGTGCATACCATAGCCCTCGCGATAATTGACGACCATCCAGTAGGCGTAGAGCTTGGCGGCGGCGTAAGGGCTGCGCGGATAAAAGGGCGTCGTTTCGTTCTGCGGTACGGACTGCACGAGGCCGTATAGCTCCGAAGTCGAGGCTTGATAGAAGCGGGTCTTGTCCGTCAGACCGAGGAGGCGAATCGCCTCAAGAAGTCGCAATGTACCGATACCGTCCGCGTTTGCTGTGTATTCAGGTGTTTCGAACGACACCTGCACATGGCTCTGAGCAGCCAAGTTGTAAATTTCGTCTGGCTGAGATTCCTGAACCACGCGGATGAGGTTAGTCGAATCAGTGAGGTCACCGTAATGCAAGATCAGGCGCGGATCGGATTCGTGCGGGTCTTGGTAGAGGTCTTCGATACGACCCGTGTTGAAGGAAGAGGAACGTCGCTTAATCCCATGAACGATGTAGCCTTTTTTGAGAAGAAGACGGGCAAGATAGGCACCATCCTGTCCAGTTATGCCCGTAATAAGAGCAACTTTTCTGCTATCGCCCATTCTATTCCTGCTCTATCTAAAGTTTAAAGTTTCGGCTCCGGCTCGCCACGCCGACACAATGTGCGGCCCGCCCCGTGCCCTATGGAGCACTTCGACAGATGCGGCGCGAAGCTCGTCATTGACAGTCTGCCAGCCGAGCACACCTGCTCTTGCTTGGAGTCACAGCAAAATAGAGTTGCGCCGCTAACTGGGATTCGTACATGCGGTTAGAGTGCCGATCAGCTCACGCCGCGAGCGACTGTACTCCGAGCACCTTGCAGCTGATTTGCTCATTTATCAGCGAGTGAGGACGCCCTTCTTTCTTGCTTCAGCGTCTTCTAATGGGAATTGTTTGGATCAGTGAAATCGATTGTTTGGATAAAGTGCATCCACAGAATGGATGGTCTGACCGAGCAGCCGGGGCGCATCGCCGGCCCGGAGTCGTAGGTCCCGAGCTTCCGTTCGGGGCGAGGACAAAGTTCGTGGCCGCGAGCCCTCACCACAGCATCCGGCACAGGTCGTGCAGAACTTTGGGAGCAGACTGCAGATTCTGTCGATCAGCTGGTTCCAGGCGCGTCGAGCCGTCGACCTCATCTCGCCCGGTACCGGTTGCTGTATGCAGCCTTGCACCTTGGCGTACGGCGTCGACGGAATGATTTGCTTCGGCAGGCAGTGTCGCAGCGTTTCCCGGCTGTTTCGGCTCTATTGGCCGGGCCCGCGTCAGCCGAGCCCTTCATCATGGCATCCAACACATGGATGGCCGGCATCCACTCAATAGATTTTACATATGCCGCGGAAGCCCAGTAGAGAAGGCTGAACCGGAAGCGAGGGCATCGGCTTCAAGCTGTGCGAGCGTCACGGGATTAGTGGGCAGTGCTGAGTGAGCTCTTCTGCCCTATGGCCCGGCCTCTGCCAAGCGCCCGACGTCAGGGTCTACGTGTCGACTAAGGATACCAAACCGGGCAACCTCCTCTCTGAACGAGATTTCCGAAAATGCATGTTAGTGGATTGGAAAAGCGCCGGTTCGTCGTCTCTCGGAGGCGTACGGGGTTCGGTGATTGTCTGTGGTCATTGGCGGCCGCTTGGCGCTACGCGCAGCGGTCGGGACGAACTCTAGTCATCGACTGGCGGGGGGCCTGCTACCTCGACCAACCCTTCACAAATGCGTTTCCGGTGTTCTTCCAGCCGATCAATGACATCGCTGGCGTGCCGGCTATTTCCGACGACCGGATCAACGACGTTTCCTTCCCTGGTCCATTCTTCCCGGAGTGGTGGAACAGGCCGGCGATCGAGTGCCTTTACCGGCCAGATGAGCAGATTTTCCAAGAGCGCGATGAGTTGGGCGAGCTCTTTCAGGCCGAACACGATGTCGAAGCGAACACAGTAGTGTGTGACGCTTGTCTGATGTGGCGGTGCGATGAGGATGCAGAGCGGCAGGTGTTCCAGAGTGTCCAGCCTCGGCCAGAAATTCAAGCCCGCATAGATGCCATTTATCAGGAATGTTTTGAGGGGCACAGCATCATCGGGATTCATGTTCGGCACGGTAACGGTGAAGACATCATGGAGCATGCGCCCTACTGGGCCGATCCGGAGCTCGCCATTCGGCAAGTGTGCGCTGCAATTGACAAGGCTAAGGCGTTACCGCACCCCAGGCCTGTGCGGCTGTTCTTATGCACGGACAGCGCGCGGATACTGGATCTTCTGTCGGCCAGGTTTCCCGATCTGCTCACTGTCCCGAAGCACTTCGGATCCAATCAAGGTGGCCCTTTACACACTGCAGCACTCGGGATTGACGGCGGAATTTCCGCCCTCGTTGAGATGTATCTTCTCGGGCGCTGCGATACCGTAATTCGGTTTCCCCCGACGAGCGCCTTTACACGATATGCACGCCTTTTCGCACCACGGGTAATTGAATTCGATCTGAAAGAGCCAAGTCGTTTGACTTTGATAGAAGGCAGCCAAGTCTCTGATCTCAGTTAAGACCCGCCACCTGCGCAATTCGGCAGACGCAACCAACAGGCATAGTTGAATGCGCATTTCTCACCGACGCCAGTGGAGGCGTCGTACATTACCGATACCGTCGTCATCTGACGCCGCCTGCAACGTGCCAGAACTTCGCTGTTACGCGGGGGCCGCAGACAAGCCAGAGCGACGGCGATCGTGACGCTGACGCTCAAAAGAACGCGGGCGATCACTCCAGAGACGAAATTGAGGTTGGTTATGAAAGTCATTCCCGTGATCATCAGCGGCGGAGCCGGATCGCGGCTATGGCCCGCCTCAAGGCAATCGCACCCCAAACCTTTCCTCAAAATGGCGGATGGATATTCTCTCATTCAGCACACTGTGCTGCGCGCCGCTTCGATAGAAGGTGTCGTGGAACTCGTCGCTGTGACATCCGGGGACCACCTCTTCCTGACCAAGGACGAATTTGACGAACTGGATTCCGTGGTCCTGCCACGCACCTTTCTGCTCGAGCCCGAAGGCCGGGATACGGCCGCCGCCGTGGCTGCAGCCGCGATCCATGCGAGGGCAACGCAAGGCCCTGACGCGATCCTGTGCGTCTTCCCGGCCGATCACCTGATTGGCAACCTGCCTGCGTTTCTAGACGTCATGGGCCTGGCCATGAAACATGCGAAGCTCGGGCGGATCGCCACATTGGGCATCACCCCAACCAGACCGGACACAGCATTCGGCTACATCGAAGCAGATGGTGAGAACGTCGTCCGTTTCGTCGAAAAACCGGATCTGGAGACAGCCAAAGCCTATGTCGCGTCCGAATGCTTCTTCTGGAACGCCGGCATCTTCTGCTTCAGTGCGCAAACCATGCTCGACGAGATGGTTTTGCATTGTCCCGAGGTGCTCCAGGCCGTCGCCGACAGCTACGAGAACGGCCGCGCCAGTCAATGCCAAGGCTTTGCCAAAATCGAACTCGCGCCTGAGCATTTCGGTTCCGCGCCGCGAATCTCGCTCGACCACGCTATCATGGAGAAGACTAACAGACTTGCCGTGGTTCCCTGCGACATGGATTGGAACGACATCGGATCCTGGAACGCAATGGCCGATTTGATCGCCCCCGACGAAAGCGGGAACAGGATACGCGGCGATGTGCATATGGTCGACACGACCGGCACCTATGTGAGCTCCGACAAGCGCGTCATCGGCACGGTGGGCGTAAGCGATCTGGTGATCGTGGATTCCCCGGACGCTTTGCTTGTCACATCCCGCGACCGCGTTCAGGACGTTAAGAAGCTCTTCGAGGGCCTCAAGGCTTCGGGACATGAAGCTCATCTGGTCCATAGCACGGTACACCGGCCCTGGGGTACCTATACGGTTCTGGAGGAAGGCGAGCGCTTCAAGATCAAACGCATCGAGGTAAAGCCCGGTCGCCAGTTGAGCCTGCAGATGCACTATCATCGTTCGGAGCACTGGGTCGTGGTCAGCGGCTCCGCCAAAATCGTCAATGGCGAGCAGGAGTTGTTCCTGGGGACAAACGAATCTACTTACATCCCCTGCGGCCATAAGCATCGGCTCGAGAACCCAGGCAGAATTGACCTGGTTATCATTGAAGTGCAGAGCGGCGATTATCTCGCCGAGGATGATATCGTTCGCTTCGACGACGAATATGGTCGAACGTAGATAACAGTACAAAAAACGTTAAACGGCGAGCCGTCGCTCAAGGATCTCTGTCGTGGGTTCTGGGCCTGACATTGGCAAGCAGCGGGCCGAGCGTGTCATAGTATCCGCCCCGCACTCTCATCAGGCACTCGATCGTGGTCGAAAACATCGGTGAGCGCTTGACAGCTCGCCGTCCGCGGGAACGAAGACTTCAGATATTTCTTAGGCGGACCCGTTGCTCAGCTGTCCAACGGCACAGCCGTATTTCAGCCTGTAGGCGGCAATGAAATCCTCATCGCTGCAGATGCAGCGGCCGCTGGAATCTTTGGCTTTCGGATCATGGAGGTAAGAACCAAGGGGGCGCAGTAGATTCACGCGAGTGCTGGTCGTCGGACTCATCGGAAAACCCGCACTATGCTTGACCAGGTCTGCGGCAAGCATGATCCCGGCAATCGCTGATTGAAAGGCCATCGGAACCACGGTTCGAAGGAGACGACTTCCATCGCTAAGCTGGAACACCAGGCCGCCGCAGATAACCTGCTGATAAAAGGAACGGAGGGGCTGGCCAACAAACGCGGCGAGCGGCTCAAACGGGCCATCGCCGTAGCCACCCGAGCTACGAACTCATTGGGGACTCCGGTATTGGTCTGCAGGAGCGTTTTTACCTCCTCGTGTGCTTCCGGCATTCCGAGTTCCTCCGCGACCAATTGGTGTTCGTCCTTGGATTTCCCGGTCGGCATGTACATGCAGCAAAGGCAAGCCTGGCAGTCATCGAAACCATGCCGCGAGATGCCTAGATCTTGCTCCTGAGTCCAGGCGTTCGCGATCCATCTGGGCAGAGCACCTTGGACAGCTAGACGGTCGGCGGCGGTGTCAAGCGCCACACCCACTCGGTCGAATACCCGGTCGCCCCGGCGCGCAACATATTCTGCCCACTTCATAGGGTGCGCCTCGACCTCAAGGGCGGTGGACCGAAGGGCGTGGGTTGCTAGGGGCCGCCTTAGAGAGGCCGACCTCCGCCTGACCTGCCAACACGTAGCGCTGCAGGTTTGAGAGTTCGATAGCTTCGTGATCAACTACATGCAGGCGCCCGGACAGACCGGATTGCCTCGCCAGCGCCCAGAGCGAGCTATGGCCCATCGCGCCGAGCCCAACGAGGTGCGTTTCACCGAGGTCGACAGGGAAGTCTAAGGGGATGGAATCGCCGGCGTTGCTCTTGTTGTAGGTATATAAACAGAGGTCGATGTTCTCGTCCAGCTCCGCGCCGGTCAGCTGGGAAGCAAAGACGGTTCGAAAGACGTTGGCGGCGGCAAAGCAGCTTGCGGCGCCGGCTCCATACGCCAGGCAATTCGCGGAGGTTGAGAATGGCGCGATCGGCGAAGCTGTCGCCGATAGCGAAATTGAAGCTCAGGATCTGTCGGTCCTCGTCGAGTTCCAGTTGTTGGTAGGTCGCCTCGGCTCGCCCCGCGATCATATAAAAGTCGCTCTGGCGAAATTGCTCGACGGCTTCCGACTCGTTCTGAAGCCATACCACCTCCTGATTGGAAATCGGCGGATAGACGGTCTCCAGAATGGTAAGCTTAGATTTGGTGCTGGTCGCGCTGATAGCCCAGGCCTATTTCCTTTGTGGACGCGCCGCAGAAACGTCCTTGATCGATTGCAGACATAATGTCATCCGCGATGCTTTGACAGGTGCGTGAAATCTTAGTCTGCGAATGCGTACGCATTCCAGCACGCGACGAGGAAATCGGCCACTCGGCGCGCCCGTACGGTGTCACTGTGTGCAATGGCGACAAGGCGTTCCAGCGCCTCAATCACGTTGGTGATACTGACCGTGCCGCCTTCAGTCAATTTGTCCCTCCTGAAAATCCGGCGGGCGCAACGCAAACAAGTCGATCACCACACTCCTCGCGGGTGCGACAGGAGTGGCGCTGGCTGTCTCATGGCAATTCCGAGACACACACGCCCAGCATGGCGCTTGAGGTCGTGGCCGCCTGCGCGCGCGATGGATCGACCATATGATCCCCACGCAGCCCTGATTGGCATTGGCATGGCGATCGTTCCTCGGAGGCTGCTCGCTGCATCCTCCCAGCATAACGCGCGCAGAAACTCCTCGTGGGTCAAGCTGCTAGGGCAAACTCTCACCGTTGAGAAAGGGGCCGCACGAACGCCGGGAGGTCCTTCGCCCGCCGGATAGAGAATGCCGCCACCCCAATTAAGGATGACGCACGCCTTCGCGCGCTTCCACTTCTCGACGAACTGCGATGCGCCGGCGATAGAAGGTGCCCCGAGCCCGCCACATTTTCGGTGGTCGATGCCACTAGCTTATGAGAACCTATTTTTATCATAAGCTTGTGGGAGCCGCCAATGGGGGTGCTTTTTTCTCGTCGAACCGTCCTTGCGGCGATCGACGTTCTGGAATCGGTTTCGAGCCAGGCCGAAACCAGCGCACTGTTCATCGAATTCGGACCGGACATATATCGGCATCTTCGTAGCGACGGCTTCAGCGTCAAAAAACGCATGAATGACCTCAAGGCGTTTGTGGATGCGAACCCCGAGCAGCCGGTTGACGGTGGTCTGCTGGAAAACGTTTTGGTTGAACTGGCTGTCCAGCACATGCCGTCCGAGGAGCCGGAATACCCTTGGTCTGAGCCTGTCACTCTTCACCCGGTGTATGTGCCGCTCAAGCATGCCTTAGCGCAGGACGACTACGCAGTTGTGGCAGGCAAGCTGCGCCGCACGTTGCCAGAGGATATAGGCATGCCACAGGTTCAGTCCGAGATGACGGTGCTGCTCGACCGACATGGTTTCACTACCGCGCAGGGACATCTAGACCAGGCGCTCGACGCTCACGCGCGAGGCCAATGGGCCAGCGCCAATGGGCAGCTTCGCAATTTTCTCGATTCGGTGCTCGACGGGATGTCGGAGAAGATCGATTCATCTGCAGCGGGACTCGCTAGCGGCCAGCCACGACGGACCAAGCTCGCAGCCGCAGGTTTTCTGAGCATACCGCTTAACGAATGGACAATGACGGCCGAGGGTTCCTCAATGGCCTTTTCAAGCGGCTGGCTCCGGCGGGGTCGCATCCGGGGCTTTCGGAACCCGACGACAGCACATTTCGGCTACACGTCGTGCTCTTGACCGCCGCCCTCCTGCTTCGACGATTTGACGCGTGGGGTAAGCCATGAACCAGCTCGTCGGGTTTTCTGCTCTTCTGCTCCATCAGTTCCCGTGGTCGACGCCGCCGGCGAGCGCGCCCGCTGGCGGTTTCTGTAATTCTTCACCGCGCATATCCGCAATCCGAACACCCGCCGCGCTTACAGCAGGGATGTCGGCCAGTTCCTCGAGTGGTGCCAGGCGCAGGGCGTGCGCGACATTCCTGACGGACCGCAAAGCGCCCAATCTAAGCCGCTCCGGATCGAATCCGCTGATCTCGAAACCTGCCGTAAGTTCATAATTAGCATGGCCGCATATTTTGGCTGCGGCACGTATGTGTTTGAGCAGCTTTTTGCTCGTCGCCTCTCTCGAACTTAGCAACGGGAGAATTTTCACCCCAACGTACTTCCCGCGTGAGTCGCGTGCGCCACTAGCAAGACCGCTTTTTAAATAGGTCGTCAAAAATGCGATCGGCACCCCATGCCTGGGCGGATGTGAAGGCAAGCAAGCGTTCATCCTCAGGGTTAAGCGGTTGCTCTCCTGGCTTATAGCTGAGATCGTGCTCTGCTTCGGACCATGCGTGCTGAAAAAGGGTCTTGATCTGCAACTCAAAGACATCCGGGACGAGTGCCTTGTCCTCAGCAGCGCCATACAGGTCGCTCGGCATTAGGAGGATGTGGTGCCTACCAAAGTATCCAAACTCCCATTGGTGCTGAGGAACGACGTGTTTCGATTCGATTGGTCGAAACTCCCGAAGGATGACCTCTTCGATCACCGGAACGTCGCTCGAATAGAAGGCAACTATCCTCGCGCCGATCTGATCTTGAATCTGGTTGAGCGGATCATCGTATTTCAGCTTATCACCGTCCGCCTTCTCCGCCTTGCTCATGAAGCGATCGATTGACTTTGGACGTGCGGTCACGCGGTCAACGCGAGGGGTGCCCGCAATGATTTCGGTCAGATTGCCGATCAACGCTGTCGCTACCGGTGTCAGCGCTTTGGTGTACCGGTTCGTATAGTCAGTTCGAAGGTCCGTCATTTTGACCTCGCTATCTTCTCGGTCACGACAGAACCTATAGTGGAGTACTTGTATTCTCCGTCAACTTCAGCGTGGACCGGCTCCTTCGTGAAGACCTCATCAAAGTCGGCCGACGGCGCGGTAAGCACCGCTCCGGAGCTCAGCTCCACGGTGCGGTACGGCACCTGCTCAGTGAAGACAGGAGCGTCGAAAACGAAATTCTCAGCCTGGATTGTCGGATCCTTTATCTCGGCGAGGATTGCGTTGCGGGTGGGCTCAGAGAAGTGGAAGTGGTCAAGAAAGCCGTTCACGCTCGTGGTCTGTCCCTGCATACCTGGGCCGAGAGTGACCGCCGACGCGATCTCACTTTTGACGGTTACGTCCTTGGCTTTGCTGACCGCTGCTTTGAGCGCGAGCGCAAGCCGGCGCGTTCCGCGGGTAGGGGTCGTGCGAAGGGCGGAATCGAGGAAATCGTTGATCCAGTATTGAGAGACCTCACGCTCTCGACTCTCGATCTGTTTGTCGATGGCGCGGCCCGTCCAGAAGCCATTGGTCAGCGAAGTATGCTGGTAGACGACCGCTTTGTATGAGTAAGCGTTTCTCATAAAGACGCGCTCAAGAAAGGCGAGTGTCAGGGTTGCCGCTTCTGTCTCCGCCAACACTGCACTGTGAGCTGGGAAGCGCGACACCACGATCTTACGGTTTTGGCCGTCCTGACCCGCTACGAGAAACAGCAGTCCCAGGCCTGACCGTTTGGTGGTGTGCTGCGCCAGCCGCTCGGCCAATAGACGGCCGGTGTCGATCGTCCCGTTGGTGAGGTGATTGATCAGAAGCGCTCGGCATGGGTTCCTCTGGGTGCCGTCTGCTCCCAGGCTGAACGCAATGTCGATTGTATACTCGTTGTCTGAGCGCAGATATACCTCTTCCAACAGGTCGAAGAGCTTACCCTGTAGTGGAACAACAGAGCCATTGATAGCGTCGATCTCGTCGGCACCTTTGCCAGGATAGACAAGGTATGTATAAATGCTTTGAATGGGCACGCTATTCCCCCTGAAGTAAGTGCAGAAAAATCGAAAAATCGCCCCTTCGCTGCGGCTTGCTCCGCCACGTAGAAGCTTCTAGCACGAAATGTATCTCAAGCATTCGCTTGAAGATTGTCAAACGGCAGGCGCTAGAATGCGCTGCCGAAAGGAAACTGACCTCGCCACGATGCGATCTCCGTCAACGGGAATCTCTCATCGGGCCATTCTCAGCCTTCGCTATACGGGACAGAAGGCCGGCTATCGCTGATGAGCGATAACGACATCTGCCGGTTCGCTACCGGCCCAAACGCTGCGGGCGGCAATGCGCCTCAATGTCGGTCGCAGAGTTCAGTTTTGCGGTTGCCCAAAGCAGATGAGGTGGATGGCTCCCGCTCCCGGCATCTGAGTGCCACAGTGGGTTTGCTGTCAGGCAACCCGAGCAAAGGAGCCATCCGCCATGCAGATTACCACCGTGGGCCTCGATCTGGCCAAGCGCATTTTTCAAGTTCACGCCGTCGACGCGTCTGGAGACGTTGTTGTGCGCAAGGCACTGCGCCGATCGCAAGTTCTGCCGTTCTTCGTCAAGCTACCGCGCTGCCTGATCGGGATCGAGGCCTGCGGGACGTCACATCACTGGGCTCGAGAACTGACGGAGCTCGGCCATGAGGTCCGCTTGATGCCGCCGAGCTACGTGAAGCCTTATGTGAAGCGCGGCAAGAATGATGCGGTGGACGCGGAAGCGATCTGCGAAGCGGTGACACGCCCGACCATGCGCTTCGTGGCGATGAAGTCGGCCGAGCAACAGGCGGCCCTGTCGCTTCACCGCACACGCAATCTTCTGGTCAAGCAGCGCACGCAACTCGTGAACATGATCCGCGGCTTGTTGGCTGAGTTCGGCATCGACATTCCCCAAGCTTTGGAGCGGGCGCTCAGGCTGGCGCACCAGATCGCCGCGAAGGAAGCGACGCCGGAAGTGCCGGCAATGGCAACGCAGGTTCTCGGTCTCCTGTGCGGGCAGGTGCTCGACACCCATGTTCGTCTCCAGGCGATCGACCGTTCGATCAGTGCCCTCCAACGAACCGACGACGTCGCACGACGCTTGTCGACGATCCCCGGTATCGGTCCGGTAGGGGCTACAGCGTTGGCGGCCTCGGTTGCCGATCCGGGTCAGTTCCGCTCGGGTCGAGAGTTCGCCGCCTGGCTTGGGCTGACACCTTCGCAAAACTCGAGCGGCGGCAAGGATCGGCTCGGCCGCATCACCAAGATGGGCGACCGGTATCTGAGAAAGCTCCTGGTGGTCGGCGCTACATCGTTGATTCGTCGGGCGAGATACAAACCGGAGACAGCGGATCCGCGCCTCCTCGCGTTGCTCGCCAGGAAGCCAGCGCGCGTGGCAAGCCTAGCCATGGCAAACAAGATGGCCCGCGTGGTGTGGGCGATCATGGCGCGCGGCGAAACCTATCAAGCTCGCCATGCCGCGAGCCTTGCGGCGTAAGGTTCGAAGAGGATGAAATTTTAAGGGCAGAGAACAGTTCGAGCCGATCGATCGGCTCCATGAGGTTGTGAGAGCGACGCGATGTGATGGCGAGACACAGGGACAACCCGTCGAATGTCCGAGGCATCATAGCCTGATAAGCAGATTGGGACCCAGTTCGCCGACCCCATCAGGGCCAGCAGTCTCGAATGGCTGCATCAACAGGCCGGACAGAAGACTGCACCCGACCAACGCGCCATAATGTCGAATTACCGTCTTGCATCGCGGGAGCCATCCACAGAAGACAATCCCGCGATCGCTGGGGTCGCGGCTGCGCCAGAAGCGAAACACTGGCGAACTATGCACCCGAGCGGCGCCTATTCCCTTCCCAGCGCTTATTGTTTGGCAGGACTGCGGACCGAGCGGATCGGGTGGCTGACGTAGATAGGCGTCATATTCGGAATGCCGACGGCGATTAAGGCAGGGAGTAGTCGCGGGCCTTTTCTATGCAATCGGCGAAGAGCCCTGGTTGGCGTTCAGCCAGGTCGAAATATCCCTCCAGCAGTTGCCCAGGAGTCGTCCTCAGAGACTCGGGCGCAACGGCGACTCTCTCCAGCAGGGGAACGAGGGGCGACCCCGTTAAGGATTTGATTGTTCGGCCATCAAGCGCCAACCGAACATGAGTGGGAACTAAAGCGAACAGGATCAGCGTGTGAACCTGTCGGACAAACACGGCATTGGCGAACGCTTCCAAAGCATCGGACCTGTCGAATTCCCGCAGTGAGTGGTGGTTGGGATGCAAACTGGTCCAACGGTGCCACCAGCGGCTTTCCCGCGGAAATCCTGCAGTGGCGAATGTCCCCAGCGGGTTAGCCTCGGTCTTGCGTCGTGATGGATAGGCCACCGCTTCTGGAGCGCGTGTGCGCCTGGCCCCAACCATTTTCGCGCGAATAAAAAGCCGCGACGTTTCCGCGTGTATCTCGTCGCCTCTAGCATCAAACTCTCGGCGGTGTCCTCCCCATTTCAAATACTCGGACAGGCGATATCCGGCGACTTTGTCGTCGATGATAACTTCGTCGGCTTCAGGCACAAAAATGCACGATACCGCTTCGTCGGCGCATGCGCAGCAAGCGTGATAGCCGGGATATTCTGCAAGAAAACTTTTTGTCGTTCGAGCGATGCCTTCGATCAGATCTTGCGGCGCCGATAGTGCGGAAGCCGTCATAGAGGCGATGAAACCCCCACCATAGATGGTGTCGGCGTCGGCTTGAAGGATCAAGAACTCATTGTTGGGAATACTAAGTTCAGCGGCGAAGGTCTCCGCCATCGACACTCCCAGGTGACGCGGCGGCACGTAGCCGCGCTCGAGCGTCTGCCCCAACAGCACTGTTCCCACATTGGCATTCTTGATGTGATCCATCACATCAAGAGTGCCGTCAGTCGAGCCGTTGTCGACCAGGATCAACACTGTATCGGGAGGAGTGGCACCCCTGCTGAAACCGAGCGAAATGCAGGTCTCAAGAAGCGAGGCCGCTTCATTCAGGCAGGGAACAACGACGGCTGTGTACACGGAAGCCTCGTGAAGAGAGAACGTTGGCCAAGCGCTGTTGGAACCGGTGCGATCGCTTTAGCACCTGCGTTGCCATGTGGAGCGACGCCCGACAATGCGCGGAACAAGGGACATGGCTGATGAGGGCGCGGCCTGCTGTGTAATGTGAGACCGATGTCAACGAGAAATTCCCCACGTGACGCCGCATAGAGATTTGCTCCGACCAATCGTCCAGGTGCATTTCACCGACACGCCGCGCTATGCGGGCACAGCATCGCGGATAGCCAAGCCACTGTCCCAGCCAGACCGTGTGATCACCGACGGTCTGGTCGATGGCGAGAAGCCGCCGAACGAGCACAGAACGTTTTGAGAAGACGACAAAATTATCCCGATCGCGGCAAAAATAGAGCCCTTTGAGCCTCGCCCATCGTCCGATCTCAGCATCGCGGACCTCGCCCTGCACTTCGGTCCGAAACGCGGGTCGCACATTCAGCGTCACTTGGTACAGATCCACCATTGATGACGGCTTTAGCCAGTTTGGTCGCATCATCACGCCGCGCGTCGCCAGACCATAAGAAGCTGCGTCGCCCCCGGTCGCGCGTCTTCTTTGAACCCAGCTTCCTCCGCTGCCCGTCGCGAGGCAAGATTTGACTTGCGCATGTGGGCATAGATCACGTCGTATCGGCTCGCCTCGCATGCCTTGCGGTAAGCAACTCTACCGATCCGCCGACCCTGACTTGGTTTATTGAGATAGATCTGAATAGACGCGTGGCGGCCCACCGGAGGCTCATCGATGACATTGATGAAGACAACGCCTGCCCGTCTGCCATTAGTTTCAATTTTCCAGGCCTCACCGCCGGGCCCGCCGCCACGTTCAGCTGTCCCTTTGGTGGGCGTGAGGACGACAAGATCAGGTTGAACAAACTCGAGGCTCGGTTTTGCCCGCACGGCTTTGGGTTTCGGCGTTGGGTGCTTAGGGCTGCGGCGAGGCGCTGCTGTTGGGGAAGGCTTAGCGCTCATAGATCCGCTCCAACGCCGGCACAATTCGAGCTGTGGCCTCTTGCCAATATTCGGCCGGGAAAAACCCTGGTGAATAGGCGACCACGATATCGACAAGCTGCGAGCCAAGACCGGACCAGTTAAGGGCGGCGGTCATGTCGTCAATCTTTCCCAAGATATGGTCCAAAGCTGGATCGAAGGGCTTCTCACGGCTCTTCCAATCTGTATCCCCGTCATAGCGATTGTTAAAGAAATCCATATCGATATGAAGGACCGTTGGCTGGGCTGGTAGGTCTTCGAGCCAATCATCGATGTCGGGGGTCGAACGATACAGCCCAGGGCCGGTCTGCCTTGAAGTTGGCGTCAAATGTACTGCGGGCCGGAATTGGCTTGGATCCAGCAAATCGTCAGCCTGTCTGGTCAGTCCAATTGCGAAATCTTGGGTCTTGGTGACCTTTGGCGGTTGACACAGCTGGCGTACCTCAGCCTTCGGAAAACCGTGTAGAAAAGGCGTTAGAAAACTACCCATCCCGATGGCTCCGCTTTCTATGGCCGCGCGCACAGACGCGGGATTGCCAAGATCGCAAAACTCCCCGGTGATGGCGTCTTTCCACCTCCCGTTTTCCTCGAATAGGCGAGGACTCGCCAGATCCCGGTGGTCGTCTACGTGTAGGATTAGCACATGCTCGTCTGCACGGACGCCGGCGGCATCCACCCATTCACTCCAGCTTTGAAGGGTCCAGGAATCATATAAAACGCTCAGCACGTGTCGCTTACGGGTGCGGGCCAGGGCCATCGTCGGTAGGGTGACGTTGCCATTCCACCATGCCAACCCCTCTTGCAGCCGTGGATCGACATGCCTTTCGAGACCATCCGGCCAGGATAGGTTCAAATGCCATCCTGCCGCTCCCAGAATGGCATCTGCATCCTTGTCACAGAAATAGTCGCGAAGAACCGCGTGTCGCCTGGACTTGGATGCCGGCAGGCGATCGACCGGGAGCATCAATGTTCTCACGCCGCTTCTAGCACCGACTCCGAGGCTTTCTTGAGGACTTCGGTCAAAGAGCGGCCTGTCTTGGTAAGCGGGCAGCTCAAAAGCGTCGCAAACGCCTCTGCAAGGTGCTCGTCGGTGTCCCTGATCTGGTTGACCGCGCGATTGTGCAGGCGCGACGGCCCATTGTGCCGCACGAACTGCCAAAATCGGCGCAGTTCCACAAACACAAAGACTGCATGCAGCAGTCCGGAAGGTGGCCGCAAATCTTCCCGCCAGGGAGAAACCACGCGCATGTCGGTCGGTTCGACTGTGGGCGAGATGCGTTCGAGCAGGTATAGCTTCTGGTGGCGATGCTCGTGAATCAAGGAATCGGCCAGATCATAGGGATCAATCAACCGCTCGCCTTGCCATACAGACACATAAAGCGCCCCAGGTACGGTGTTGTCACTGAAAGACACGATCTTCTCAGGGTGGGCCAACGGGTCGCGAACGAATTGCACGGCGCGACAGGCCATGCGTATCTCGTTTGCCAAAGCTGGGCGCCACGTTTCGATAATCCGCAACGCCTCCTCGACGACCGACCGTGCCTGCGTAGCAAAAGCCTCTGATTCGAAATAGATGGCATCGCCGAACGGTTTGCGCAGCCAAAAATCCTCGCTGGCGACGGCCAAGGACGTCATGTCGCCTTCGGACCGGCCTAGCAAGTCGTCAAGGTAAGCCGGGTCGGCCGACAACGGTTGTCCGTCGACCGTATGCACCAGCCGCCCCAAATTCTGCGAGGCAAGCGTCCTTTGCCAGGCAACCGCTCCTGGCTGCTGGCAAAGCTCGGCCATTCGCTCCGGCTCGGTTTCGCCGAGATCGGCGACCTTTTGAAATTCTTCGGCAGGCAAAAAGCTGGCGGCTTCCAGAAACTCACTTCTCAGAGCATTGCGCGCTGCTTCGCACAGGAGTTCCATCTCCGCACCGCCAAGCTCGGCCGCTTCGTAGTGTTCAAACCGGAAGGTGTCCGGTAGCGTCTCGACCGGTCGCGCTCCGCCCTCCAACAGACCTTGGAGTCGCCCCTTGATATGGGCGACAAGTGCGGTCATTTCCCCGCAATAGACGGTTGGGTTGTCGAAGCCGTTCGCGCCGTAGCGGTGAGGTAGCGAGCCGCCACCGCAAATGTCGACGATCGCACATTCTTGACAAGTCACGCTGAGACCCGGCTTGCTGAGCAACTGTCTGTGCACGGCCAAGTGATCGGATGAAGCAATTGATGAAATCTCAGTGTCAGCAACGGTCCCGCCGATTTTCGTCGCACCGTCCTTCGTAACCTTCAACACATCCAGGTCGTGGTAACTGCCATCGGTCTCGATGCCGATGAGGCTTACGTCGCCAAGGCCAAAAGCGTCGGTGGTGGACGGCAGACCCGCGACCGCGTCAAGCAGCGCCTCGAACGTTCGCACGGACAGGTGCGGGTAGCGATCAAGCCAGACATCAAAGGCATGGCAAAGCCAGGCTTCATACAAATCAGGTCGTTCGCTGCGGCCAACCGGCTGACGCAAATGGTGTGCATCCGGCAACAGAAAATCCAGCTTGGGAACCGCATGCGAGGCGAAAAACGCAAGCAGGTCGTCCGCGGGCGTTGTTGGATCAACGACGGCGATGACGCCTGCAAAGATCTTGGGATGGCTTTTGAGACGCACCAGCGCATCTTGGACCCGCTCGAAACTTGAACGGCCCCTCTTTGAATTCCGATGCTTGTCGTTGGCGTATTTCGGCCCATCTAGGCTGAGCGAAATGCTGATATCGGCGGCCTCAAACGCTTCAAGTGCCGCTTCGGTCAATAAGAGGCCGTTTGTCTGCAGCCCGATATCGACCGCAGATGGGGTCGCGGCACGGATCTGGCCCGCGAAGGCTACGATTGTCTCGACGCCGGCTAGCAAAGGCTCGCCGCCGTGGAAGATGACCGTGCAGCGTTTGATCGATTCTTCAGCCAAGTAAGTCGCAAGCCTTTCTACAAAAGCGCTACGATCGCCAGCCGAAAGCAGCTTCGGCATCGAGCGCCAAGACTGATCCGCATGGTGGTATACGTAGCAATAGTCGCAGTCGAGGTTGCAGCGCGAGGCGACCTTAACCAGGAACGAGGTAATCCGGGGTGGCGCCTCGCTAACTGTCATGACCGGCTATGGCGATGATGCATCCTATCATAGCTTGTGATGACGTCGCTTGGTTCAGCCTGGGACAAGACGCGCCCCTGCAGTCGTTGCAGGGCGGGGTTGGCCAGACGGCCCTTCAAAAGCGCCGTACGTACGTCACGATTCGGCACGGCTGAAGGGGTGGACGCCTGTTGCTGATTTGGATTTGGCATTTGTAGCTCCAGATTTTTGACCACCCGATTATAGCATGCGAAAGCACATACGCTACTAGATTCCAATTTGGCTTCTGGGGCCCATTGGTTCGAATCCGCGAGCCAAGAAATGTATTGAAATCGACCCTCTCAATAAAAAATCCAATAATGTTGGCGATCTAGCGGGGCAGGATGACCGAAAGCGTCCTAGGCGAGCGCTTTCGTTGGGATTGTCCTGTAAATTGTGTCAAAAAATCATCGCTAGTTTCTTTTTGGCTATCGACATACATATCCGGCGATAACTTCGTAAAAGATAAACCTTGCTTCACATGCTGCGATCTTAGCTGGTCCGCTTAAGTTTTTTCCAATGCATTAGAGACATCGTCGAAATTTTTTGTACAACTCAAGTGTATTCAATATTGGCGGTCAACCTAGGTGATACCAAGGATGGATTCGGTGTCTGCACCACTCGACGGCCCCGTTCCCGTCAGCGTCAGAGAGCTGAGTATTCAGCTCAAGATCGCAAAATCAGGATGCGAGTGGGGAGACGGACAGCGCTGCACGGGAGCGGTCTTTTTGATAGGCGCCGGATGTTCGCGATCTGCGGGCATACCCATGGCCAGCGAAATAGCGAAGGATCTGACGCGCGAGTTGGCGAAACTTCAGAGTGCGCCTGAAACGGAGACGCTGGACCCGTCACGCGCTCTGATTTGGCTCGATGAGCGAGAATATCTTACGGATATAGCTAGGCTGTTACCCAACTTTGATGTGGGAGACCCCAATTGGGGACGGCTATACGGCTATCTGTTCGAGCAATTTTTTCGATCAGATAACAAACAGCGTGCAATCATCAAGGCAGCGATCGATCGCAGTGATGGCAAGGTGAATTGGGCTCACATTTGCCTTGGTGAGCTGGTGCGTTGCCACTATGCGCACACGGTCCTGACCACCAACTTTGATCAGCTCGTACTCCAGGGTATCATCTTGGCGGGGATGATACCTGTGGTGGCTGATGGTCTGTCGGCACTGAGCCGTGTTGCCTCACTCCCAGACCATCCCCAAGTCGTCCATCTGCACGGATCGATGTATACCTATGAGCTTAGAAATAGCGTGGGGGATACGTTCGCTACTCAAGACGACCTGTCCATGCAGGGAACAATGTTTGGCCTGAAAGACGCTGAGCTATTGGTTGTGGTTGGTTATTCAGGCAGCGAGGAGGGCGGTGTTGTCACCCTCCTCGAACGAGCCTGCGCAGCGATACCCAATCTGATGGTGTTTTGGGTCCTGTTTGAGGATTCAATTGAAGCGTTGAATCCCCGCGTGAGGAAAATGTTGGCAGGCCGAAACAAGTTCGCGATTCTGAATCAGGACGCTGACAAGTTCTTTGCACAGCTGGTCCGAGGTCTTGGATTTGGCGCGCCTGGTTGGATGACCGACCCGCTAGCTGTGCTCGACAGCCGAAAAAAACTTATCGCTGATCCGACAGATCCGGTCATTGCACGTCTCAAACGCGACTTCGGCCTTGGGATCGGGCGTCTGCGTAGCGCGTCAGCTCCAAGCGCTGAGGACATGATCCTCGAACAGGCAACGATTGACAGCCTCGGCGGACGGGATAGCAGCGTTGTACTAGGTGTGACGGAAGCTATGGCATCGAGCGACCCCGATGCTGCCAGATTACGTGCGATCAGTCTTGGCCGCTTAGGCAGCACCGCAAAGGCATCTGACCTGTTGGCAGCGAGTGTGAAGGCTTGGGCGGCATTCTTCGAAGCTGGCGGGGCCGATGACGGCAAGGCACGTACAATCTTGGCACAGACCCTCTTTGATCTTGCAGAAGCTCCTGGGAATCAAAATGGGGTCCAGTCGAAAGAAGCCTTCCGCCGGGCCATGGAAACATTCCGCGCTGCGACAGAGGAGATTAATCCAACACTTTCGCGATCGGACTGGATTGAATCTGCCTTGGGGTTTGCGGAGTCGGTTGCTGAGCAGGGAGACGAAGGTGCAGCGGTTAATGACCTCACCGCCGCTATCGAAATTCTGGACAGAGCGCTCACGGTTTTGACCGGAGGCTCACAATCGCGTCAAAAATTGGCGGCCGAAGAGAGGCTGGGGATCCTGCTGTGCATGCGTGCCCGGCAAAGCAAGTCGGAGGCCGATTATCACAGAGCGATAGATATCCTGGAGGACGTTTCGCAGCGGGCAGTCGCTCCTGAATCCTGGTCCGCGGGTGTCGTGAGGAATCTGGCTGTGGCATTCCGTGGGTTGGCCGAATTGATCCAACACGACGCGCCGGACGAGGCGAAGGACAGTTACCGTCGTGCCGCAGATCTATATCAGGAATCTGCCAGACTTTATCTCGGTGGCCTTCGGGATATAGATGAAGGCGAGGCACTTCAGGCTGCCATGTGGGCTTACGAAGAGGCGGAGAAACTCTACTTAGTTCTCAAAGACGCCGATGCCGCGGTTCTGATCGAAGGAGAATTGCGTCGCATCCGCGCCGAGCTTGAAAAATAACCGCGTCAGTCAGTTCGCGACGGTGCCCACACCATGGCGAACTGTTCAATCTGGCGCGGAATAGGCTTTAGGGTTGGAAAGAGGCCGCTAGAAACAGTGGTGGCGGAGGAAGACGCGAATCTAGCGCCTATTGTGAAGCTCGTGCGCGCTTATGATGCCACCGAATGGGAGATTTTCATCTCGGAATGGCAGAAAGGTCTGAGCGGCTATACGTCCGTCAAGCGACTTGGTCGATCGGGTGACCAGGGACGCGATGTCATCGGGTTGTGCTCATCCCGCCGGCTGCCAAGGCGTGTGGGACAATTACCAATGCAAAACACTATGAAGTCCCGCTTTCGACGCCCACGGCGTGTGAGGACGCTGGCAAGATCATCTTCCGGCGCATTCACCTCCTCCTCGAAGATGCTCGTTCGTCGCGCCTCGCGGGCCAAGCACAGAGTTGCGTGACCTATTGCTTCGTCCTGGCAAATTCAAGGCTGAGGTCATAGCGACGTGGGACAGGCGCGTTACGAGCGATAGTGCGATCGCAAGCACACCCTTGAAGGATCGCGCATTCAAGGCGTTCTCGGAAATGCTGGCCAACCTTTAGTTGATCACTCTGGAAAATGTCGATGTTCCAGCGCTGTCGGAGGGGCAACCCCATGTAACGCATTTCACCGGCAAGCGGCCGCAGGGCGCGCGGGCCTGTTTCCGAAATAGGAACTCGCTCACACACGTCGAGAAAGGCGAAAGCTTCTACAAGCGTGATCGGATGACGCGCTTCCCATTTCTCCTTCAGTCCTAGGCACCCTGCACTTACGGCAGCCGGCGAGCTCTCATGTTCGAAAGCCGTCGGTCGCTCGCGGAAAGCCCGCGGCGCCGTTTCTCCATCGGCATCGGGACTGCTTTTAAAACACTGCCGCCCCACTGGACTTCATTTTCTTTACCTGCTAGAAGGTGAAAAAAATGAAGTTGGATCGGTCAATGAGCACTGTAGCAAGCGCCTCACTCTACCAGCATCCTTTTGACGCTCGCCGCCGTCTAATGGAACTGGGCATCTCTGTTGAGGCCTTGATCAAGGCTGTACAGGCTGGGCACTTGGCCCGGTTGAATTGCACTGACAATGACCCGCCGTTCATACCCGGTACCGAAGCCTGGAGAATGGTAGTGCGCACTCTGCGAGATGAGTTGGTGCCGCTTGGTTGGCGCAAGGACGATCCGAGCAACTACTCGTTGGTGATCAACGATTCGAGTAAGATCAACATTGTCGTAGCAAGTGCCGACCACCTCACTTGCAGATGGCCTGGCATACCAAGAACAAAGTCACTCAAGGGTCTCTTTACGGAGGCGGCCGTCTTGAAGAACAGTGTGGAGGGCGATCTCTTTCCCGATACAGTGAAAGCTGATCTGCTCCGGGCTGTGACGGTCCTTAACTACAAGACTTATATGCTGCTAATAAACATTGATGATGAACAATGCCGGGCCGAGCTGTCCTTGCCGTCAGACTTCGACGACCAAATGGTGACAGATTGGGCTGAACGCATTTTCATCCCCATACCTGGTGTGGACGGCGGCGTGCCGCAGAAGATAGATAACACGCCCGATATCGACGTGCCGGTGAAGCGCAAGGCCGCATAGAATGTTCAACAAATCGCGGCTGAAAGTAGCTCGTCAGCGCGCCGGGCTGACGATGCGAGAACTTGCGTCCAGAGTTGGTATCGAACCTCGTACTGTGACCGGTTATGAGGCTGGGGAATACCTGCCTAGCGATGACGTAGCTCGGAAATTCGCGCGGGTACTCGGCTTCCCTCTCGAATTCTTCATGGCTGACGACCTGGACATTCCACTGGTGGAAGGTGTGAGCTTTCGCTCTATGAGCAAGATGACGGCTCGGCAGCGAGACGGTGCGATCGCCGCTGGCGCTGTAGCCTTCCTTCTTTCGGACTGGCTGGACGGAGAGTTTGACCTGCCGGACGCTGACCTACCGGACATGCGAGAAGAGTTACCTCAGACTGCGGCAGCCGGGCTGCGAGACTATTGGGGCTTGGGCAACAGACCCATTAAGAACACGGTTCATTTGCTAGAGCTGAAAGGTGTTAGAGTCTTCTCCCTTGGGGAAGATGGCAAAGAGGTCGATGCGTACTCGCTGTGGCGGGGGGCGCGGCCTTATGTGTTTTTAAACACCCAAAAATCGGCAGAACGAAGCCGATTCGACGCGGCGCATGAGCTCGGGCACCTCGTGTTGCACAAGCATGCTTCGCCAAATGGCCTGGAGGCTGAGAAGCAGGCTAATGAGTTTGCCGCAGCCTTCTTGATGCCAGAGGCGCCGCTCCGGGCTGTGGGGCGAGTTTCCGGGCTTCCAAAAGTCGTGCAATTGAAGCAAGAGTGGTCAGTATCGGTTGCTGCTATGGCTTACCGACTGCACGAGATCGGCCTCCTTACCAAATGGAATTACCAGCAGATTTTCGTCGAGATCTCTAGGCGGGGCTGGCGGACTGCAGAGCCTTCGCCAATTCGACGCGAGCAATCCCAGATCTGGCAGAAGGTGCTAAGCGAGGTTCGCCGGGATGAACAGTTGGGATTAGTCGGGTTGTCCCAGCTTCTTTCGTTGCCTGAGGCGGAGCTAGCGAAACTGTTGTTTGGTCTCGTGACCGTTGGTGTGCCGTCGGCCCCGCGGAGAGAACCAATTACGCCTCCTCGTGGCCAGCTAAGGCTGGTGAAGTAATCCAAGGTGGACCACGATTATTTTGGTCACCATCTACTGTGCGGAACGCAAATCGTACGCGCCCGGCGCGATGGAAGTTAACTTCCAGCCGCAGTTCGAACGGCTTTGAGTATGGCGAAATTTGTCCCCAGACGTTCGACATTGAGGTCGGATGCTGAACGGTAGCTAGTCCCGAATAGACACTTCAAACCTGCCAGTCCGTTTCCGGCCCCATACAAGTCATTCGCTCGTCGCCCTTCGCGATGACACTTCTTGGCGCCCCAGTCTTCCAAGCCTGCAACGTTCACTGCATCGCACGGGCGCGTATATTGGGTATCTTCGATATTCTGAAACGTCACGTTATGCTGCTTCCATCTACGACCAAACAGTGGAGGCTGTGCCCGTGACACCGACGAAGCTCCTTGTCGGCCAGATCGTAGTTGTGTTCGCCATCGTCATCGTTGGCGTATGGGCGGCAACGCAATGGTGCGCCCACATGCTGGAATATCAGCCGCAGCTTGGCGCGCCATGGTTTGCCGCGGCGGCCCGGCCGATCTACAAGCCGTGGAAACTGTTCGAATGGTGGTTTCACTTCGACGCCTATGCGCCTGAGGTCTTCGACAAGGCCGGCATGCTTGCCGGAGCCAGCGGATTCTTGGGGTGTGCGGCCGCAATAGCTGGCTCCCTCTGGCGCGCGCGGCAGAGGGGGTTGGTCACCACCTACGGTTCCTCACGATGGGCCGCGGCTCGGGAAATCGAGAAGGCAGGCCTGTTTGAGCCGGCCGGCGTTTTCCTCGGCAAACTGAAGGATCACTATCTGCGACATGACGGGCCGGAACATGTCATGGCCTTTGCGCCGACACGTTCGGGCAAGGGCGTGGGATTGGTCGTTCCAACGCTTCTTTCCTGGACCGGCTCGGCCGTCATTCACGACATCAAAGGCGAGAACTGGCAGCTGACTTCCGGCTGGCGGTCGAAGTTCTCTTTCTGCCTCCTGTTCAATCCGACCGACTCGAGATCGGCGCGCTATAACCCGCTGCTGGAAGTGCGCAGGGGTTCAGATGAGGTCCGCGACGTTCAGAACATCGCGGACATTCTCGTCGATCCGGAAGGCGCGCTGGAGCGGCGGAATCATTGGGAGAAGACTAGTCATTCACTCTTGGTCGGGGCCATCTTGCACGTGCTCTACGCGGAAGAAGAAAAGACGCTCGCGCGCGTCGCCACTTTCCTGTCGGATCCGCAACGCTCATTTGCCGCGACACTGCTGCGGATGATGACCACCAACCACCTCGGCACGGCGGACACACCTCGGGTCCATCCCGTCGTGGCCTCGGCGGCTCGCGAGGTGCTGAACAAGTCAGAGAACGAGCGTTCTGGCGTTCTCTCGACCGCAATGTCGTTTCTCGGGCTCTATCGTGATCCGACGGTTGCCTCGGCAACATCGGCCTGCGACTGGCGCATTGCCGACCTCATGGATGCGGAACGACCGATGTCGCTCTATCTAGTGGTGCCGCCATCGGATATTTCGCGCACCAAGCCACTGGTGCGACTGGTGCTCAATCAGATCGGCAGGCGACTGACGGAGCGGCTGGAAGGTGACCCGAAGAAAAGCCGCAAGTACCAACTGCTCATGATGCTGGACGAATTTCCGGCTCTTGGTCGCCTCGACTTCTTCGAGACCGCGCTCGCCTTCATGGCGGGTTACGGCATCCGCGCCTATCTGATCGCGCAATCCTTGAACCAGATCTCCAAAGCCTATGGCGAGAACAACGCCATTCTCGACAATTGCCATGTGCGCATTGCCTTTTCCTCCAACGACGAGCGCACGGCCAAACGCATATCGGATGCGCTCGGTACGGCGACGGAACTCAGGTCCATGCGCAACTACGCCGGCCACCGGCTGGCGCCCTGGCTTTCGCACGTCATGGTCAGTCGCCAGGAGACCGCTCGCCCGCTGCTGACGCCTGGCGAAGTGATGCAGTTGCCGCAAGCTGACGAATTAATCCTTGTTTCCGGGTTGCCGCCGATCCGCGCCCAGAAGTTGCGCTATTACCAGGATCCGAATTTCACCGAACGGGTGCTGCCGGCGCCGGTGTTGCGCGACGGTCTGTACGCGGACTGTCCTGCGTCGCGCCCCGACGATTGGAGCGGACAAGTCCGCAGTGTTGACCGCCGTCTCGCTGCCGATGACGAACACGCCGGCGCGGCAATCGAAGAAGGGAGCGGCGTGCAACAGCAGCGTCATCCCGGCCTGCCTGAAGAACACGTCGTCGTCTCTCGGGAGCCTGATCAAGACGACCTCTTCAATCTGGCGGACGATGACGCCGAGGCACTCGCAGACAAGCGCGTCCTGGACCGGGTTTCCACCGCCGCCAGCGCCTACGGCCTCAACGAGGGAAGGGGCGACGACAAGGACATCATCCCCGGCTTCTGAACGCTTTCCGCAACTGAGGCGTATCTCGGCGTAGATAACGCCCATAAGCGATTTTGCGGATTTCGGCGATGTTCGTTCGCACCGCCGGCGCATCAGCGCCGGCCAGTCGGAACGAGACGTATGAAGCCCCATCGCATTCGCCACCAGTTTCTGCTCGAACCCGCGTTAAGCGAGAAGCTGGAAACGCTCAGCCGCAACCCGTCGACCACGAAATCGGCAATCGTCGCGAAAGCGGTCGAGGCCTTCATCGAACGGCGTGGTGAAAACGAGCTCGACCAGCGCTACGGCAAGCGGCTGGACCGTCTTTCCCGCGATCTCGACCATGTCAGGCGCGACGCCGAAATAACTCTGGAGAGCCTGGCGCTCTTAATCCGCTTTTCAATCACGCTTCATGCCCACACGCCAATTCCGGATCGGGCGACACAGGCGATCGCCCAAGAGCGCTTTGACAAATTCGTCGAGCAGGTCGGTCGCCAGATAGCCTCCGGGAAGCGCTCGCTTGGTTACGGCAATGGCAACGGAGGCGAAGGATGAACTCTCATCCCGCAGCGGACCACCGCCGCCGAGCCATGCTGCGCACAGCCATGGGCGCCGCGATCACCGAGGCCCTTTCCGATTCGACCGTTATCGAGGTGATGGTCAATCCCGACGGCACGCTGAGGCTCGACCGGTTGGGAGAAGGCCGGGTCGATACAGGCGTGCATATGCATCCTTCCGAGGCGGAACGCATCATCCGGCTCGTCGCCTCCCATGTACGCGCCGAGGCGCATGCAGATAGTCCGATTGTCAGTGCCGAATTGCCATCAGGCGAGCGCTTCGAGGGTCTGCTACCGCCGGTCGTGCTGGCGCCATGCTTCGCCATCCGCAAACCGGCGGCAAAACTCTACACGCTGGCCAACTACGTCGCCGATCGCGTCATGCTCCCGCTGCAGGCTGATGCCCTGAGGAAGGCAGTGCGCGAGCGGCGCAACATCCTGGTCGCCGGCGGCACATCGTCGGGCAAAACGACACTTACCAATGCTCTACTGGCAGAAGTCGCCGAATGCGATGAGCGGGTGATCCTGATTGAGGACACCCGCGAGCTGCAATGCGCGGCCAAGGACTGCGTTGCCATGAGGACGAGGCGGGGCTCCATCACACTCGCCGATCTCGTACGCTCGACCTTACGGCTGAGGCCCGACCGCATCATCGTCGGCGAAGTCAGAGGCGCGGAAGCGCTCGATATGCTGAAGGCATGGAACACCGGACATCCCGGCGGCATTGCCACGGTTCACGCCAATTCGGCACGCTCCGCACTCTATCGTATTGAGCAGCTCGCCCAGGAAGCCGTTGTCACCGTTCCCCGCCGGCTGATCGCCGATGCCGTCGACTTGGTCATCTTTATTGCCGGAAGAGGACCCGCGCGCCGCGTTGACGCGATCGCCGAGGTCACGGGTCTCGACGGCAGCGGCGATTACGCCGTCACCCCGCTCACACTTCCGCAACTCCAGCAGCTCTGAAAGGTTACCTCATGCGCAAGAAGCTTCGCTTTCTTTCGTTCGCCGCCGTCGCGCTTCTTCTCACGGCCCAGGCCCACGCTGCCGGCTCCGGCATGCCGTGGGAACAGCCGCTGCAGCAGATTCTGGAATCGGTGCAGGGGCCGGTCGCCAAAATCATCGCGGTGATCATCATCATCACCACCGGCCTGACCCTTGCCTTCGGCGACACGGCGGGCGGTTTCCGCCGGCTGATCCAGATCGTCTTCGGCCTGTCGATCGCCTTCGCGGCCTCGAGCTTCTTTCTTTCCTTCTTCTCCTTTGGCGGCGGGGCAGTCGTCTGATGAGCACCGGAGAGCAGCATATCGAAGGCTTCGAGGTTCTGGTCCATCGGGCGCTCACCGAGCCGATCCTGCTCGGCGGCGCGCCGCGAGCGGTGGCGATCCTCAATGGCACGGTGGCCGCGGCCATCGGCCTAGGCCTGCAGCAGTGGATTGCCGGTCTGATCCTCTGGATCGCCGGCCACACGCTCGCGGTCTTTGCCGCACGGCGTGATCCGGATTTTGCCAGCGTGCTTGTCCGTCATCTTCGTCAAAAGGGCTGGCTTGCATGCTGAAGCTTTCCGAATACCGCGGCAAAGCCGACCGGCTTGCCGACCATCTGCCGTGGGCAGCACTCGTCGCGCCCGGCATCGTGCTCAACAAGGATGGCAGCTCCCAGCGGACATTGCGGTTTCGTGGCCCCGACCTTGAAAGCGCGACGGAGGCCGAACTTATCGGCATATGCGCGCGGGCAAACAATGCGCTGAAAAGGCTCGGCTCCGGCTGGGCATTATTCTTCGAGGCCGAGCGCAGCGAAGCGCTGGGCTATCCGAGCTCGGCGCTTCCCGATGCTGCCTCATGGCTGATCGATGAGGAACGGCGCGCGGCCTTCGAGGGCAAGGTCGCGCATTTCGAGAGCATCTATCATCTGACCTTGGTCTTCATGCCTGGGCCCGATGGCCAAGCGCGCGCGGAAAGTGCTCTCGTCGACTCGCATGACTTGGGAGGGGAAAGAGACTGGCGCCAGGAGCTTGCCCGGTTCCGAGACGAGACTGACCGTGTTCTCGATCTTCTTTCGGGCTTCGTGCCCGAGGTGCGCGCGCTCGACGATGCCGAGACCCTGACGTACCTGCACGGCACGATCTCGACACGCCGTCATCCGGTCGCCGTGCCGGAAACGCCAATGTATCTCGACGGCGTCCTGGTTGACGCGCCGCTGACCGGCGGCCTAGAGCCGATGCTGGGTGACCAGCATCTGCGCACGCTCACAATCCTCGGTTTTCCGAACGTCACCCGGCCAGGAATCCTTGATGCGCTCAATAACCAGGATTTCGCCTATCGCTGGGTGACGCGCTTCATTCCACTCGACAAGGCGGAAGCCACGAAGACGCTGACTCGGCTCCGCCGGCAGTGGTTTGCCAAGCGCAAATCGATCGCGGCTATTCTGCGCGAGGTGGTGACCAACGAACCTGTGCCTCTCGTCGACAGCGACGCCGACAACAAGGCGCTCGATGCCGATGCAGCACTGCAGGCATTGGGCGGCGATCATGTCGGCTTCGGCTATCTCACCACAACGGTGACGGTGTGGGATCAGAACCGTAAAGCCGCCGCGGAAAAGCTTCGCGCCGTCGAGCGGATCGTCAACGGGCTCGGCTTCACCACCATTCGCGAAAGCATCAATGCCGTCGAAGCGTGGCTTGGTTCATTGCCGGGTCATGTCTACGCCAACGTTCGCCAGCCGCTCGTTCACACGCTTAACCTTGCCCATCTCGTGCCGCTGTCGTCCGTGTGGGCAGGTCCAGCGGAGAACGAGCACCTTGCCGAGGTCACCGGCGATCACGCTCCGCCGCTTCTTTTCGCCGAAACCAGCGGCTCGACGCCGTTTCGGCTTTCGACCCATATCGGCGATGTCGGCCACATGCTGATTGTCGGGCCGACCGGTGCCGGCAAGTCGGTTCTGCTTGCCCTGATCGCTTTGCAGTTCCGGCGCTACGCTGGCGCGCAAATCTATGTCTTCGACAAAGGCAATTCGGCCCGCGCCGCCGCGCTTGCCATGGGCGGCGACCACCATGCGTTGGGTGCGAATGGTGCGCTTGGTTTCCAGCCGCTGCGCCACATCGACGACCCGGCCACACAGAGCTGGGCGGCCGAATGGATCGCCGGCCTCATTGCCCACGAGAATGTCACCGTCACCCCGGAGGTGAAGGAGGCAATCTGGTCGGCGCTCACCAGCCTCGCCACCGCGCCGGCGCAGGAACGCACGCTGACTGGCCTGTCGGTCCTGCTTCAGTCCAATGCGCTCAAATCGGCATTGATGCCCTACACGCTCGACGGACCATTCGGCCGACTGCTCGATGCCGATGACGACCGGCTGGCCATCTCGGATGTGCAGTGTTTCGAAACCCAGGAGCTGATGCACAGCCAAGGCGCTGTGCTGCCTGTGCTCACCTATCTGTTCCATCGTCTTGAGGACCGGTTTGACGGGCGGCCGACGCTGCTCATGCTCGACGAGGCCTGGGTCTATCTCGACAACCCGCTCTTTGCCGCCCGCATCCGCGAATGGCTTAAGGTGCTGCGTAAGAAAAACGTCTCCGTCATCTTCGCGACGCAGTCGCTTGCCGACATCGCCGGCTCTTCTATCGCACCCGCAATCATCGAGAGCTGCCCGCAGCGCATTTTTCTCCCCAATGATCGTGCGGTGGAGCCGCAGGCACGGGCAGCCTATGAGCGCTTCGGTCTTAATGAGCGACAGATCGAATTGGTCGCCCGCGCCACGCCGAAGCGCCACTACTATCTGCAGTCGCGCCGCGGCAATCGCCTCTTCGAGCTCGGGCTAGGCCCGATCGCTCTTGCGCTTTGCGGCGCCTCCGACCCGGCCGCGCAGACCCTGATCGACAATATTCTTTCCGAAGAAGGGCAGGGCAGCTTTGCCGCCCGTTTCTTCAGTGCGCGCGGCCTGGATTGGGCTGCCGAGCTTCTCCAGCAATTTCCTCAACCTAACAAGGAGCAATCGTCATGATCGGACGCCGCCTTTTTACTAGCCTGGTCACCGTTTCCCTGATTGCCAAACCGATGGCTGACTACGTCCAGCCGGCCTATGCGCTCATCGTGTTTGACCCGTCCAACTATACGCAGAATGTGCTGTCGGCAGCACGCGCATTGGAGCAGATCAACAACCAAATCCAGTCGCTTCAGAACCAGGCGACCATGCTGCAGAACATGGCGCGCAACCTTCAGCGCCTGGATTTCTCTTCCGTGGGCCAGCTTACCGGCTCGCTCCAACGGATTGACGGTCTGATGACCCAGGCGAGCGGCCTGAGCTTCGATCTCGACAAGCTGCAGGACCAGTGGCGCCAGCAATATCCGGAAAGCTACGACGCCACCATCAAGGTCAGCGATGTGGCGAGCGCCGCGCGCGAGCGCTGGCAGAGCGCCATGCAGGCGTTCCGCCAGACCATGAGCGCGCAGTCGCAGATCGTCGAGAACGTGCAGGCCGATGGCGACCTGCTTACCGATCTCGTCAATCGCAGTCAGGGCGCGGCAGGTGCCCTCGAGGCAAGCCAGGCTACCAATCAGCTGATCGCGCTTTCGACCAAGCAGCAGATGCAGATCCAGACGCTGCTTGCGACCCAGTTCCGGGCCGAAGCCGAGGATGCGGCGCGCAAAGCGCAGTCTGAGGAAGCCGCTCGCGAGACGACGAAGCGTTTCCTGGGCACCGGCACGGCTTATCCCGGCAACTGAGCGGCAGTTCTTCAAGACAACGAGGAAGGCGGCGACATGAACGACCTCGGAGTCATCGATCGCTTCATGGAGACCTTTACCCGCTACATTGACAGTGGGTTCGGTCTGCTTTCGGGCGACGTCGCCTTTCTCACCACCATTCTGATCGGCATTGACATCACGCTCTCGGGCTTGGTCTGGGCGTTCGGCGGCGAGCCCAACATTCTCGGCCGGCTTGTTCGCAAAGTGCTCTATGTCGGCGCCTTCGCCTTCGTCCTGAACAATTTCAAGAACCTCGCCGACATAATTTACCGCTCCTTTGCCGGTCTCGGCATCAACGCATCGGCCGGCAACCTGTCCGCCGACAGTCTCCTGCGGCCAGGCCGCATTGCCGCGGCCGGCTTCGAGGGCGCCTGGCCGCTCCTCAATCAAGCGAGCCAGCTAGTAGGCTTCCCCGAGATCTTCGGTAACGCGCTCACCATCTTCGTGCTGCTTCTGGCCTGGTTCCTGGTCCTCATCGCCTTCTTCATTCTTTCCATCCAGCTCTTCATCACCATCCTCGAGTTCAAGCTCACCACGCTGGCCGGCTTCGTCCTGGTGCCCTTCGCGCTCTGGAACCGTTCGGCGTTTCTGGCCGAGCGCGTGCTCGGCAATGTGATTTCGTCGGGCATCAAGGTGATGGTGCTTGCCGTCATCGTCGGCATCGGCTCCACGCTCTTTGGCGAGTTCGCTTCCGCCCTGCAGGGCCAGGAGCCGGACCTGGCGGCGGCCATGTCTCAGGTGCTGGGTGCGCTGGCGCTGCTTGGGCTCGGCATTTTCGGCCCCGGGATTGCCTCGGGTCTCGTTTCCGGCGCGCCGCAGCTTGGCGCCGGCGCGGCACTTGGAACAACGGCGGCCGCAGCTGGATCAACGCTCGTTGCCGGAGGCGCTGCGTTTGCCGGCGCGCGCATGGCAACAGGCGGCGGCCTCGCCGCAGTCCGTGCCGGCGCCGCCATGGGGTCCGCTGCCACCGTCGCCTGGCAAACGGGGCGCGCGACATCGCCCGAGTCCGGGCTGTCCGGGGTAGCTGCTGGGCTGCAGGGGGTTGCGAGTGCCGCTAGCGGCGCCGCGATGCGGGGAATGCGATCCGCAGCAGAACCATTCCGCCGTAGTGCCGACGCCGGTCGCGATGCCGGCTGGATGACCGGCGGCATGCCGACCAGCTCGATGAGCGGAAGCTCTCCAGTTGTAGCTCCCGCGGCCGCGCCTGCCTGGGCAAGGCGTCTGCGTTCCGAACAGACCGCACGCGCCCATCGCAATGCTGCCACGCAGGCGGTGCGCGATGGAGATCGGGGCGGAAGCGGCGCCAATCCCTCCCTCAATGACAAGGAAGACTAGATGCTCTTCAAGCGACCCGTTCAGCGTTATGGAAAGACGCCCGAACCCGTAACACCCTACCAGAAGGCCAGCCAACTCTGGGATGAGCGCATCGGCACGGCGCGCGTCCAGGCCAAGAACTGGCGCTTCATGGCCTTTGGCTGCCTGGCTCTGACGACGGGGCTTTCCGGTGGGCTTCTGTGGCAGTCGATGCAGGGCCGCGTCGTGCCTTATGTCGTCGAGGTCGACCGCTTTGGCGAGGCGCACGCGGTCGGGCCGGCAGTCCAAAACTACCAGCCCGACGATGCCCAGATCGCCTGGCATCTCAGCCGCTTCATCCAGAATGTTCGTTCGGTTTCCACCGATGCGGTTCTGGTGCGGCAGAATTGGCTGTCGGCCTACGACTTTGCCACCGACCGAGCGGCGCTCTTCCTCAACGAATATGCCAAGGCGAACGACCCTTTCGGCCAAATCGGCACGCGCAGCGTGTCAGTACAGGTGACCAGCGTGGTCAGGGCTTCCGACAGCTCGTTCCAGGTCAAATGGACCGAGCAGGTGTTCGAGCGCGGCAGCCTCGCCAGCACGACGCGCTGGATCGGGATCCTCACCATCCTCATCCGCCCGCCTAGGACAACCGAGCAGCTGCGCAAGAACCCGCTCGGCGTCTTCATCAACGCCATCGACTGGTCGCGCGAGCTCGACAGCGCCGCGCCAACCCCCGTTTCCCCTAAGGAGCCCGCCAATGACAAATAGAGCCCCATTGCTTCGTGCTGCCTTGATCCTGTCGGCGTCTGTTGCGGTTCTTTCGGCCTGTGCCTCGAAGCCAGTGCCGCCGCCTCAGATTTCCTATGACCACGAGGACTTCAAACCAGCCGCGATCGAGAAGGCGCCGGAGAAGCCGGTCAAGGTCGTGGAAGTGCCGAAACCGTTACCGTTGCCTGGTCAGTTGATGCCCGCACCCGGCAAGCCCGCCCCAGATAAGCGCTCGCCGGAAGAACAGGTCGCCGATGCCAACAAGGCGGCGACGCAACAACCCACCAAGTTTGGCTATGTCAATGCGGTGCAGGTTTACCCCTTTGCCGACGGCGCGCTCTACCAGCTCTACGCCGCGCCGGAGCGCGTCACCGATATCTCATTGCAGCGGGGCGAGAAGCTGACCTCGGTCTCAGCCGGCGATACGGTCCGTTGGGTGATCGGTGACACCGTTAGTGGCTCAGGCGATGACCAGCGCACTCATGTGCTGGTGAAGCCATTCGCGCCGGGGCTTGCCACCAATCTGGTCATCACGACCGACAGGCGATCCTATCACCTGCAGCTTCAAAGCACTGAGAAAACTGCCATGGCGGCGCTCTCCTGGATTTACAGCGAAGACCAACTCGTGGCGCTTCGGCGGCGCAACGCTCAGGCAGAGGCTGAAATGCCCGCGGCCTCGAACGTAGCACTCGAAAACATCCGCTTCCGCTATTCGATCACCGGCGACACGCCGCCGTGGAGACCGACGCGCGCCTTCGATGATGGCAGCAAGGTCTACATAGAGTTCCCGAAGCGCATTGATCAGGGCGAGGCGCCACCGCTCTTCATCGTCGGTGCTGACGGGGACAACCAGCTCGTCAACTATCGGATGCGCGGCAACTACTACATCGTCGAGCGCCTCTTTGCCGCGGCTGAACTCCGTCTCGGCGCCAAGCAGCACCAGGTGGTGCGCATCACCAGGACCGACGGACGGCAACTGCCGCGGCGGATATCGCTCTTTTCGCGTTTTGGCAGGTGAGGGGAGGCTCATGACCGACACGTCCCGCCCCAATGTTCCGCCCAAACTCGATCCCGAACAGCTGCAGCTGCGGGCCTCACCGCGCCGGGCCGTGCGCTTCAAGCGCGGCATAATCGTCGCGATCGCAGCTGTTGGCTCCGCCACCATCTTTGGCGTCACGATGATGGCGCTGCAGGGGCCGGCACTGCGCCTGAAGCAGCAGGCTGAAGAGCTTTACAGCACCGACCGCAACCCGACCGCCGAGGGACTTGAATCGCTGCCCAAGGACTATTCCGGGAGCAAGCCGAAGGCTCCGGTGCTTGGACCGCCGCTGCCCGGGGATCTCGGCCGTCCTATTCTCGAGCACCAGCGCCAGCTTGGCATCGCACCTGGGCAAGACGTTTCCGCCGAGGCGCAGCGGCTTGCACAACAAGCGATTGAGGCGCGCGAGTCGCAAGTCCTCTTCCGCATCGAAAACCGGCCCCAGCAGACGGAAGCTTTTGGCAATGGGCAGGGCGGACGTTCGCCTTTCGAGACGGCGTCTCCGCAGCCAGATACCGAAGGCCAGCGAGCTTCCGTCGCGCCGGCCGAGGGCGACCAGAACAATCAACAGCGCAAGCTCGATTTCATCGATCAACGGAACACCGGCGGGATCTACAACCCGCATGCACTGCAGACGCCGGCTTCGCCCTATCAGATCATGGCCGGTAGCGTGATCGCTGCAAGCCTGATCACCGGCATCAATTCCGATCTGCCCGGCCTTGTCGTCGCCCAGATCACCGAGAATGTGCACGACAGCGTCACCGGCAGCATCCTGCTCATCCCGCAGGGCTCACGGCTGATCGGCACCTACGACAGCGTTGTAGCCTTTGGGCAAAGGCGCGCTCTGTTGGTGTGGCAACGCATCGTGATGCCGGACGGCTCCTCTACCGAAATCGACAATCTGCCCGTGACCGACGCGGCCGGCTATGCCGGGCTCGAGGACAAGGTGGATTTCCATACTTGGCAGTTGATCAAGGGCGTCGCGGTAGCCACATTGCTGGGGGTTGGTACCGAGTTGAGCTTTGGGGAAAATGAAAGCGACTTGGTCAAGGCAATTCGTGAATCCACCCAGCAGAACGTCAGTCAAGCGGGCCAACGGATCACTGAAAAGAACCTGAACGTCCAACCCACGATCACCGTGCGCCCTGGTTGGCCGTTGCGCGTCATCGTGCACAAGGACCTCGTGTTGCGGCCATACACGGGGTGAACAGGAGGACTTCATGGCTAACCTGAAACTCGGAAAACTTCCGGACCGGACACCTTCGAAGATCACCATCACCGTTGGCGCCGACTTGAGCCAAGCACTCAACGACTATGCCGCACTTTACCGTGAGACCTATGGCGAGTCCGAAACGGTGGCGGAACTGATCCCCTTTATGCTGGTCGGGTTCCTGGAAGGCGACCGGGCGTTTGCCAAGGCCAGAAAGGAAGGTCTGCCGGGCGCCGGCGCGTCGGAGAAACCACGAAGGCAATCATCTTCCACACTGGACAACGGTTAGCGCTTGGTGTCGTTGTGGAGCACGCTAGGTTCTTGATCCTGACCGCGTTGCCGCCGGTCCGTACTCCACCAGTTCGAGTGCCTCCTCCTTTGTGCAGGAATTCGCCTGAGCGAGTTCGAGCGCCTCTTCAAGGAAGCGATGATTGCGCTCCTGTACATCGAGGTGAGCCGGCGTCGGAAAGCACGCGACAATCCATTGCCACACGCGGTGTTGAAACGAGCCTGAAGGCATGTCTAATTCCCAGCGGCTACCTTGAGAAGACACTGAGTCTGAGGGAGATTCAAGTTTCAGGGGAACAACTAAGCCTGCTAGACAATAAGTGCATAAAAGCCGTGGCTTTTTCTTGCGGCCGGCCTCGTTCTCTTCGGACAAAAATCGATCTTGTCACGATGCCGCCAGACCGGATGCTGAATGACAGCTTCTCGCCAACAGTAATTGAATAGCGGACCGGACCGCTCCCGGCCCCGACAAGTTGTTGAGTTCTCGACCAGCGGTCATTCTCGATGGTACCGTGGCGAAAGGTCGATCGCACATTGTTGCGTGGCGCAATGATTTTATATAGGTTGGTATATGAAGGTTGCCGATATGTGAACGTATATAGCGTTAAATTGATATAGTAACGTATATTGACACCCGTCATATACGAGCCTATATCAGGCTAGCTCATACAGAAATCGTATACGCCATGAAGATCAGAACAGCTCGCGACATTGGAATCCTGATCAAGGAGGCCCGCACCCGGCGCGGCCTGTCACAGGCTGCCTTGGCCAAAATGATCACCACGACGCAGACGTGGGTGTCGTGGATCGAGAACGGCAAGCCCAGCGCCGAGATCGGCAACGTGCTGCTGGCGCTGACCACGCTTGGTGTGGAGATGGACTTTCAGATCCCGCCGGCGCCGACGTCGGCTGATCATCATCATAATGCCGATGAACGGCATGTCGACGATGACGACGACGAGATTCCCTACAAGCTCTAGATGACGATGATCATGATGAACCCGATCGACACCCTCGACGTCTATATCGCTGGCAGACCGGTTGGGGGGCTCCACCACCTGCAGGGCGGCAAGCTTTCGTTCTCCTATCACGAGGCATGGATGGAAGGCCCGGTGGCGATCCCGCTCTCCCTGTCCATGCCGACGATCACCAGGACCTACGAGGGCAAGGTCGTCGAGGCATTCCTCTGGGGCCTACTGCCGGATAATGAGCAGACCCTCGCCAGATGGGCGCAGAGGTTCCAGGTCTCCGCCCGAAACCCGTTTGCCCTGCTCAAGAATGTCGGCCGCGACTGCGCCGGCGCCGTCCAGTTCCTTTCGCGTGGCGACCAGATTTCCCGCGGCGAGAACGTGGAGTTGCTCACCGAGGCGCAGATCGGCGACCGCCTGCGCGATCTGCGCAAAGATGGTGCAGCGACCCGGCGAATCGGCGATCCTGGTCAGTTCAGTCTCGCTGGTGCGCAGGCAAAGACGGCGTTCCATTTCGATAAGGGCAACAATCGCTGGGGGATCCCTCTAGGCGACACGCCCACGACACACATCTTCAAGCCGCCTTTGCCGCACTTGCACGGGCATACCGAGAACGAGCATTTCTGCCTGCAGCTTGCATCCAAGCTCGGCATGGACGCTGCACATAGCCAGGTTCTCGACTTCGCAGGCGAAAAGGCAATCGTTATCGAGCGCTACGACCGCCGCAACAACGAGGGCAAGACCATCCGCATCCATCAGGAGGACATGTGCCAGGCCCTGTCGGTGATGCCGACGCTCAAGTACGAGAACCAGGGTGGGCCAGGTATCACGACGATCTCCAGAAAGGTGCTGTCGGCCTCCCTCGACCCCGTCCAAGACCGTCAGATCTTCATGGCCGCGAACGTCTTCAACTGGATCATCGCCGGCACGGACGCGCATGCAAAGAACTACTCGATGCTGCTCGGAGCCCAGGGCGAGGCCCGCCTAGCTCCGCTCTACGACATCTCCTCCATTCTGCCGCACCTCGGGGGAGAGATCCAATCTGAGATGCGCGACCTTAAACTGGCGATGAAGATCGACAGAGTCTATCCCATCGAGGAGATCATGCCGCGCCACTGGGGGCGCTGTGCGTCCTCAGCAAAGGTTGGCGGCGAGTACACGGTGCGGACGATCCGCCATCAGCTCGCGGTGATGCCCGATATGGCGTCGGAGTGCGCCCAAGAGCTTCGCCAGGAGGGGATCATCCATGAGATCGTTGGTCGCCTCGTCGACGCGATCGCGACGCGCATCAAGGGCTTGTCCCGGATCTATGGAGAGGAAGGTTGTGGAGGTTAAAGTCGGGCGGGGATAGCGGATCCACGGACTAATGCCGGCGAAACGGACGGACCGCACACTGCCCACGGGATTCTCGCTCTAATAGCGCGCGGGCCCCGGGCCGGGTAGATGGCCGGTTTCGGAACCGGCCATCGGCAGCTTGAATGACGGAAATGGGGTCGGCTGCAGAACGGCAGCTTCCCGCCGAACGCGGTCAACTTTCTCTCCGGAAAATCTGACAATGCGGGCCTACGATTTGGCGTCGAGTTGTGGCGTTTTTCGACGGTCAGTATGATTTCCGGCGGTTGGAGATTTGTATCGGCGTTTGATGAACGGCCTCTGTTGGTTTCAAAGTGGATGGTCGCGTTGGTGTGTGGACAGCAGGCTTGCGGCGTCCCTCGATTGAGATCACCCGCAGGTTTTTGCTCTTGAGTTCATCCAGATAATCGGCCCACCACTGCATCATCTCGACGCGCTCGTCCCAGTGCTCTGCCCGGGCGTAGGCGCGCCGAACGTCGTTGTTCTCAATGTGGGCCAGCTGCCGCTCTATCGCGTCCGGATGCCACTTGCCGCATTCGTTCAGCAGAGTTGATGCCGTTGCTCGAAAACCATGCGCGGTAGCTTCTTCCTTGCTGTAACCCATACGACGCAGTGCGGCGTTAAGGGTATTGTCGGAAATCGGACGCGAAGCCGATCGAACACTAGGAAACAGCAGCGATCCATCACCAGAGATTTCTCTCAGTGAAGTCAGGACGCTGATCGCTTGCTTTGATAGGGGTATGCGGTGCGGCCGTCGCATTTTCATGCGTGCTTCAGGGATCGTCCACACCGAGCTTTCAAAATCGAACTCTTCCCATTCAGCGGCGCGAAGCTCGCCTGGGCGGGGAAACAGCAGCGCTATCAGCTTCAGACCGGCTCGCGTTGTAGGCTGTCCGTCAAATGCATGGATCGCCCTCAGCAAACCGCCCAAGGCCTTCGGATCGGTAATCGCGGCGCGAGACGTTACCTTCGGACTGATGAGTGCGCCTCTGAGGGCGAAGGTCGGATCTGTCTCGGCGCGTGCGGTCGCGATCGCGTATCGAAACACGCTGCCGATGGTGGAGCGCAGTCGCCTGGCCGACTCATATCGACCGCGAACCTCCACGCGACGGAGGGCGGTAAGGATGCTGGCCGGCTCGATCTCCCGAATGCACTTGTCGCCGATTATCGGATAGGCAAAGTCGAGCAGCCATTTGACCTTGCTGATCGTCCGGTCGGCACGTCCCTCCTTCTTCAGCTTGTCAACATATTCGTCCGCGATTGAGCGAAAGGAGTCCTTTGCCGAATCGGCCTTCCGCAAGCTGCGTTCCTTTCCAGGGTCGACGCCAGCTAGCAGGAGCCTTTTAGCATCATCGCGCGCCTCCCGTGCCTCGGCGAGAGAGATAAGGGGATAGCTGCCCAGCGCGAGCAGTTTCTGCTTGCCGTCAAAGCGGTAGGCGAGCCGCCAGAGGCGAGAGCCCGTGGGCTGTACCCATAGCTGCAGCCCGCCCCCGTCAGACAATTTCGCGAGTTTGGAAGCAGGGCGGGCGTTTCGACATTTCACGTCGGATAGGGCCATTCGTCAGGTCTCCCTTGGCTGTTTCGATACCATCAGGATGTCGAATACCAACGGAAATACCATCCCCCCGCCTCGTTGGATCAAATGCGCCCGAAGCGCTCTCTGTCACGCCTAATTGCGCAATGCGACAGCAAAAAATCAATAATTCCAGTCGCTTGCAGAAGCTGCAGCGTAGACGGTTCGGCTAAACGGAGTGTCGGGAGAAGAGGGGATGGTGCCCAGAGGCGGATTCGAACCACCGACACGCGGATTTTCAGTCCGCTGCTCTACCAACTGAGCTATCTGGGCCTCGCCGGCAAACGAGACATCGCCTGACCGGATTTCAGGAAAGCGCCGTGGGGCACCCCTTGAAAGCGCGTGGGTTATAGCACGGGAATCCGGCCTGTCCAGCGCCTAAGCGCTGATTTTCCGGGGCAATTGTCGCAGACAACACCGACGCCGGCAAAGCAGCAATTGCGTAAGGTCGGCGAAGTGGAATTGCGCGGCCGGCACCGCCCAAACCCTACTTCGGCTCGTCGCTCTCGTCCTCGTCATCCCGCGCGGTGATGACATAGGCGCCCTTCAGCCAGCGGTTGAGGTCGATGTCCTTGCAGCGCTTCGAGCAGAACGGATAGGTCTCGCGCGCCGACGGCTTGCCGCATTCGGGGCAGGGGCGCTTCGGGCGCAGTGGTGTGACCTTATCGTCCAGGCTCATGGCCGCGCGGTATGCCAGCTGGTGTGGACCTTGAAGCCTTCGCCCGAAAGCAGCGCCACTGTCTCGTAGAGCGGCAGGCCGACAATGTTGGTGTAGGAGCCGACCAGCTTGACGACGAACGAACCGGCGAGACCCTGGACGGCATAGCCGCCGGCCTTGCCGCGCCATTCGCCGGAGGCGACATAGGCGTCGATCTCCTCGCGTGGAAGCCGCTTGAAGCGTACCCTGGATTCAACCAGCCTTTGGCGCAGCTTGCCGCCCGGCGTAATCAGGCAGATGCCGGAATAGACCCGGTGCGAACGGCCCGAAAGCAGTCCAAGGCAATTGGCGGCGTCGTCCAGCGTCTCGGCCTTGGGCAGGATGCGGCGTCCGACCGCGACCACCGTATCGGCGGCCAGCACGAAACTTGGCGCATAGTCTTCCTCGCTTTTCAGCGAGGCCAGCGCCTTCTCGGCCTTTTCCTTCGACAGCCGCTTGGCCAGCGAGCGCGGATGTTCGGCGCGCAGCGGCGTTTCGTCGACATCGGCTGGCAGCACGCGGTCCGGCTCGATGCCGGCCTGTTGCAACAGTTCGATCCGGCGCGGCGAACCAGAGGCAAGCACGAGCTTCTGCAGGATGCTCATCGCGGTTCGCGCCGGACTGTTACTTGAAACGGTAGGTGATGCGGCCCTTGGTCAGGTCATAGGGCGTCATCTCGACCAGGACCTTGTCGCCGGTCAGCACACGGATGCGGTTCTTGCGCATGCGGCCAGCCGTATGGGCGATGATCTCGTGTTCGTTTTCGAGCTTCACCCGGAACATCGCGTTGGGCAACAATTCCGTCACGACACCCGGAAACTCGAGGACTTCTTCCTTCGGCATTCGATACCTTTGCTTGGATTGCAGTTCCGGCGCCCTGGAGCGCCCAGGCCGGAATTTCGGCGGAACCTATATGATAATCGTGCGCTTGTGAACACGCTTAGATCGCGTCATAAGCGACGCGCTCCAAGCTTTCGTTTTATGCATGTCGTTGTCTCAAAACCGGGACCGCTTTTGAGCGACATGCATCAATCCGCCGCGTTTTTTACCTCCGGAAGCAGAAAACGTCGGCTAATGCGCGCTTTCAGCCGTTCTCTCACGTCGCGATAGCTGGCCATGATCTGCTCGCGCCTACCGCCGACATCGGTCGGATCCGGCATCGGCCAGTATTCGACGTCGACGGCAAGCGAGCGGGTGAGTTCGAGCGCGGCGTGGTGGGCTTCCGGCGCCAGGGTGACGACCAGGTCGAAATAATCGTCCTCGAGATCGTCCATCGAGCGCGGCTGGCGCTCGCCCAGCGTCAGGCCCTCTTCGGCCAGCACCGCGTCGACGAACGGATCGCGCTCGCCCCTGTGCACGCCGGCAGAGGCGACGAAAGTGGCCGGCGGCAGCATGCGCCGCGCCAGCTGCTCGGCCATCGGCGAGCGCACGGCGTTCATGCCGCACAAGAACAGGATCGAGCGGGGCGCCCCAGTCAGGTCTAACCCCGCCAGTGCAGCACGCAGACCAGCGTGAACAGCCGCCGCGCCGTGTCGAAGTCGATGTCGATCTTGCCGGCCAGCCGGTCCATCAACGTCTGCGAGCCTTCATTGTGCAGGCCGCGCCGGCCCATGTCGATCGCCTCGATATGGCTCGGCGTCGAGGAGCGGATGGCGTCGTAATAGCTTTCGCAGATCAGGTAGTAGTCCTTGACGATGCGCCTGAGCGGCGTCAGCGACAGGATATGGGTGACGACATCAGCACCATCCTCGCGGGCGACCGCAAACACCAGCCGGGATTCGGCCAGCGAGAGCTTCAGCCGATAAGGCCCGGCGCCGTCATCGTTGACCGGCTGAAAGCTGTTTTCTTCGATCAGGTCGAAGATCGCAACCGCGCGCTCATGTTCGACATCGGGCGTCGAACGGCCGATCGACTCGTCGAGCTCGACATCGATCAGCCTTGCGCGGGTTTGATCGCCGTCCGCCATCGCCGCCTACATGTTCAGCCGGATGGCGACGGAGCGGCCATGCGCGTCGAGGCCTTCCGCCTTGGCCAGCGCAATCGCCGCCGGCGCAAGTGCTCTCAGCTGCTCCGGCCCGAGCTTCAGGATCGAGGTGCGCTTGACGAAATCGAGCACCGACAGGCCCGAAGAGAAGCGCGCCGAACGCGCCGTCGGCAGCACGTGGTTGGAGCCGCCGACATAGTCGCCGATGACTTCGGGCGTATGGCGTCCCAGAAACACAGCGCCCGCATTGCGCATCCTGGCCAGGAAGCCCTCGGCATCGTCGATGGCGAGTTCCACATGTTCGGCGGCGATGCGGTCGACCAGCGGCAGCGCGGCTTCGATGGTCTCCACCAGGATCACCGCGCCGAAATCGCGCCAGCTGGCAGCCGCCGTCTCGGCGCGCGGCAGGCTCAGCAATTGGCGCTCGACCGCCTGTTCGACTGCTTTTCCAAACGCAGGATCGTTGGTGATCAGGATCGATTGCGCCGACACGTCGTGCTCGGCCTGCGCCAGAAGATCGGCGGCGATCCAGTCGGGATCGTTGCTGCCGTCGGCCACCACCAGCACTTCAGACGGTCCGGCAATCATGTCGATGCCGACCGTGCCGAAGACCTGGCGCTTGGCGGCGGCGACATAGGCATTGCCCGGTCCGACGATCTTGGCGACCGGCCGGATCGTCTGCGTGCCATAGGCAAGGGCGGCAATCGCCTGCGCGCCGCCGACGCGGTAAATCTCCGAAACGCCTGATATATCGGCTGCCACCAGCACCAGCGGATTGATGATGCCGCCCGGCGCCGGCACGACAATGACGATGCGCTCGACGCCCGCCACCCTGGCCGGCACGGCGTTCATCAGCACCGAGCTTGGATAGCTTGCCGTGCCGCCCGGCACATAGAGCCCGACCGCCTCGATCGCCGTCCAGCGCGAACCCAACTCGACCCCAGCGGCATCGGTATAGCGATCGTCCTTGGGCATTTGTCGCTCGTGATGGGATCGGATGCGGTCGCGCGCGAACTTGAGCGCATCGACCGTCTGCGGATCGGCGTCTTTGTAGGCCTGCGCGATGTCGTCCTTCGACACGGCGATGCCGAGACTATTGAGGTCGGCCTTGTCGAATTTCAGCGTGTAGTCGACCAGGGCAGCGTCGCCCTCGGCACGAACCCGCGCAATGATGGCGCGCACGGCAGTGTCGACGTCCTCCGATACTTCCCGCTTGGTGGTCAGGAAGGCGGCGAAACGCTGCGCGAAACCGGCATCGGATTGGATAAGCGTAATGGCCATCGGCTGCGTCTAGATCATGGTGAGATTTGCTTGAAATCTCATCATCATCTAGCCCTTTGTTGGAGCATGATCTCTGGACAAACGATTCCCGTTTTGTCCAACAAAAACCGGCACCCACTTTTTGGGATCATGCTCTAGACCCTGTGCACCGGACGCGAGGTGGCTTCCCAAGCGCCGCCTATGTCGGCAAGCCGTGCCTCGATGCATTCGACGTCGAGCATGATCGCGCCGCCGCCGGAAAAGACCAATTCGACGATGCCGGCCGGCTTGCTGATTTCGATAAAGCTGATTGCCAGAAGCGACAGCACCTCGGCCGGCCGATCGCGGGCAATGCCGCTGGTCTTGGCGCCGAGCACGCGGTCGAAATGCAACACCGCCTGGCGCCGCTCATTGTGCGGGCTGAACAATCCGGATTTCGCCTCCCAGACGAAGCGGTTCATGGTCAAAATGAAACGCTTGGCCGAAGGCAGGTATTCGAGATCCGAGACCTTCATCACGGCGTCCTGGACGTGAGCCGAGACGATGCTCAGATCCTGATCGTCGAGCGCAACGAGTTTGAGGGCTGCCATGCCGAATGCACACCTGAAAGTTGGTTTCAGCCTTCTGTTAGGCGGTCTTTCCGGTCCGTGCAACCGCGACACAAATTCAACCCGAGGCTAGCGCCTCGGGTTTGAAGTGTTGGCGGTGAATGAAGGCAGCACCAGACGCCTGTCTGTCTGAAGCAACTGCCGTGCGGTCAAGCCGAAATCCGCTCGATCACCGCGCCGCAATTGGAGAGCTTTTCTTCCAGCCGCTCAAAACCGCGGTCGAGGTGGTAGACGCGGTTGACCGTCGTTTCGCCTTCGGCCGCCAGACCGGCGATGACCAGCGACACCGAGGCGCGCAGATCGGTCGCCATCACGGGCGCGCCCTTCAGCTTGGAGACGCCGTCGACGATCGCCGTTTGGCCGGACAGCGTGATGTGGGCGCCGAGCCGGGCCAGTTCCTGCACATGCATGAAGCGGTTTTCAAAGATGGTCTCGGTGATGCGCGACTTGCCCTTGGCCATGGTCATCAGGCCCATGAACTGCGCCTGCAGATCGGTCGGGAAGGCCGGGAACGGCGCCGTCGTCACGTCGACCGGCGAAATGCCGGCGCCGTTGCGCCGGACGCGAATGCCGGAATTGATCGGCGTGATCTCGGTACCGGTCTGGGCAATCACATCCAACGCGGTCTGTAGCAGCTCGGGGCGGGCGCCTTCGAGCACGACATCGCCGCCGGTCATGGCCACAGCCATGGCATAGGTCCCGGTCTCGATGCGGTCGGGGATGACGCGCACGCGCGCGCCCGACAGCGACTCGACGCCATCGATGGTGATAACAGGCGTGCCGGCGCCGGAAATTTTTGCGCCCATGGCGTTGAGGCATTCGGCGAGGTTGACGATCTCGGGCTCGCAGGCGGCGTTTTCGAGTACCGTCTCACCCTTGGCCAGCGCCGCCGCCATCATCAGCACATGGGTGGCGCCGACGGAGACTTTCGGGAACACATAGCGATTGCCGACGAGGCGGCCGTTCCTGGTCTTGGCCAGCACATAACCAGTGTCGACATCGATGTCGGCGCCCAGCGCCTGCAGGCCTTCAAGGAACAGGTCGACCGGCCGCGTGCCGATGGCGCAACCGCCGGGCAGCGACACTTTCGCCTCGCCCATCCGGGCCAGCAGCGGGCCGATCACCCAGAACGACGCCCGCATCTTCGACACCAGCTCGTAGGGCGCGGTCGTGTCGACGATGTTTCGGGCCGAGAAGTTGATGGTGCGCGAATAGCCCTCATTCTGCTTCTCGCGGCGGCCGTTGACCGAATAGTCGACGCCGTGATTGCCGAGAATGCGGATCAGCTGCTCTACATCGGCCAGATGCGGCACGTTTTCCAGCGTCAGCGTGTCGTCGGTGAGCAGCGAGGCGATCATCAGCGGCAAAGCGGCGTTTTTCGCGCCCGAAATCGGAATGCTTCCGGCGAGCTTGTTGCCGCCGACAATTCTGATGCGATCCATGAGAGAATGTCCCCTCGGCCCGAAAGGCCGGTTTTCGTCAGTTTGCGTATCGGCCCGTCTAGACCATTGGCCGGCTTGGTTCAAGATTCCTGAGCCCGTTGGCCAAGTTGGCCGGCCAGTGTGGCCGATATCGGTCAGTCCTTGTGCATTTTTTCAGCAGCCGCCAGGCCTTCCGGGCGCTGGTCAGCGTCACCGGTGCGCCGCGAACGCGCTTGCGTCTTGCGCTTCATGAGATTGGCGCGCAACTGCTCGGCCAGACGGTCCTTGCGGTTAGTCCCGTCCTTTTTTGCCGGATCAGCCTTTTTCGGTGGAATTGTCTTGTCGTCCATCGTTCCGTCCCGCCCGCGACTGGCAGGGCCTGCCGTTCAAGGGATAGCTAGCATTGTGGCGCCGCCATGTCAGCGAAACTTGTCTGGCAAAGCCTTTCACAGACGCCTTGCGCTTGCCGGTTCTATATGGCAGAAGCCCCGCCATCAGCGGCTGCGGTAGCTCAGTGGTAGAGCACTCCCTTGGTAAGGGAGAGGTCGAGAGTTCAATCCTCTCTCGCAGCACCAGTTCATTCCTTTGATTTTAAAAAGATGCAGTCGCGAAGTCGGGGTCTCGTTGCGGACCAAAAAAGCCGGCTGACGCAAAAGTGCCAATCCCGCCATCCAACCGTGGCCCCCTCGCCCGGAAACATTGAGAGAAAGAGGCTCTACGGGCCGGACGACTGCTCAACAAGTCCGGACCTGTCAACTCATGAACAGGCCGGACTGGCCGTATCCGGCATGCTGAACACTACCGCGCGCACGCTGAAAGCCAGCCGCCTCGTACGCATATCCACGACAAGAACACAGCTCGCCCAAGGACTTGCCATCGGCCGGCCATCATGATGCCATCTCGCTTGCGGAAGATAGCGTCGGGATTTGGGGTAGAGAATGCTCTTCGGGCGAACGGCAGGTGCGACAGGGCGCACGTGTGCGGCAATTGCTGCGGCACTGGCGCTGTGCCTATGCGCGTTTGGCCCCGCTTTGGCTGAAGAGCCGAAGGCGCTGAAAGGCGTCGCGCTCATCATCGGTCAGTCCGAGTACCAGCATGTCGGCAAACTGCCCAATCCGGAAAACGACGCCCGCGCCATCGAGGAGATGTTCGACAAGCTCGGCTTCGAGACAAATGTCGCCACCAATCGCGACGCACGCAAATTGCGGCGCGATCTCGAAGGCTTCGTCGACGATGCCGAGGGCGCCGATGTCGCCATCATCTACTATTCCGGCCACGGCATCGAAGCCGGCGGCGAGAATTATCTGGTCCCTGTCGATGCCGATATCTCGGCGCTCGACAATGCCGGCGAAAGCTGGTGCCGCTGTCGTCCATCGTCGCCGAACTGAAGGCCAAGGTGCCGGTCACCATCGTTCTGCTGGACGCCTGCCGCAACGATCCGTTCCCGCCGGGCACGCTCCTGAAGCTGGCGCCGGGCGACGAAGGCAAGCCGATCGGCGCCGGCGGTCTCGGCGAAACGCGCGGCGTGGTTTCCCTGAAAGGTGGCGCCGAGGCCAAGGGCTCGGTCGACGACAGCCTCGGCCAGGTCATCGCCTTTGCCGCCGAGCCCGGCAAGGTTGCGCTGGACGGTCCGGCCGACGGCAACAGCCCTTATTCGGCAGCGATCCTGCGCCACATCGACACGATGGGCGGCGAGGAATTCGGCACCGTTTTGCGCATGATCGGCGAGGAGGTCTATCTCAAGACCAATGGCCAGCAGCGGCCCTGGGTCAATGAGAGCCTGCGCCGTCTGCTCTATTTCGGCACGCCCGCGGAGGCGCCGAAAGGCGATGAGGGCGAAATCCTCAGGGAGCGGCGCCAGCTCCTGCTGACCATCTCGACGCTACCCGATCCGGAGCGCCGCCAGATCGAAACCATATCGCGTGACGGCAAGGTGCCGATGGATGGGCTTTACGCCATGCTGAAGGCGCTCGGGGTCGACATACCCAAGGATCCGGCTGAGCTCGACAAGCTGCTGCGTGGCCAGACCGAACGGCTGAAACACGTGTTGGCCGAACGCGAGACTTTGAAAAACCCGGACCCCGAAATTGCCAGGCTATCGAAACTCGCCGAACAGGCGGTTCAGGAAGGCGCGCTCGAAGCGGCGCAGAAATTCAACGAGCAGGCCAAGGCCCGCATCGGCGAACTTTCGTCTACGGTCGACCAGGCCGAGGCCGAGCTGAAGGCAAAGCGGCTGGAATTCGCAAAGGTCTTCGCCAGCAGTGCCAGGACTTATGAAATCTCCTTCAACTTCAAGGAGGCTGCGCAGGATTACGCCAAGGCCTTCGAGCAAGCTGCCAAATGGAGCGACGAAGACGCGTTCTACTACAAGGCGGCAGAGGCCAACGCTCTGTCGGAACAAGGGGACTTCTCCGGCGACAATGCGTATCTCGCCCAGGCCCTGACAGCCTATGAACAGGCATTGACCTATGTCACCCGCGAAAAGTTGCCGCTGCTTTGGGCGGCCACCCAGAACAATATGGGCGCCACGCTTGCTACGTTGGGCGAACGGGAAGCCGGCCGCGAAAACCTCGACAAGGCAGCTGCCGCCTATGAGCAGGCGCTGACCGTCTATACGCATGACGCCTACCCCGACGACTGGGCATCGACCTATGGCAATCTGGGCACGGTCTACTGGCGGCTCGGCCAGCGCGAGAACGGGACGGCGCTTCTGGAGCGGGCTGTCGCGGCCTTCCGCTCGGCGCTCGAGGTGCAGTCGTTGAAGAAACTGCCGCTGGAATGGGCGGCGACGCAGAACAATCTCGGCATCGTGCTGTCCGAAATCGGCGACCGCCAGACCACATCGGACAGTTTCCGCGCGGCGATCGAGGCGCATCGTGCGGCATTGACGGAATACAACAGAGAGCGCGTACCGCTCGACTGGGCATTGAGCCAGATCAATCTGGGTGTCGTTCTGGCGAGCCTCGGCGCGCGCGAAAAGGATGTACCGACGCTTGAGCAATCGGTCGCGGCCTTCCAGGCGGCGGCTGAGGAGATGACCAGGGAACGCGCGCCGGCGCAATGGGCGACCATCCAGAACAATTTGAGCACCGCATTCGAGTCGATCGGCGAGATCAACGGCGATATCGCCGCGTTGCAGCGCGCGCGGGAGGCGGCGGAGGCATCGCTTACGGTTTGGACGCGCGAGCACGCCGCGGCGAGCTGGGCCAACGGCCAGCTGACGCTCGGCAACGCCTTGCAGCGCCTCGGCGCCAAGCAGAAGAACAAGGAACTGCTGCTGCAGGCAGCCACCGCGTACCAGGCCGCTCTGTCCGAATATCCGCGTGAGAAACTGCCGCTCGACTGGGCTTCGCTGCAGCAGAATCTGGGATCGGTCAACGACACGCTCGGCGATCTCGATACGGGAACCGATTACTACATTCAGGCGGTGACCGCGTATCGTCAGGCATGGGAGGTCTATACCGCAACCGCCGCGCCGGGCGAGTTCGCTTCGATTGGTTACAGCCTTGCAGGCACGCTATCGAACTGGGGCGAACGCGCGGGGGACATCTCGACCCTGCGGCAGGCGATCGTGCCCTTCCCGAGAGATGGGTGACAGTTCATTCCGGAGACATGGGTTACACTTTCGGCCCTTTGCAAGGAGAGCAAGGTGCCTTGGAAGGAGTGTAACGTCA
>NZ_JAMYMP010000023.1:0-79893 GCF_040318615.1 Mesorhizobium sp. M1078
CCATGACGCGCTGTTCCTCGCCCGGGTGGCGCCTGCCGTGATGATCTTTGTGCCGTGCCGTGACGGGCTGAGCCACAACGAGGCGGAATATGTGGAGCCTGCCTACGCGGTTACCGGCGCGCGGGTTCTGCTTCAAGCGGCCACCGTCGCCGCCTCTTAGGCAGCGACGGTGGCACAGGCGTGCTGGCGTGAAGAGGCAACCTGTGGAGGTGCCCGTCCGTCATTTCGTGACGTCGGCGGGCTGCAACGGGTGGTCAAGGCCGCCGAGCTGCGGCGGATTGATCGCGGACGTATGATCGGCCCACATTCAACACCTGCCCCAGCAGAAAAGCCCACCAGATCCCTGGGCCGTCATTGACGCCGTGGTTGATAAGGCGGTGACGATCTCGTCGGCTTGTCGACATAGCGATCTGCTGGGCCGCCTCGGCCACCGGCAGGGAATCCCCACGCCCGCCATGGACCTTGCCCGTGCCGATCGCGAGTAACTGGTCGAGGTGTGCCTTCCAGCCGTCCAGCGTCAGGTGTGGTGCGCCGTAGCCCCACATCGTTGCGGGTCCGTCGCGGGTCAGCCAATCTGGCAAGCTGTTACATCAGGGACGCGGTCGCCAGACGACTGCGAACGCCGTTCGGCTTCTGGTCGCCAACGTACTCGACTTTCGTGTCTACCAGACGATCGCTGTCGATCCCGGCTGCGGTCAAGATATCCTCGACCGCCTTCAGGCGCTGCTTGGCCAGTTCCTTGTTTGTCTTTGCAGCGTCGGCGCCGGTGAGTTCCATGGCCGCGAGAGCCGTCAGTTCGACATTGCAACGTGAGTCTCGGATGCTGGCGGCGAACTTCTCGAGGTCGGCCTTGACCCGCGGTGAAATCACATAGGACTGGCTATAGAAAACAGGTCGACCTGCACAGGGCTGCGCTTCTCATATTGCCGGCAAGATATGCCTTGCTTTGGCAGCGTGTACAGTATCGCGCTCCGCGCCGTATTGGTGTCGGCGGCGCCGTCGTCAACCCAATGCGAAAGCACCAGCACCATTTCGGGCTTGACGCCTTGCGCCTTGAGAAAATCGCCGGTTGCATCGAGCCTGAGACCAGCGATGTCGTAGGCTTTGTTGTAGTTGCCTTCCTTGCTCGCCGTTGCGTAGAGCCGGTAGCCGCAATCATGCCCAGCATCCTTGACGAAAGCCGCCAGGGCCTTCGCGGATTCCTCGGATATCTTGCCTTCACCTTTTTTGAAGAGGACGCGATGTGCATTCCACTGCGTGCATTTAGACCCCACGTCGCGTTCCTGGGCGGCCGCGCCGAAAGACATTGCGCATCCGGTAATGACAATAAATGCCAGAACAAGGCCGAGTGATTTCTTCATTGTCTTGGCGCCTCCACGCGGACTTAATCTACTACCGCACTTAAAAGTCGACAAGGCGCGACGCGTCCCGACAACCCGCGCCCCTCAGTCCCACACCAGCAACAGCTTGCGCCAGAAAGCATTGGACGGCATCGGCTTCGAGCCGAATGGCAGCCGGATTGCCAGATAGATCGTCAGCCACTTGCGATCGACCTCCCGGGTCGAAACTTTCAGGTCATGCAGTTCGAACGGTCTCGAGACGCGCGTCCATCCCGAGAATGACAGCGCGCCGACAGGTGCATCGTGTTTCCACACGAGTTTTTCTTCCTGCCTGCCGAGCGCCATGGCGAACTCGAATGGGGATGCTTCATCGTGGGCGATCTCCACTGTCGCGATGACACTTCTGGCAAAGGCCGGGAAGGCCGAATTGAGGGCGGCAACAACCGGACCGTGCGTATTCGGCCGCAGGAATATACCGCCATTGTCGCCGGCGATGAGCAGCGTCGGCAGCTCGGAGGGATAATCCGTCACAAGCGCCGCACGCTTCAGGTCATCATTGGTCATTCGGCGGGTGCGTTGGCGCAGTTGGGGTGCGTTGAGGCGCGGGCGCCTGGCATCGTTCGAAACGACATGGCGGATATGGACGCTTGAAAAGCCGCCGAGGACGCGCGCCTCCGGGCGGCTGCCGCCGCATTTGACTGCCAACAACAAATCGCGTCGGCCGGTAGCCGGCGAACTGACCATCGCCCCTATCTCACGCGCTTCGTGCCGTCGGCTGACATCAGCCCAACCGCTCCCGCTGCCATCCTCAAGCAGCCGGGCGAAATTGCTGAAGGTCTGGTTTTCTGCGTCTACGATCGCGAGCTGAAACTGCGCAGAGCCCGTCAGTTCCTCGTCGAGGTAAACCCAACACGTCGCGCCTACGGTGCCCGGCGGGCAGACTCCCTTCAGCAAAGCCATGGTGACATTGCTGCCCCTGGCTTCGAGGAACAACTGGTCTGGAGACAGTTCGACATAGCTCAGCAGGTCCGGATCGGCATCCGGATACGAACCGACATGAGCTAGGCGCATGGGCTCGGCGGAAAGATACTGCTCGCTGTACAGCGAGGAATTCAACTCGGGCACCGTCTCTCCGGTCGCCGCGTTGAGTATTTCAACCACACCCACAGCAAAGTCGCTTCGTCCTGCACGGGCGAGAAGCGAAATTGCGGTATCCGCCCTGCCTTCGCGTGCCGCGATCTCGGCCAGCAACTGCATAGCGTCCGCGGTATTGGCGGGACCTGTACTCAACCTGAGATACCGCTCGTCGTTAACCCGCAGCTCCAGATTCCAGAGGTTGAGCTCCTTCTCATGATTATCGGTGTTCGAGCTGATGGCGAGTTGCACGAACATTTCTGTTTTCGCGAATCGATGCTTTCGAAAGACAGCGATGATCGGCTTGCGATTCCTCAGCCACTCGGCATTTCGGTTCATGCCCGTCGGTGCCGACCGGTACCAATAGAGCGGCTCCGGGACGGGGACGATCTCCAGGCCTGCCAGATCCGCGCGAAGGAAAAACTCCCAGTCGCTTGCGGAAAACCCCCGCTCTTCGTTGAGGTAACCTATCTTGTCGAACACCTCACGCCGGAACATCGCATTGGCATCGCCATACGGATTGTTGAGCATGGCGATGTCCGTCGGCCCGCCGACCGGGAAGTAGAGCACATAGCCGCTCCTGGTGTCCGGCGGCACGAAGGGCTCGTTGAGCCACTTGGCGAAGGTCGTGCAGATATCGGCGCCGGAATTTTGCATGCCGGCGACGAACGTACTGACGGCGTTTGGGAACAGCACGTTGTCGTCGTCCAGGAACAGGATCAGCGAACCCCTGGCGGCGCGGATACCGGTGTTGCGCGCCTTGCCGAGGAAGCCGTTCTTCTGCTGGATGATCCGCCATCCTCGCTGCTCGAACTCCGGTTCGAGTTCCGCCAACAGGTTGATTGCATCGGGATCGGTGCTGCCGTCATCGACGACAATCAATTCGATGTTGGGATAGTCCTGGCGTCGAACCGAGGCAATCGCCTGCGGCAACAGGTGCACCCGGTTGTAGTGCGCAGTGATGATCGAAACGAGCGGCCGTTGGCTCCGCCTGCGACTGGAGACCTTGCCGGGTTCGCGGGAGAATTTCGCGTGCAGCCCGCTCCAGGCTTTCTCGAGCGCTTCCCGCTTTTGCAGGGGCTTTGCCGGACGAAACGATCGGCTTTCCAGCACAGACGCTATTTTGGCCGCGATGGCGGAGGCCGACGCATCCATCAGGACGGCATCGGCCGACTTCGGATGGAGCACGTCACGAATGCTGCCGACATCTGTCGCAATGAACGGGATCTCTTCGTTAAGGCACGTCATCACTTCCAGCGGCAGCTGAGCCGCTGAGTGCGTCATCGCCACCAGAGCATGACTCTGCCGCAGGTATCTATAGATGTCAGGCTCATCTCGAATGGGCAGGAGCTTCAATTTGAACGGCCATTGCCGCGCACGCCGAACGATCATGCCACCCGAATGCTCGCCCAGGACATGACCAAACGCGCCGACTACCGTCACTGTCAGATCGGTGACGCCGCTGTCGGCCAGACGATCGAGCGCATCGCAGAACAGCGTCAGCCCATCGCGCGCCTCTGTGCCTGAAAAATGAATCACTTCGGCGGTTGGCCGATCCCGCGGCCTGTAGTGATCGACAGCGAAGTTGGAACGCCACTCCTCCGGCTCGAGGGGCGCAGCAATGTGATGGCTGGTGGGCAACTTCCATCCCGCCTTGGCCATCCAGTCGAGCAGCGACTGGCCAGCGATGACAAGATGGTCGCACGTCTCGGCCGACCTCTTTTCCATGTGCGCGACGGTCATCTGCTCCTTGCGTTCGACCGCCCGTGAATTGGCTTCCAGCTTCCACACAAGGGGCTCATGTGCGAGCACGATGATCGTAGGAGGATCGGGAAAGACACCTGTGCGCTTCGCAAGGGTGGAGAAATGCGCCAGTCCGCCTTCAAGCGCAAAATAGACGACGTCGAATGCATTCTGCTTGAGGTAGTGGTAGGCGGCCAATGAGTTCTTGTCGCAGGACTCCGTGCCGCGCAGCAACTCGGGCGAGGGCGGCAACAATTCGAGCCGCACCAGGAAATTGTCGAAGCACCATTTGCCCAGCCTGACTATTTCCTGATCATCGGGCTGGCTGCCGAGCGGGCTCGGCGCCCAAAGCAGCGTCACGGTATCGCCGGTTCCGGCCAGATGCTGCGCCAGCGCGTAGGTTACCGACCCGTGATCGCCAGTCGCCGTCGAGCCGAACTCAACCTCCGAAACGACACACACATTGCGAGGCTTATGGCTTGCCTGTCGCTTGCCCGTGGGCATGGCGCCTGCCTTGGAACCAATGCTCAATGACCCCCCCTTGTCAGGCCGCTTCGTTCGAAACAGTCTTGCCAACAGTTGGATAACACTTTGATAATCGTTTCGCGGGACTCTCAGCAGCGTACCTGCCTTTCGCGTAAACTGGTTGATGACCTCGGATGGTTGAACTTCGATCCCCAAAACATCTCGCGCGACTGGACGACCGGCGCATTGACGTGACCGATGGCGAGATCTTGTGCTTTGTCGGACTGCGCAACGAATCCCAATTGCTGCGGCAACTTCTCGACCACTACCGCGGCCTGGGCGTCGATCGGTTCTTCTTCCTGGACAATGGCTCCACGGATGGGACCCGCGAATTGATCCTGGAGCAGCCGGACAGCCACTGCTTCCACACGGAAGGATCGCATTTCGCTGAAAACATCGATCCGCCGCGATGGATCAACACGCTCATGAATGTGTTCGGCACCGGCCATTGGTGCCTTTCGATCGACGCCGACGAACTTCTCGTCTATCCCGATTTTGAGCGGGCAAATCTCCAGCAGCTTTGCAGCTACCTCGATTCGACCGGCGTCGACGCTGTCATAGGCTCCATGATCGACATGTACGCCGATGGCCCGTTGGCCGAATACAGCTATGATGGCAAGATCCCGCTTGTTGAAGCTTCACCCTACTTCGACCCGGAGCCGGGATGGCTGCGCCCGCGCGACGGTATGTACCCACCCGAGCAGATGTTCGGTGGCGTGAGGGAACGGGTCTTCTGGCACGGCCGGTTCAAGCAAACTTTTCCCCCGTGCCTGACAAAGGTGCCGATCGTGAAATGGGGGCGCGGCACGCGTTATCACGTCGCACAGCACACGATCAGCAAGGTCCGATTCAGCGAACTGCGCGTCGCATTGCTGCACTTCAAATTCGTCTGGGGATTCCGCCAGAAATCAGCGTCGTCTCTGAGTGAAAATGCGCAGCTCAAGGAAAAGACGCTTGAGGAGCGCGCTGCCTACATGGAGGCCTTGGAGCGCAATCCGAAACTCGCGCTTCGGAACCAAAGCTCCGTCTGCTATCGGGGTGACGGCGCGCAACTCGTCGAACTCGGCTGGATGACGACCTCGGAGCCCTTCGCCGGTTTCGTTTCGACCCTGACCATGCAACACCAGCGCAGCGACTACGCCACCTGATGTGCTCGAACTACTGAGGGAAAATCCGGCTGATGCTTATCCGCCGTAGCGGCCGCCACCTTCACCGTGGCCTTTGCCCTCTTCACCGCCCGCAAACTGGCCCAAACTGTTGAGAGCAAGCGCCTTGCAGGCTGTCGGAGCGTTCGGGTACCGGTGCAGATAATCCTCAAGTGCCTCGATGGTGCCGGTTTTAAGGGCCTGCTCGCAGGCAAGCTCGGCTTCCTTGACGCCAACTTCGGTCTTCGCCTGCGCCGCGTCAGAAAAAGCGACGCTCAACCCCAGCAGACTAAGTCCACCCAACAGTAGAGAATGAATCCTACGCATAACGCACCCCACCTACTCAACCCACTGAAACATTAGCGTCTGTTAACGTTTTGTCAACCATTCTTGGAAGGTTCCACCAACGTGGTTAACGCGCACGACCGATGAACGGGCCTGGCTTGCGCTCGGATCTCCCTTGCCTGGTTGGATCGACGTTTAGTCGCTGAACAGTGTCAGCGTGCGGAAGAACGCATTCGTGGGAAAACCGTTGGACGTTGCGGTGAAACGAACGGCGAGAACGATTGAAAGCAGCATCTTCCTTCGTGTGCGAAGCGTTGCCACCAAGTGATGACGCACAAATCTGTCTTCGATGCTCATCCAGCCTGAGAAGGCGATCGTTTGCTTGCCGATGTCCTGTTGCCAATCTATGGGCTGGTCGGGTCGAGCAAGGGCGAGAGCAAAATCCATCGCCGGCGCATCGGCATGAGCGATTTCGACGGATGCTTCAACCTTCCGGAAGAAGGCTGGAAAATGATGATCAAGCGATGCAGCGACCGGGCCGTCCGCATGCGGACGCAAGAACACCCCGCCGTCGTCCGGTGCGACAAGCAGCAGCGGGAGAGCCGAGACGCGGGGTGTAAGCAACCGCGCACTCCGCAGCATGTCGTAGTCGAGAATGATAGAACCGCCGCCGACATCAGGACGGTCGGCGGCATTGTGGTCTGTGGCGGGGCGCCCAAGCAAAGTGGCAGCCGTATCGGGGCGGCCGATCGACCCAGCAATGCTGGCAAGCTTCTCTATGGCCGCATCGCTGTTCGGCTCGATGCCGCAAAGCTCCAGATATTTCCGATTGCCGGGGGTATATTTCAGGTTTTCACGGGCACTTTCAATTTCAGACCGGTGCGCGTTCTGGGCAATGGCCAAATGATGCAGCAGGCGGGCGCCATCGGGCAGGCTCGACCTGAACGCCTCCAGGATGGGAAGCCGGTTGTCGTACCAGTTCGACGTCCGAAACATGCCATCCGGTTTCGAGCGATACCAGTATAGCGGCTTTGGAATCGTCCTGATCTTGAGACCGGCGAGAGAGGCTCGGGCAAAGAATTCCCAGTCGTGCATGGCGTAGCCCGGCTTTTCGATCAAGAACCCGATCCGCGAGAAGACAGACCGGCGCATAATCGCATTCGCGTCACCGTAGACGTTATGGATCAGGCCGAGCGCGTCGGGACCACCCAGAGGCAGGTACTGGATCAGCCCGTCGGCGCGATGTTCGGGCACGAAATCCTCGTAGAAGATCAGTTGGAACGCAGTGCAGATGTCGGCATCCGATGTAGCCATCGCACGCACGAAATGATCGACGGCCTCCGCAAACAGCGCGTTGTCGTCGTCGACGAACAGGATCAGCTCGCCATGCGAAGCGCGGATGCCGGCATTTCGCGCCGCACCGAGGTGCTTGTGCGGTCGGCGCAGAATCTTCCACCCGCGCTGACGGAAGGTAGGTTCCAGCGTATCCAGCAATCGCCTGACTTCATCCAGGTCGCTTCCGTCGTCGACCAGAACCAGTTCCAGGTGATCATAGGTTTGCGCTTCGATCGCAGCGATTGCCTGTTTCAGATAGAGCGGCCGGTTGCGATGGGCCATGACAATAGAGACCAAGGGTGACGACCCGGCACTTTTGTCGACGCGCCAGCGCCTAGTTGGCGTCGGCAAGTTGCGCGTATCCAGCCAGGACTGCCGACATTGGCTCAGGCTGTCGACAGGCAGTGGGCGAGGCGGGTCATCGAGCGCCGCCGAAATGGCCTGCGCCAACGTGGCGGCATCAGGATCGACCAGCCGCGGCTGCCTCGCCTGCGCACACCAGCGCTCGGCGTTCGCGTCCACATTGGTCGCAACGAAAGGCAATCCCGCCTCGATGCATGCGGCAACGGTGCCGCCCGTCGATGCGGCGCGGGCGGGGATGACGGCAATCGCGCCGGCCCGCGCGACGTAGTCGAGCTTTGCGGCGGGGCTTGCGTGCGCCAACAGGTTGACCTTGAACGGCCACCGCTCGGCGCGTCTCAGCAGCAGTCCACCGCTGTGCTCGCCCATGATCTTTCCAAATGGACCGAATGCGGTGACCGTCAGCCCTTTTGGCGCCATTGGCGCGATGATGTCGAGCGCGTCGCAAAGCAGCGTCAGGCCATCGCGGAAGCGCCATCCGGCCAAGACGGCAAGTTCTCCGCCCGTCGACGATCGCGCACCGGCTGGAGCGAGACGATCCTGCAACGGCAACATCGGCGTCACGATCGCCTTCTTCACCTTCCAACCCTTCGACAACATCCAGTGTCGCAAGGCTGCGGACACACAGATCGTCCGGTTCGCCATCTCGGCGCAGTATTTCTCCATAAATGCGACGGCAATCACCTCGGTGCTGTCGAAGAACGCCTTGTCGGCTTCATGTTCCCATTCTTCCGGAGCGTGAGCGACGACCACGATCGGCGGCGCGGCAAAAGCCGCAGTCTCGACAGCCAGCAGCGTGTAGTAAAGCAGCCCGCCCTCAAGGGGCGCGTAGACCAAATCGTGGCCGGACCGTTCGAGATAATGCAGCACAGCGGCGGACCGGCTCTCGGGTGTCGTCAGCGAAGGAAGCAGCTGATCGGACTTGTCGAGAATCACCAGCCGCACCGATGCCGCCTCCAGCTCGCGGTGGCGCGCGGCCTCCTCCGTTGGAGCATCCCTGCCTGGAACCCATAGCAGGGTGACGTCGTCCCCCTCTTCGGCAAAAAGCCTGGCCAACTCGACCATGGCGCCATCTTCGCCGCCATGGTCGATTGCATTCGTCACGACGCAGACCCGGCGAGGCTTGCCTTCCTTTGACCTCCTCTGCTCCTTGCCACCAACGGCCATCCGACTTCCTCTGATCCAAATCCGCCGATTGCGCTACGCAGCACAGTCATCTGCAATGATGCCTGCGACAGGTTTACTTTTCAGTGATCATGCTTCTGCGTCATTGGTAAACCAAATCGTCAATCAAGTTCTAAAACGACTGCATAATCGATCGACTGATTCAAATTTAGCGACACAGAATATTCAATTTTTACGCCTCCCAGCTAGTCATTGACGGAATAGCAGGAGGCGCAAATGAAAACGACAATGAAGTTTCTCGGTGCGGTCGGTTTGATCGGCGCACTGGTCTCGGCAAGCTCCGCAGGAGAATTGCTGCGTCCGCGCATCAGCCTTGGTACGGCCAACGTCAAGACCATCAGTGGCGATCGCGGCGGCTATGTGATCGACTATGCCATTCGTGCGCTAAAAATGCGTCGCAGTGGCACTTTTGTGCGGTTCAACGGTTCGTGCGACTCGGCCTGCACGCTTTATCTGTCGATGCCCAAGAGCAAGGTGTGCATTACGCAGAGCGCGTCGTTCGGCTTTCACCTGCCGTATGGCGTTTCTGCGCGCGGCAATCAGGTGGCCGCGAATTTCATGATGAAAAACTACCCTGGCTGGGTTCGCGGCTGGATCGCCAAGCGTGGGGGGCTAAAGAGCTCCATCGCGACCATGACATACGCGGATGCGAGCCGCTTTCTGCCGACGTGTCCTTCCCAACAGCAGGGCATGACCGTCGCGAGCCTGAGCCCAACGCGTCTGCGCGGCGGCTGATTGCCTGCGCAGTACTGAAACGTCATGACGGCGGGTGGTCGACGGCGCCCGCCGTTCGTCAATTCATATGGCGGGTGCCCAGTTGATGGAACAGCTCACCTGGGAACAACGCCTCGCCGATTATCGCGTGGATTAACCAGTTCTCAAGAGGCGTGGTTAACGCAAGCTCCATTTCATTGACTCTTTTTTAGCGCAAGCCGATTCTGCGGGTGGGGGTTTGAAGGCTGTCGGCCATTGTTTGGGGCCGAAGCGCAAACTGGCGGCGGGTAGTTTGTATGAGCATCGGCGGCAGTAGGGGGTCGGCGAGCCGACCTGAGAGCGGCCTTACGCAGTCGAAGGCGGGGACCGCTTCGGCGAAGAATGTGCGCTTCCGGCGCAGGAGCCTGCGGGTCATCTGCACGGGCCTGTTGTCGTGGCTGCTTTTGGGTGTCTACCGCGGCGCAATCATTGATCCGCAAACCACGGTATCAGGCCTTTTGGCGGCCGTCCCCAAGGGATTGGCATCGAGCTACTATGACCTGATTGTCGTTACGTCCCTGACTGTGACGACTTTGGTCCTGCTGTTCCTGGCAAAGGCGAGCCGTCTCGGCTCAGCAATCGTCGTCTTGCTCTTCTATGTTGCTATCGTGGTCTCTCTGGGCTGGGGATTTGCCAACATCAATCTCGTCAAAATGCTGGGCGAACCGTTCACGTTCCAGTGGCTGGTCTATGGCGACTTCCTGCAGAATGCCGATGCCAGGAACGCGATGGGCGACGCGCTCAACATCAAGGACTTCGCTACCCTTTCCGGGTCCGTCATCCTGGTGCTCATTCTTGGCTATGCCGCGGCCAGTTTGTGCCAGCGGCTGAGCGCCGCTGGCTACGGGGCCTTCCTGGGCGTGCTCGTTGTGTGTGTCGGCGCTGCCATCGCCGGTAGTGGACACCACGTACGTGCGGAAGCGCTGCCGGCGGCCGAGATCGACAATCCGATCCTGTATTTTGTTAAATCGGCCCTGCTCAATCCAACGCCGGTCGTGCTGACGATGAATGCCAGCACCAATGACCCGGATGTCGCCAGCGTCGGCGAGCGACCGCCGGAAACGTCGACCTTCAAGGCGCCGACGCCGAACCCGATCAAGAACGTGCTGATTTTCATGATGGAGTCGGTGCCATCCAAATACATCGAGACGTTTGGCGGCAAGTATCCGGTCACGCCGAATATGAAGAGGTATGCAAAGGACTCGATACGATTCGACAACATATATGCGCACGCACCGTCCACGCATTACTCGATATTTTCTCTGCTCACCTCGATGTACAACGACATTTCATATTACGGCATGACGGCAAGGTACCCCTATCTGCCGCTGGACTCGATCTCCAACACCTTGTCCAAGAACAATTTCCGCACAGGGTTTTTCTGGAGCGCGGATTCCCGATTCCAACGGGTCGATGAGTTTTTCCTCAACAAGGGACTGGATGTGATCCAGGACTACCGGGGGCAGAAATGCGGCACCCCGACCTTCAAGCTCAGCTCCGAGCAGTGGAAAAACATGGACTACAACAGTGACCTTTGCACGGCGCAGTCGATCATCGACTGGATGAACAAGGACGAGGCAAAACCTTTCTTCGGCATCATGTTCACGGCGATGACCCATTATCCCTACATCACCGACAGCCCGATGTTTTCGAAGATGGCGCCTTCCTCCGATGGCAACACGCTGGTCCACTACTCGGACGACCAGAAATTCAATGCCTATCTCAACGCCCTGAAGGTCGGCGATACGGCCCTTGGCGAGATCCTTGAATCGCTCAAGCAGTCTGGCAAGCTCGATTCGACGCTGGTGGTCATATTGGGCGATCACGGCGAAGCGTTCGGGGAGCATGGCGACTACATTCATGCCAGCGCGATTTACGAGGAAAACATCCACATCCCGCTCATCATGATCAACAAGCATCTCTTTCATGATGAAGTTGCTCACCCGGTCGGCGGAATCGTCGATATCGCCCCGACGATCTTCGACATACTCGGACTTGCGCTGCCCAAGCAGTGGCAGGGGCGCACTTTGTTCAGCGAGCAACGGCCAAACAAGACCTTCTTCTTCAATCCCTGGGCCGGTTTCCTGTTCGGCTATCGCGAAAACGATCGAAAGGTCATCTTCAACGCGACCACCGGCAAGGTGGAGGAATACGACCTCAAGGCCGATTCCGATGAGCGAACCAACCTCTTCACTGATACCGGGGATCGAAACGCGCTGCTGCAGCCCATCGCCGGATGGGTGCAATCGCAGAGAGAGCGCGTGGCCGACCTGGTGGCCGCCGCGGCGAAAGAGACAGGACGTTGCGCCATCACCAGTCTGGAGGTCGACGCTGCCGGCATTAATCTCCGGGGCGCGCCTCGGTTCGATGTCGTGGTCGACGGAAAGACCACAGCCGAGATCGACGTCCCGGGCAAGGAAAGCGTCGCATCGACGCCGGAAGCCGCCATGGCGGAGCTGATGCAGGCGTCAACCCTGGCCAAGCCGTTCCACATCGATCTCAGCAGCGTGCCTAACCCGAAGACGATCGAGCTTCGCTACACCAACGACCTGTGGGGCGGAGACGGCAAGGCAGGTGATCGCAATCTGTTCATCAAGAGCGTCAAGGTGAACGGTCAGTTGGTGCCAAACACCAGACTGCGTGTCGACGAGCAATCGCACGGCTACACCGACGACAACGGGACCGCCATGTACAGCAACGGCTCGCTATGGGTTAGCGGCCCGTTCGTCGAGGGATGTGTATAGCGTGCCGCGTGGCAGACCGTCGTCCTCGATTTGCAGCCCGTGCGCGCCGCGGCAGACACTGACCGTCCTACCGGTTGACATCTTCGAGGGGTACTCACTAGCATGCGAAACACTGACGGTTGCAGCGTGGAGCCACTTGTCAGCGCAGGACGGACCGGGCCCGTTCTTGCGGTATGCTCGGCTGGTCGACGCCCGCTTGGGAAGCGAACATTGAATGCGACCGCTCAGCATGACGAACAGGACCGGATTGCCATTTGAGTCAGCGAGCCGGGCGAGGCGACATCGACTTGCCATCTCGTTTGCGCCCGTCCTGGCCATTTGGTGCCAGATGGCGCTTTGCGGAGCCGCGCACGCAGCTGGTCCCAAAGACAGCGGCCCTGCAGATGCCGTTGCCGTTCCCACGGCTTTCCAACTTCAGCTTGTTTATGCTGACCGCACGTGGATATGGGATAACGGAGCGGCCTATTTCGGACAGAAGGATCGACCGGTCCGGGCCTGGACCTCCGAGCAAGACACGGCTTCTGTCGGCGAAGGCAGATGGCATCTGAGCAACGATGGCAAGATGTGCATGGATCTCGTCTGGCGGTCCAAGACCTACGCCGCAGCGCCGATCCGCACGTGTTTCAGCCACCGCTTCCGGAGTGGGACCCTCGAACAGCGCAAGGATCCGGACGGTGTCTGGTACAGTTTCCGGCACTCTCCGGGAGACCCTTCCGACGAGCAACGAAAGTTCGAGGAAGGCGATACAAAGGGCGCGCAGTTCGACAAGATCCGTACCTCGATCGATTCCAAAAGTTGAGGCTCGCCGAGAAGCTCACCCACCTCAATGAGCCCACGTCCCCGACAACGACAAACAGGGACGACTACAAGCTTTGCGAGCTGGTGATGTCCTCCGATGCATTTGGTATTCCTGGCGAAGTTGACCGGCGGCGCCTCGCTGTCGGCATCGGAATTGTGAACGCGGTGGCCTCCAGCCCGAAGAACGGGGCGGCTGTCCTGACGATGGTATCGATGTCGGAAAGTTCCGGCACGAAGCCCAGGTGTTCGCGCGCTTTGATCGGGTCCGCATAGAGCTCCGCCGGGTCTCCCGGGCGCCCGGGCCGGAAGACAACCGGAACCGATTTGGACGTCATCCGGGTGACCGCCTGGAGAATCTCCTTGATCGAAACCCCGCGCCCGGTGCCGAGATTGACCGACAGGTTTTCGCCACCCGCCTCCAGATGCATGAGAGCCCTCAGATGCGCGCGGGCCAGATCGCTGACATGGATGTAATCGCGCACGCAGGTGCCATCCGACGTGTCGTAGTCTGTGCCGAAAACCTCGATCTCGTCGATTGTGCCTGATGCGGCCATGAGCACGCGCGGGATCAGGTGCGTTTCAGGCGAGTGCCACTCACCGAGCTCGCCGTCGGGATCGGCGCCGCAGGCGTTGAAATAACGCAGGATCGCATATTTCATTCCGTAGGCGCTGGCATAGTCGCTGATGATCTGCTCGCCCATCAGCTTGGTTCGCCCATAGGGGCTGATTGGATTTTGCGCCAAGGTCTCTCGAATGGGCAGTGTTTCGGGAACGCCGTATGTCGCGCAGCTGCTTGAAAAGATAATGTTTTCGATAGAACTCGAGCGTGCCGCGTCAAGCACCGCGATGGTACCCGACACATTGGTCGAATAGTACTCTGCGGGCTCGTGAACAGACTCGCCCACATAGGCCAGCGCAGCAAAGTGGATGATCGCTTGCGGCTGGTAGGTGCTGATCGCCTGCTGTAGCGCCTCCCGGTCCCGGATATCGCCGACAACAAGCGGCCCCCAGGCAACGGATCTCTCGTTGCCACGGCTCAGATTGTCAAAAACGACGGGCAGGTAGCCGGCAGCTGACAACAGCTTGCAGGTGTGGCTGCCGATGTAACCGGCCCCACCCGTCACCAGGATTGCCGGGCGGCTCATTACATCGCAGCTTCTTTGACGCGCCGGTTCGGGTAGAGAAGGGCGTCAAAATACGCCGTGGTATGCGCGAGCCCCTGGCTCAGGCTGATCTTTGGCTCCCAGCCAAGATTTTCCCGGGCAAATGAGATGTCCGGCCGACGCTGCTTGGGATCGTCGACCGGCAGCGGCCGATGCACGATCTTCGAACGTGAGTTGGTGTATTCGAGCACCTGTGTCGCCAGTTCCAGAATGGTGAATTCGGCAGGGTTGCCGAGATTGACCGGGTGCTGCGGTGCGCTCGGTGCGTTCATCAACTGGATAAAACCTTCGATGAGGTCGTCCGCGTAGCAGAATGAACGGGTCTGCCGGCCGCTGCCGTAGACGGTCAGGTCGTCACCGTGCAATGCCTGGACGATGAAGTTCGAGACGACGCGGCCATCGTCTGGTTGCATGCGGCGGCCATAGGTGTTGAAGATCCGTGCGACGCGGACATCGAGGCTATACGTTCTCGAATAGTCGAAGAACAGCGTCTCGGCCGAACGCTTGCCCTCATCATAGCAGGATCGCGGACCGTGCGGGTTGACGTTGCCGAAGTAGCCTTCCGGCTGCGGATGTACCAGGGGGTCGCCGTAGACTTCGGACGTCGAAGCCTGAAATATCTTCGCATTGTTCCGCCGCGCGAGTTCGAGCAGGTTCAGCGAACCAAGCACGCTTGTCTTGAACGTATGGATCGGATTCGCCTGGTAATGCGGCGGGGACGCCGGACAGGCGAGATTGTAGATTTCATCGACCTGGAGATCCACGGGCAGAGGGTCGACAATGTCGTGCTCGATGCACGTAAATCGCGGATCGCGCACGAGGGGATTGAGATTGTATCTTTTGCCGGTGTGGAAATTGTCCAGCGCGAGAACGTCGTATCCATCCCGCAAAAGACGCTCGCACAGATGCGAACCCAGAAATCCTGCCCCACCGGCAACCAGCGCGCGACCCTGATTGGAATTCGCGCCCCTTCGGCTGTTCCCGGCCCCGAGTTTCAGAACATTGACAGTTCTACCCATACTCCACCCCTTCGCCCTTACGCTCTGCGCACACTACTGCCGGCCATAGCGTTGCCGGGCGACGTTCCTGAGAACGTCACAAACCTTCCGCTCCCGCGGAATCGTCCACTCCTGATGTCTGTCGATTGCTTTTTGAGTTGCTGGGCGGTGCTACTCGGCTATTAGCTGCCGTTCAGCATCCGATACGCCCCGAAACCGCGGTCACGCGCCTGATGCCACCATCGCCCATTGCTCGCCCAAATTGCACATCCCAACGTTTCGAAAATATACCTGTGCAAAACATAGTCAACTAAATTAGCGAATCGTTAACCGTGTTCATTCGGGAGTGGTTAATCGCGGGGCGGCAGCGCAGCCACATAAATCTGAGGGTTGGGCTATAAACTTGAAAGTACCACAGTAATATAAAGACCATTTTTCTGATCTTTCGAGGGGCGATCGCCGGAAAGTTGATCATCAAGACACTCTCACCTCTGCAAAAAATAGGCAGATGTAAGACTAATACTTACGTTAGCAAACTTTATATTGAGAGAGGTGTAGCATTTGAAAATATCGAAAATATTCGTAGATGCGACCTTGTCAATAAAATCTTACAAGCCAATGCGGTTGGTTCCCGAAGCGTGCCGAAATCCCCGCCAGTTCAGCCCTCAACTGCCCGACGAGATCTTGCGCGACGAGCGGGGGTGATCGCGACCGATAGCCCCGGACGCCTACCTCTTTCACCGTCGGCCCGGGATTGACGCACACAACCGCTCTCCGCAGTCGTAGCCTTCGTTGGCAGATGCAGCATACCCCAATAACCCGGTCCATTCTGAAGCGATCCGCGTATGGTTTGCGGATGTCGGAAGCAGAGATCCAGTCGAAGCCGCGCGAAAACGGTCGTCGTCCCTTCTGTCGAACGGCTGTCTCAGGATGACTGTGGCCGGCAGCGAGCGTGGAGATGCCAGGATATGTGCTCTGCCGAGCTTACCGCGGCTGATCCCTATTGATCGCGGCAGCTTGCGGCCCCAAAAGCTGCCTGGCGGGAATGCGCCTCATATCGGCCGATAGGGCGTTCCTATCCGTGCCGATAAGCGGACGTCGATAAACAACCCGCCATGAACGGCTTTCGTCATCAGGGGTCGCCCGAGGCGTTTGTAGCGTTCGGATCGGGCGGGCGGGTTGATATGAGACCCGGCGTCTTGGCGATTTAGAATGGAATCGGCCGCTATGAGCGCCGCAACCGTCTCCCTGTCCTGTTGCCGGCGCTCGCGGGAGTGTAACCCTGTGCCGGGTGTCCTTGCCCGGCGCAGGGTAGGTTTCCACGCCCGCTCAACTGCTTGACGCCGGATTGTTTCAGAGGCCGGCTGGAAACGTGCCGTGCCCACTTTCGATCGTTGCCAATTGACCACTAAGGACTGCACCATTCTTAAGGTCGTGCAGGAGCGCCACCACGCCCGCAGTGACACATTCTCGGATTTACTTGACCGGAAGATTACGAGCGCGATTGTGATGTTTTCGGGAAGACATCCCCGAACGTGGTGACCCTCAGCACCCGCGTCGCCTCTCGGGTAAATGACGGCCCTGCTGAAACCCGTATCGTGGCACATGACGAGATGCGCGGTCTTGTTGGCATGCTTTTCTCGAAGCGCCGCGACAGCAAATACCGCAGCGGCCGGTCGACCGCCTGGGTGAAGATCAAGAGCTATATGGTTGAAGAATACGATTTGCTCGGCGTCGAGCGTGAAGCTGGCAGGCCGGCTTTCGCTCTGATGGCTGAGCGCCGCACCGGCGTTATGTCGGAAGCGCATTCGTCACCTTGAACCGGGAAATGCGCGAGAGGCTATGGAAACGCGTCCAGGAGCACTCAGGCGGCGCCCAAGGGCATCATGAAGCGGCCGGCGACGCAATGGGTAAAGCCGGGCCTCATTGGACGCGTGAAGCACCTGCGCGGCGAGGATGGCCTGCGTCATGCCTCACTGCAGGATTTCCGCGAGGAAGATTGAACGCTATATCGGAGCCATGCCAGCAGCAGATCGCCCTACCGTCCGCTTCGCCTATCAACGCGGCTTTCAGGTCCTCGACGGAAGCGCGATCCTCCAGACGTTCGAGAAACAGGACGAGGCGTTCAAGTTCGTGCTCGGCCGAGGTGCTCGCGTTTGGCTGGCATGGTCGCGGACCATCATAGGAGGGCAGACGGCGCCCTTCGATTTCGCCGCAGCGTTCCAGCAGGAAAAGGTCGGCCGCATCATGAAGACGATGCACGGCCCAGCCGCAGGCACTTGGTTCTGGACCTGCCATGACGGCGGCGCGCACGGAACAGTCGAAACGAAAGATGAGGCTGTTGTTGGAGTCGAGCGGCATTCACGCGGCGCATCGCCGGGGCGCAGATCTACGCTAACCGGCCAGCGCGATCCAAAGCCAAAGCCTAGGCCGCTGGTGAGGCCTAGGAACAGCTTGCCGGCCCCAGCATGGTCCCAATTTGGGACGAATATGTTTGGCACCCATATTGCATCCACATCTTTCGCCGGCTGATCCCCGGTCCTGATCGCGTACTCTGATCAGGTGTAGGCTCGCCGGGCTCGAGGTAGTTGGGGTCTTCGCCCGGCGAGTTGTCTAGCAATGTTCAGTCATGTGATGCCATACTCCGAAATGGCGCAGGCACTCCGCAGGTTGTGCATCGCCCGACCAAGGTCCGATCGGTATAGGACTTCAGTCGCGAAGAGGGCCGATACGCTGTACGATTCCGAATAGTTGTTACATTTCACACTGTTACAAAGAGCCTCGCGGTCGTTAGTCGCCCATTGCAATGAGCATTTATCTAAAGTTCATTCATTCGAATTAGGAAACACTTATAAGCCGCTCTATAACGAATCGGCGAGGTGGCTATTCGCCGAGGAGGTACCATGACGTCCCGAAAAACGCTGTTGGCAGCGCTTGCCGCGCTTGCGCTAGTGACCGCTCCTGCTTTCGCTGGCGCGGGTGGAAACGGTGGTGGTCACGGCAATGGTGGTGGTCACGGCAATGGTGGTGGTCACGGCAATGGTGGTGGTCACGGCAATGGCGGCAAGTCCGGCAACAGCGCTTCGCACGGCAAGTCGGCATCGGCTCACGCCGGAAAGAAGACCTCGGGCGACGACCAGGTCGCCGTCGACGACATTGAGGTCGCCGCGACGCCTAAGGACAAGAACATTCACGCCAAGCTTGGCCGGCTGAACTCGCTGCAGCGCAACATCAACGCCTATATGAACTCCAAGAGCAAAAAATTCGCCGGCATTCAGGCTTATGTGACAGGGTCGGCGGCCGCCAAGGGCGCCCAAGCCGCGGTAGATGCCGCCCAAGCCGAAGTCGACGCGTTGAACGCCAAATTGAACGACCCGAATACTCCGGCCGACCAAGTCCCGACCCAGGAGCAGATTGACGCAGCGCAGGCGGCGCTCGATGCCGCCAATATAGCGGCTACCGATGCTGCTGCCGCCGTCCCATCGCTGGATGACGCGCTCGCCGATATGGCCAACAAGCCGGTAGACGCCGAGGTCACCGAATGGGCCAACGGCGTGCTTGCCGAGAAGATCGACGAGATGGCTGCCAAACAGGCTCCTGAGCCAACACCGTAAGCCGAACGTTCAAGCCGCCGGGTCACACCCCCCCGGCGGCTTTTGGTGGCTCTACGGAACCCCTCAGGGAAAGCGTTACGCAGCGATGAGCCAAGCTCCGTTCACCGGCTTTTTTGTACATAAGCGGAACCTGAAATTTGGGGGCTTGTTGATAGAACGGCAGCGAGTGGGTGTTCGCTGCTGGTCGAGGTCCCGCAAGACTCGGCCGGGCTCGCATCACACCTGCCCCGGTACGGTGCGAGCCCATCGTCGCGCGACCAAGCGAGATCCCATGTGTCGGTCCATATTTGATACTAGGGGACGGCGGTTCATCATCACGATGGTTTATGGCACGTTGTCCGCCATGCCGAGCGCCAGACTCGGTCTTGGCCGTCTGCAGCAAGCGCTGGTCGATAGCGGCGGCCTTGAACGCCGCAAATGCTACGGCCGGACTGCAGCTTCCATCCTTGGCCTCCGCAATTAATCGGCACGCATTTCTATAGGCCGCCGCTTCCTTATTTGGCCACTGCGGGTTGGGACCCAGCCGTAGGGGAATGGCTTCCAAAAATTGTATGGAACCGTGGCGACGACCACACATTTCTACCTAAGCGATCGATTCCTCGGATGTAGCCGTGACGACGGAAACATGCGCCACCTGGAAGAGAGGCTAAGTCGCATGAAAGACCAGTGGAATCCGACCACCAGTTCATCGAAGGCGCCCGCCGTAGCCAGCGCTGGGCGGAGAGAGAACTGGAATCCCTACAATCGACCATCCAAGAGACGCGCCGCATCCTAGAGGCCTCACGGAAGCTCTTGGAAAAGATTGCCGAGCGCGAACACCCTACCCAGCCGTAGGAATGGCCGGTGCAGTTGGGCAGCTTGTGGGGGCTTAACCGCACCGGCCACTGCGGGAAGATATGAGGCCCCCCGCGCTGCTTAAGATATAGGCATATTAGCAACCGAGCAAATTATCTCGCATTGCCATCTTGAAGGCTCAACCGCGAAGCCAACTTAGTTCGAGAGAATGGGCGGATTGGTGAACGCGATGTCGCACCCCGGTAGCAGTGAGCATCTTTGGGCTTTGGACCTTGCCGACCTGCGCAAGCAGTTTGGAAAGTTCGTTCAAGAGCGCGGAACAGCGCCTCTTGAGTGGGACGAGCACACCAAGCTGTTCCATGAAGAACGAAGGGAGCGCTGCCAGGAAACGGACCCTACCGGGCAGTAGGGGAATCACTCAGACCGTCAACGACGAGATGGAAGCCGAGGTCGACGAAGCCGCCGTCGAGCGCCCCCACGAATAGCCATTTTGCCGTACGAATCCGTACGGTCGTTTTGATTGAAGAAAGGGTCTCGGCGGGCCTATAAAGATGGTGTTTACCATTGCCTTTTTGGGAGGATGCGATGGTTGCAACGCCCATAGATATCGCTCAAGCGGCCACTGCGAATACGGCCACCTTGCTGAAGTGGCAGAAGTCCATGGAGGAACGCGCCACATTTCGCCAGAACATGGATCAATCGCGCAGGGCGATTCAAGTTTCACGCGAACTGCTGGAGCGCCTTCGTCAACGTCATCGCGACGACAATAGCGTCGCGGATGCGCAAAAGGATTAGCCGCCAGGGCAGACGGTGAGACAGGTCCGGGAACCTTATTGCCGCAAACCGGTTCGGGCTGCTCGCCTACGCTCAGATCGAGGTCCCCGGCTAGAAGGCCGCTCGCTTCGTAGCCCAGCGATTTGACCGGAAAAAGAGTGCTGGTGCTCGAGAGCATCAACCGCGGCGCATAACCACTGACGTTGCCTGCTCCCCCTGAGGGCGTTAGTAGCCCGCAACCGGAACATCACATGTGCTGGTGCATTGCTAGTGAACGCCAATTCGACTGGGGCGCAAAATGCATCGCGCGATCACAAATGCATGGGCAATGGTGCGAGAAGCCATCGTTGGGTTCGTCAACGACAATGCTCTCAGCCATGGCGCGGCAATCGCTTTTTATGCCACAACATCGTTGGCGCCAATTCTGCTCATCGTGGTTGCAATTGCGGGTCTCGCATTCGGTCACGAGGCAGCCCAAGCGGCATTGTCCGCCCAAATCACAGGGATGATGGGTACAGAAAGCGCAAATATCCTGCAAACCGCATTGAAGAGCGCATCCGAAAAGCCATCCGGCGGCACCTGGGCGGCGGTGATTGGCATCATCACCTTGCTTGTGAGCGCTTCCGGGGTCTTCGGCGAAATACAGCAGTCTTTGAACATGATATGGAAGGTCGAAGCGCAGGGCAGTTCGTTGTCGCGCCTGGTGCGCGCACGTGCGGTAAGTCTGGGACTGGTCACCGCACTTGGCTTCATGTTGCTCGTCTCTCTAGTCGCGAGCGCGGCGATTTCGGCCCTAGGCAACCTCATCAACGCACAGTTGCCGTTCGGGACACTTGTACTGGCCGTTATCAACGCGATCGTTTCTTTTGTCCTCCTCGCAGCTATTTTCGCCGCTATCTTCAAGATCTTGCCTGATCGAACCCTGGAATGGCGGGATGTCTGGATTGGCGCTGTTGTAACCGCTGCCCTGTTCACGCTCGGGAAATCGCTTATCGGTTGGTATATAGGCTCCAGCGCGGTCGCGGCCTCATATGGGGCCGCCGGTGGGCTGCTCGTCATCCTGCTGTGGGCTTACTACTCGGCGGAAATTTTTCTTTTCGGTGCGGAAATCACTCGCGCCTATTCCATTCGACACGGCAGCAGGTCCGATCTGGACGCTGTGCTTCACAGTGCTTGACTTGCAACATACGCCACTAACGATGAAATCGACTAGGCGCGCGGCGCGCCGGCTGGCCGCCTTCGCGACGCCACCCGCATCATCACCCGTCGGCGCCGACCGCATCACCGAGCAGGGCACGCGAGCTGGATACGGTCGACGCCATATGATGAGTGCACGGGTCGCTGGTGGGTCAAACCATCGCGGTCACAGTTTGAGTTGGTTGGGAAGACGCGGTTCAGCGGCGACGCGGACGGCGCTTGCGTATCGGCTTTGATCTCGCGCGCCTGCCGTCCGGCGCCTTCTTGGCGGCAGCGGAGCGGTACAGGTTCATGAGGTCAATCACGAGCCGAATAATGGCAATTGCAGTTGCAGCATCGAGCCAGCCCGCAATGCTGTTGAGCATCGGGATTGTTCTCCAAGCTTACGACGTGAAAGCGGTCGAAGGACCTTGGCGGCATCGCCTAGGCAGGGACTGTCACCCATTGGTTGTGGCACTCAGTTGCCAGCTACCATGACATGAAAAAGGCCTCGGAAGGAGGCCTTTGGATGGTGTGAGCGAGAATCTCCACCAAACAAATTATCCCACGTTTTGTGCATGCAGCGCAAGCCGTTCGGCTTGGCCAAGGCGCGCTTGGCGCCTTGATGCTTGGCACCGTGACCGTCACCCCTGCTCTTCAGCCGCAGCCGATAGTCGCTGTCGGCAATTTCAGCTGCGGCAATGCGATGTCATTGTTGGCGCCAAGAAATCAGCTCTTCACGTTGCTTCCGCGAAATGGGATCCTTGCAAGCACCAAGCGCAAGCTCATCAGGCAGAGGGTGTAATGGACTTAGCGGGCGTTCTCATATTGTGAAACGCCGAACGGATCCCGGGTCCCTGGAAGGGCGGCAGCAAACGTCAGAGAGCCGCACTTCCAGGGAGGCTGGATCAATAGTCGTTGTTGTAATAGCGATCATCGCAAGGCGCCGTGTAGATCCGGCCGCGGCGGTCCTGGTAACGGCAAAGCTCTTCGCCGCGGCGCTGCGGCGTGGTCGACTGGCCGATGACGGCGCCGAGCAAGGCGCCGCCGGCGGCACCCACGACCGTGCTTTCGGTGTTGCCGCCCAGTGCCTGGCCGGCGAGGGCGCCGACACCGCCGCCAATGAGTGCGCCTGTGGTTGCCCTCTGCTGCTGTTCGGTTTGAGTCGCGCAGCCTGCAAGTGCTGCAGTCATGAGCACGGCGGCAATGGTTTGTCTGATGATCATCTTGGAACTCCTTTGGAGCCCCAAACGCGGATCGGGGCGAATGGTTGCCAGTTGCTGGCGCATTGCGGCCAAACGGCGGCACGCCCGCTCACGAAATGAGACGTGGTTTCTCGGGCCTTGAAGACAATGGTTGCCAAAGCGGAAACGGCCTGCGCGAACAGGTCAATAGCGCATCGGTTTGAATCCGCTTGAGGAGCAGCTACGCTGCCTCGTTGCGCATCGCCTTTTGCGCGGCGGCGATCAGGAATCCAGATCGGCTGCAGCCATGCCGTTCCGCATATTGATCGATGTGGTTGAGGACATCTTCCGGGATGGTGACGTTGACGCGCACGACCTTCTTCGCCTCGGCTTTCAGGGCAACCAGGACGGCGGCCCGGTTGAGATTGTCATTGTTCGACACGACATCTTCCAGGGACGATGGCTCGGGAATGGCTTCGCCATCCTCGACAAGGCCTTCGAGATGGAAGGCCAGGGCCTCTTCGGCCATGGCGCGGGCGTCGTCCAGGCTGGTGCCGGCGGTGACCACGCCCGGAAAATCGGGAAAGGATACGCCGAAGTCGCTGTCCGCTTGCTTGTGGATCAGTCCGATATAGTGACGCACGGGTCGGTTCCCCAAGGAGCGGCTTCGAGGCTCGATCAGACTATCGAGCCATTCGACACAAACTGTCGAGGTATTCCTAATGGGACCGTAGGAAGCTGCCTAGTAGGTTGGGCATGCCCCAGGCAGACATTGCCTGGGCAACGGTCGAGAGTGTGGGGAAAGTGCCAAAGTTAGATGGCGGGAACCAGACTGTGCCTAGAGTTCGCGCCGCGCAGTACGTGCGCATGTCGACGGAACACCAGACCTACTCGATCGACAACCAAGCGGATGCCATTCGCGACTATGCCGACATCATGGCTTACGACATTGTCGCCACTTACGAGGACCTCGGTCGCAGCGGTTTTAACCTTGGAGGGCGCCCCGGTCTTCAGAAGCTGTTGGCCGATGTCGAAAGTGGGCGAGCCGATTTTGAGACGGTTGTGGTCTATGATGTAAGCCGTTGGGGGCGTTTTCAGAACATTGATGAAAGCGCAGCCTACGAATACCGATGCCAGATGGCCGGCGTCCGTATCGAATTTTGCGCCGAGCAATTCGCAAACGACGGCAGCATCGGGTCAGACGTCCTCAAAGCAATCAAACGGAGCATGGCTGCCGAGCAGAGCAGAATGCTCTCGCAAAAAGTCTTCATCGGCCAGGCGAGGTTGATCCGGCTGGGCTTCCGGCAGGGCGGGAAGGCCGCCTTTGGCCTGCGGCGCCTGCTTGTCGATCAACACGGCCGTTCAAAAGGCATCCTTTCATCCCACGAATACAAGAGCCAGCAGACGGATCGAATAGTTCTGGTGCTCGGCCCACCTGACGAGATTGCGACAGTGAAGTGGATCTTCAGTCACTTTGTCAGAACACGCAAGACAGAGCTGGAGATGGCAAGACTGCTCAACAAGCGCGGCGTGCTCAGCGATTTGCGGCGACCATGGACGCGGGAATCCGTCCACTCGGTGCTGACCAACGAAAATTACATTGGCAACAGCGTCTGGAACAAGCATTCGGCCCGGCTGAGAAGCCATCAAGTCCGTAATCCCCCCGAACAGTGGGTGCGGGTGGAAAACGTCCTGGAGCCGATCGTCGACCGCAAACTGTTCGACCGGGCGCAGATCGTGCTCAAGACCATCTATCGCCACATGACCAACGACGAGATGCTGGCTGCTCTTAGGGCACTTCTGGCTCGCCGTGGCGCCTTGTCGTTGGCCATGATCGACGCCGATCCGGGGTGCCCGCCGGCCCAACGCTACCAGTGGCGTTTTGGAACCATTGTCAAAGCCTATGAACTGATCGGATACGAGCCATCCAAAAACTACCGCTTCATCGGCGTGAACCGGCACCTGGAATCAATGAGGCTGCAGATTATCCGGGATCTTGTGGGCGCGATTGATAAGCAGGGCGGGGTTGCTGCCCATGACATGGCGATGGACCTCCTGCGGATAAACGAGGAGATCACGGTGGCGATTACAATGGGCCGATGCAGGGTTTCCGGCTTCGGCTATCCACGCTGGTTTTCCAAGGCCGATAAACGGCCACTACCCGACATTTTCGTCCTGATCCGTATGAATCCCGGCGACCTGACCGTCCGGGATTATTTGATTGCGCCTGCGCATGAGATCGCTGGCAAATCGGAACTGCATGCCATCAATGGGATACCGCTGGACAGCTATATTTTTCCCACGCTCAATCCCATTGTCAGGCTGGCAGAGCGAGAGCCTGTGGGGGGCGTGGCTTGGTAGTCAAGCGCTTACCCAAGGACGCCGCCTACCGTGCGTTGGAAAAGGGTGGCGACAGACATGCGAGCAATATTGTTGCTGGCGCATTAGGGTCCAAGAAGAGGCTTCGTTCACACGAATTTTTGGCGACCTACGATACGGAATGCAAACGCATGCGCGATTTCGTCACGCAAGCGGCTAAGTCTGAACAGAGCCTAGACCGGATAGTAGCGGCGCTCCACCTGATGATGCGCGACAAGCAATTCTGCGCCACGCTGGTGTCCGAGGGCTTCAGGACAATGCCAAGCCTACTGGCACATAGGTTGCGTGGCGCGACCCGCGAGCCGCAAATGTTCTGCTCTCCCGGAAAACCCGCTTCCGAGACAGGCGAGAACCGGAAAGCCGTTAACGGAATTTGCCCTGATGTCCTCGACCTGCTTCGGGACGCGCCGGTGAAAACAAAAATCTTCGGGTTGCTCCAGAAGGTGCTGCCAGCCAGGCAATTGGAGATTGCCCGGCTGATGGTGGCGATGGACCGGGTCAGGATCACCTACGCGAGACTACTCGTCGCTCTGACACCGCAAGCCCTGCTGGTCGAGGGTTTTAATCTCTCAACGATCACCACACAGGCGGAAGACCAGCGCGGCGCGATGGTGCTCGATGTCGGCGCGCTAAGCCTTGCGGTTCTCAGCGCCGCGGAACGTCATGGCCAGGTGGGCCTGGAGCTTGTCGCAGCCAACCGCTTTTTCGACCGGTTGATGGATAATTCCAGAGTGGTGCGGTATCTCGCCCGGACCTTTCCGGGGCATTTTGAAGAGTTTCACAGCTTCTCGATGCCATGCCTCGAACAGGGGCGCTAGATGGTCGGACGTCAACTCCTATACAAACCGATCGCCGTCGCCGGGATGCAAACAACAGAACCAATGTGACTTCTGTCCAGGCCTCGAAAAGCCAAACCCGCCGAGCTTGCCGCAGCCAGAATGCTCGCAAAGCGATTTTCGATCGGCTCTCGGCCGCGCGGAATCGCTGTCATGTCTTCGGCAAGCCGACCCGGTTCGTTGCTCATAGCGGGTTGATCGGCCCAACGAGGCCGGGATGGTCGTTGGGCAACTTGTTGACGGCGCTGGTGTTCACCTCACGCCCAACGCGATTGAACTGCAGCTGACCGTCGATGTCGTGGCTGAGAATGTCCTTGAGGCTGTCCTTGGGCGTCGCCGGGTCCAGCCAGGCGTCATAGTAGGCCGGGTCGAGAATGAGAGGCTGCCGATCATGCAACTGCTTCATCGGTTCTGCGGCAGGCTCGGTGATGATGGTGCAGCTGGTTATGTTGAGATTGGAATTGTAAGCCCAAAGCCCGGCGAACGAGAAAGGCGCGTGGCCTGGCTGGTAGATGTGCCAAGGGTCTTTCTTGCCGTCGGCTGGCGATATCGTCCACTCGTAGAAGCCATCGGCAGGGATCAGGCAGCGCTTGGACTTGTAGGCGTCGCGGAAGGCGGGCGCTGTATCGATGCCCTCAATCCTCGCATTGAACATAGCCGCCTTGGGCATTTCCTTTGCCCAGAAAGGGACCAGCCACCAGCGCCCTTCACGGAGCCTGTGGTTGCCATCCTCACCGGCAGTGACGAATGGGACATCCTGAGTCGGCGCGATGTTGTACCGGGGCTCGTCGTTGCGGCCCGTCTCCGCCGGCGCAGTCAGGCGGTAGAGCCGGTGGATTTCCGACCACGACAGATATTTGGTGTAACGTCCGCACATCGCTCTGCCTCAGTTGCGCAGGAGTTCAGGCACGCTGAGCGGGCCAAGGTCGGAATTCTCCTATACTCGTCGCTGCGGCGCCAGACGCCGCGTATCTTGGCGGCGGTGACCGATTGATTGCCTTCGCCAGTAGCCTTGCGGAAGGCTCTGGGCGACCACAGAGTTCCCCTTGGTGTGCGCCGTGGAGGCAAAAAGGGCAAAGTCGACGACGATCATGCCATGTCCCTCTCACTGCGGACTTAGCAAAGGCTCTCGCAAGGAATGCCGTCCTTGTCGCGGTCGAGCTTGCCGCCCCAAGAGCAGTTGGCCAAATACCAGTTCGCCTCGTTGCATGAGCTGATCTGGGGACAGGTTCGCTGTGGCTGACAAGAATAGCTCTGCGCCACCTGCCCATTACGCATGATACCGAGTGGTTGTTTTGCTGACGGCCTGGTGGTGCCGTTCGCATGCTCTGCGCGCCAATCCCATGGCGCCTGAAACGCTCCAGCCCACAGACCGACCTTCGCCGCCTGGGCCTTCGCCTGCTGTCTTGCGTAGGCTCCGTGGCTGTAGCGCGGCCAATCTAGTGCCAAGCCCCGCTCGACAAGCCAGCTCTGGACGTTGCGACCGTCGGCGCGATCGCAATCCCCAACAAGCCGGCCGTACCGGTCTCGGTTAACAAAGCTGCAATGCAACGGACGCGATGCAGCCAGGAACTCGTCCAAGGCTTGGGCAGCATGGCGCCCGCAGGCGTATTCGAAGCCCTTAGCGTCTTCGCAATATTGCTTACTCTCGGGCGCATCGATGCCGTTGAAGCGGATGCGCTGTCCGTGGATCTCGATCGTGTCGCCGTCGATCACAGACGCGACACCGGCGATCGGCGCCGGCTTCGAGCCGAACCAATTCGAGGCATTGATCTCTGGCAAACTTTCGCTGTGCTGGATGGCGGTTTGCGCGACCAGAGCGCCAGCCGCTACCGCAGTCACCAAAATCAGGCGCCGCGGCACATTCGCCCATCGGTGCGCACGGCTATGCTTGGCACCGGTTCGCTTTCGCCAGCGATCAGATCGATTGTCGTATCGGTATTTGTCCACGCCCTCATCCCCGCAGAGAGGATGCGACTGTTTCAACGAAGAGTCCAGAAGACGAGACGCGCGGAATGCTAGCCCCGAAGCCGATGCGTGCCGACGCCCCCCTCGACTTCGATCTCGGTTAAGGGGGTTCGATGACCTGTTGGGGTGCATTCGGCTGTCGGGCCTGACCGGCGCGCGCCGAAGGTGCGTTCACGCGGGAAAACCGGCCTTTCTGAAGCCTGACGTGAAAAGCTCGAGGTCGACTTGGTGGGCGAACGGGAGACGTGAAATTAGCCGGATAGTCAGGTCGTGTTCCTCATCTGTGCTTCCTGAACTTCAGCACGCGCCTTCTGCGTCTCCCCCAAATGAGCGTACGCCGCTGCGAGAAAGACATGAATGAAGAATTGGTCGCCGGCCTTCTGATACGAACCGACGGCCTCCGAGTACCTTCTTAGCAGGAAGAGGGAGCTGCCCTTCACCTCCCAGAACCATATTGGAGGTAACGGGTCGCGCAGCAGCGCAGATTCAAGCACGTTCAGCGCGCTCTCGGCCCGGCCGCCGTAGTTGAGCCAGCTTGCGTAGTCCCCCGCTATGTTCACGTCCAACGGGTTTAATGAGCGCGCTTGCTCGAAATGCACTCCCGCGTCGCTGTGCTGGCGCATGTGCGTAAGCACCAGGCCCATGCTCTGGTGACAGACGCCATCGCTCCTGTCGAGAGCGAGCGCCGTTCGTGCCGAGTCCCAGGCGTTCTGTAGCGTCCGCGGATCGTTGTCGTACCAAAATCTGCCGACGAGCGCCTGCGCGAGGAAGGCGTGGCCTCGAGCGAACGTCGCATCGAGCTCGACACACCGGACGAATAGGGGCTCGGCCATGTCCAGTTCATACCGGTAGAACTGTGCGCGCCCCTGCAGGTAGCAGTCGTATGCATCCCAATCGGCCGGAGGCTTGCGTCTGGTCCTGCTCGTCGAATCGGCCTCCGCCTGGCCTTCGACCATCGAGGCGATGAGAACCGCAACCTCGTCTTGCAATGCGAAGATGTCGTCGAGGGCCCTGTCGTAGCGTTGGGCCCACAGGTGGGTACCGGTGGAAGCGTCAATCAACTGTGTGGTGATCCGAATGCGATCACCGAGCTTTCGTATGCTGCCTTCGACGAGGTAGCGAACTCCGAGTTTGCGATGGACTTCGGCAATGTCCAATGCCGGATAGCGAAACTGAAAAGATGAATTCCGCGCGATGACAAGGAGGGAGCGGATCCTGGCCAGCTCCGTAATTATGTCCTCGGTTATGCCATCGCTGAGATACTGCTGGTCCTGATCGCCGCTCAAATTGGCAAAAGGCAGGACCGCAATCGACGGCTTGCCGGACCCTGGTATCGGTCTGCGGGATGCGCTCGCCACCGGCTCGACAGTCCCGGTGAAGCGGTAGCCGACGCGAGGCACCGTGGCGATCCACTCGCCGCCGTTGTCAGCCGGACCGAGTGCCTTTCTCAGTGTCGCTATTTGGACCGTAAGGTTGCCTTCCTCAACGGCGGTTCCCGGCCAGGACTTACGTCTGATTGCTCCGCGCAAATGGCCGTAGCCGGAAACATTTCTCCTTCTACTTTGTTGCAGTGGCCGTGCCGCTGAGGCGAACATGCACAGTGCCTCTATCAAATGAACTGCGCGACGTACCTATAGAATTCCAATGCCCCTCCTGTTCGAGCCAATGGTGAGAAGGGGATCCTGGCTGAAAACGATTGCCGGTTTCAAATGCGATAGTTGCAGGTCCAGAGTGCGGCTCGGCTACGAAGAGAAGCTGGCCATATTCGAGCGGCACCTCAGAAAGGTGAGCGCCAGCACAAAGTCAGTGAACAACCGCCCTTGTTAGAGGCCGCTTTAGAGATCGGGTGCAGAGGGTACACGGGCTTTTCCCCTTTATCCTTTTTTCTCCCGGCCGCGCCACCGTCTATTATCGGCGGCTAGGCCGCTATCACCTTCTGAGCGGGTTAACGATGGAGTGCCTTGGACGGTGAAAACGATTCCGGCATCCTCAAACGCTTTGCGGATGGCGGCCATGTTGTGGGGACGCGGTTTCCTGTATCCGTTCTCAAGATCGCTGATCACCATCTCGCTAAGATTGGCCTTGGCGGCAAGTCGCACACGCGGCCAGTTCAGTAGGGCTCGTGCCGCTCTGACTTGATCTGCTGAGAGGAGAGTTCGGCGTTCCATAGCAAGTCGAACATTTAGTATCGCTAAACTGTTCCTCTTGACCCTCTGCGATTTCTAACGGTGTGAGGCCGGCCTGTCGCAAGCCGTCATTGATTGTAGCTGCAACCTTTCGGACGGTTGTTACCTCGGCTCCAACAAGACGTGCTGCCTGCATTCTTGCTTGGAGATCAGCCAAGCGGGCAACCAGGGCTTGCGTCCTCTCGAGTTCAGGGTTCGTCATGTTCATTGTCCAGCTGAGTGGCAATTTGAATTTGTCCGGCTGAGTAGCGTTTGAATGCACACATTCGCCACCCAAGGGTGGCGAGCGTGGGTTCGTTCGAAATCTCAGTCGTAAACTTTCACGATCTTGCGGGTGCCCGGATCGACCAGGACCGTGCGGTTGTCGACCACCACGTAACGGTATTTGACGTTCGGGACCTCGTGGATCTCCACAGTTTCCGGCAGAGCTGTCCCGACGTTCAATTCCACGCCGGGAAGGTTCACCGAAGCCAAGGGCTGCTTCTTGACATACTCACGGATGACCGTGTCCTGTTCCGGCTGGATGATAATGTCGTCAGCGGCGGCGGAGCCGATCCCCGCCAAGAGCAACATGGCTGCGGCGGTGTTCACAAAGTGCATCTTCATATCTTCTCTCCTGCAAGGACCGGCACACGACGATCATCGTCCGCACTGCCCGGCAACCAACTTTGAACCGGGGTAAACGTTCCCGCCTACGCACCTTTGTCTAATCCGAATGGTCTAAAGTCCGACCGTACAACGCAATGGTCTTACCTTTGGACTAGGCGGAACGGATTAGGGCTTCAGGTTGTTGGTTCTCCACAACGGGAGAGAACAAATGGATCAAAGTGTTGGCCAGGCGCTTTGGTTGCTCGCACCGATTTTTGCAACAGCCGTTACCTTTCTGGTAATGGCGGTCGTCCTTAGCTGACATGTCTTGGATCGGCGCAGCCAGGTCCCTTCCTGCGCTGATAGGATTCGCGAGTTGCTTGAGCGGCTGGCGAATCCTCTATTTTAAGTGCGCTAGGCCTGCTCCTTCAGCAGGCGGGGCGCTTCGTTCATCTCATGTAACTTGGGAGGTTTACTATGGATCGGCGATCCTTTTTGACAGCGATATGTGGCGTTGCCGGGGCAGCAGCCTTTGCAAGCGCGGTCCGGCCTATCAACGCATTGGCCGGTGTTCCAGCGGCCAAAAGCGGTATTCTCGAAGAACTCGACGCGCCAGACGCCTTCGACAACGAAGGTACTCACGCGGAAGTGGAGCCGGTCAACCATCGGCGCTACTACGACCAAGATTACGACCCAGACTACGACCCAGATTACTACCACCGGCGCCGCCGCCGCCGGCGGGGCTGGAGAAGAGTCTGCCGTAGTTACTGGCGACACGGGCGCCGTCGGGTCCGGTGCTATCGCCGACGTGGTCCTTCGGTCGTCTTGCGATTTTAGCGAGTTGGCTGTTCTCCCCATGGCCCGTTCCGGCTAACGTGCTGAGAACGGGCCGGTACGATTCCTTTTGGTGACAAACGCAATCCATCTGTCCAAGGGCACTCATCAGCAGGGCCGGTGGGCCTGACGTACAGCTCTTGGGGTGTCGCTGTGCTCTTGGGGTGTCGCTGTGGTGCGCCAGGAGCGGTCTGACGATGCTCTTATGCAGCGAAAGGTTTTCGGAAGCTTGATTCTGGCCGTTAGGCCGCGGGGCCAAGCGCAGCCATCAGGAGCACCCCGCAAACGATGAGCAACGGGCCGGGTAGGCCCGGCGACCTCCTTCTGACACACGGGGACAGACCAAGAAGGGCGCCGAGCCTTACCGGCGCTGCTTTGAGGGAGACGACGCCGGATCAGATGAGAGTATGTGATCATGCTAATCTCTGCGAACCATGCGAATGAAGGGAAGGCGTGTGCGCTTCTTCGTTATCCAGCCACGAACCTTCGCCTTTCGGACATGGCGGTCCGTCGCTCGATGGAAGATGAGATTGAACGCCTGATCTCACTGCTCGACTTCGTAGAGCCCCGACACGGATCTTGAACCGTATCTGTCCGGTGGCATCGAAGTCGTCGGCACCGATGACAGGGAAGGCGACGACGAGCCCGAAGCCGACGATGCCGATTATGATTGCCCTGGGTTCATAGAGGGAGGGCAAGGCCTATAACTTTCCGGTCGAGAATGAGCAGCCCGCTGCCTCACCGTGGCTGGCTTCAGTTTTTGTGTGGCACGATGTAGCGACTGCTCACCGCACCCGCCCCTGTGCCCCGCGTGACGACAATCGTGCTATACCCGGCTGGAACGGAACCTGTAGCGGAGGGATCGATCGAACTGCATCGCCCCACGATCTCCCCGTTGGGAGCGCCCTCGAGCCTCACGGCTAACGCCAACTGGCATCTGTCAAGCGATCCGAACATGGACGGTGATGTGTCGAGTGGCTTGCAGACTCTCTGGGCGGGACTGCAAGAAAGCAAAATCATCACAGCTGCAGTTGCCGGATCCATTCGTGAAGCTCCGTTGTTCGACGAGCCTCAACGCGGAATAACGAGCTTTGTTTCGCAGGTGCTAAAATATGAGTTTTCTGGTCTGGCACGGTGGCGGGCTTTTCATTGTCACAGCTTTCGCCTTTCAAATCGTTCCGATCCGGAACGGCAAAACAGCCATCGCCGAGACACACCGAGGGGATCGCGATGGCCAGAAGGATGCCGCCGGCAATGTTCACCATCAACTTGAAATCCATCGGACCTCTCCCTCTTATATGCCGACACTCGGAAACTCGTGAAATCAACATGGGTGAACAGGTTGCGAACATGCTGCTACGGTTTTTGCAGAGCCAGGAGATGAGACGAGACGGACCAGCACGACAGGGACTAGCTCTCGTCGCAACAAATTGACACACAAGGACTCGACGGAGTTGAAGGGCAAGGGCAGGGACGCCATCAAGCGAATTTCAAAACCGGTGCCTTGGCCGACGGGTAATCGCTGATAACATCAAGGTATGCCCTGAGGTGACGTCACAAGGCAGTGTACTTGGGTGCCGATCGGCGGTCGGGTTGTATGATGCCGGCGTGTTGGCCGGTTTAGAATGGAAGCTTGATTTCGCCGACCGAGAGAGGCCTACCGGCCGCTATCAGCGCCGCAACCGTCTCTCTGTCCTGTTGCCGGCGCTTCACGAGGCCGTTCAGCACCCTGTCGAGAGATATCGCGCCGGCGCCGGCTATGGCCAGGACGAACATGCCGCCCGCTATGGCGAGATCCTTTTCGAAATGGTGTGATCGGGACCGTGCTGGGGATCCCGGTTCTGGCGGGCTCGTCGGCTATGCCTCGGGCGAGGCTCTGCGGCAGGTTGGCCGCGGCAACTTAGCGCGCCCCTTGCCCGCCGGGGGATCGGGCCGCCGGCCGTCGGCTGCGTCCTGAGCGAAACCCTGGGCCAGCCCCTCCTAGGGTACAGGCGAGGGCGGGCTTCCGCCGTAGCTCTGGTGACTGGCGGGCACTTCGACAGGGCGACAACGGGAACGTACGCCAAGGCATTGACCTTGTTCGCTGTTGCGGTCGCGGCGATCATGGTAGCCTTTCCGCCGAACCTCCAAATGGACCTAAGTCCTGAAAGACTTAAAGCCTGATTACGCCTACTCTTCGCAGAATTTCACGGTTGATCGCTTCGCCAGATTGGCTGAAGCTCCACACGGGATTTGCGAATTTGCGCGGCCGAGTTCACTGTGTGGACAACGGCTCATCCCATAGCAAGAAGAATCGTGATGCCTGAGGGTTCGAAGTACGCGTTAGAGTTGCTTCGAGAAGGCGCGGAGTTCACGCTTTACCGCGGAAGAGAGCATGGCAACCACATGCCGATCTTGGCGGTAACGGTAGCTGGTGAGCAGCCGTCGATTCAGAATCTCCGGCGGCTCGAACACGAATACTCGTTGGCGAGCGAACTCGATTCAGCGTGGGCGGCTCTGCCCCTCGGAATGATTCGTCTTCAAGGCCGAATGCTCCTCATTCTTGAGGACCCAGGTGGTAAACCCCTGGATCAGACAGTTGAGCAGCACAAGGGACACCCGATCGACCTGGTCCGCTGCCTGCATGTAGCCATCGGCCTGGCAGCCGCGCTTGGTCAAGTCCACCGGCAAGGCCTCATCCATAGGGACATTAGGCCGGCGAACGCACTTGTGGACGACTTTGGTCGCGTGTGGCTCACCGGTTTTGGGGTCGCGTCGCGGGTCCCCCGCCAGCGTCAGGCGCCCGAGGCGCCCGAATTTATCGCTGGATCACTCCCATATATGGCTCCCGAACAGACCGGGCGGATGAACCGTTCTATCGATTCTCGGAGTGATCTCTATTCTCTGGGTGTCACGCTGTACGAAGTCTTGACCAGCCGGCTCCCGTTCACCGCTTCAGATCCGATGGAGTGGGTTCATTGCCACATTGCGAGGCGCGCCGACTCGCCCAGTGAGAGGATAAGCCAAATTCCACAGGTGCTTTCGTCAATCGTGATGAAGCTTCTCCTGAAGACCGCAGAGGAACGCTATCAGACCGCCGGGGGTGTCGAGGCTGACCTGCGTCGCTGTTTGATGGAATGGCAGCTGCATGGTCGCATCGAACCATTCTCGCTCGCCGCGCACGACATGTCGGACCAGTTGATGATCCCGGAGCAGCTCTATGGGCGGGAACGTGAAATCAATTCCTTGATCGCGTCCTTTGATCGGGTCGTGGCCGAAGGAGTCTCGGAACTCGTCCTGATATCGGGCTATTCCGGCGTCGGCAAATCCTCCGTGGTGAGCGAATTGCATAAGGTCCTTGTCCCGTCGCGCGGACTTTTCGCAGCAGGCAAGTTCGACCAGTTCAAGCGCGACATCCCATACTCGACCCTCGCACAGGCCTTCCAGAATCTGGTCCGGCAGATTCTCGTCAAAAGCGAATCGGAAGTGGACCAATGGCGGCGTGCCTTGGCTGAGGCGGTTGGATCGTACGGACAGCTGATCGTCAACCTCGTTCCCGAAGTCGAGTTCCTCATCGGCAAACAACCGGCCGTTTCCGACCTGCCACCCCAAGAAGCGCAGAATCGATTTAAGGTGGTGTTCCGCCGCTTCCTTTGCGTGTTCGCCAAGCCGGATCATCCGCTCGTCTTGTTCCTCGATGATCTGCAATGGCTGGATACGGCCACGCTCGACCTCATCGAGCATTTGATCACGCATTCGGAAGTGCGCCACCTTCTACTGGTTGGCGCCTATCGGGATGACGAGGTCGGTCCCGCACACCTTCTTTTGCGAACACTGGTTGCAATCAAAAAAACAGATGCGAGGGTGGGTGAGATAATCTTGGCTCCCCTCGGTCTAAAAGACGTCGATCAGCTTATCGCGAGTGCGATGCAGTGTGACATCGAGCGGGCACGGCCGTTGTCGCAGCTCGTTCAGGAAAAGACTGGCGGAAATCCATTCTTTGCAATCCAATTCATGGCCGAGTTGGCTGATGAGGGTCTGCTGATGTTTGACCCCGTCGCGCAAGCTTGGCGTTGGGAACTCGATCGCATCCACGCAAAGGGTTATACTGACAACGTGGTGGATCTCATGGTGGAAAAGCTGAAGCGTCTTTCTCCGCCTACCCTGGAAGTGCTGAAACAACTCGCTTGTTTAGGCCACGTCGCCGACACCGCCACCCTGACTCTGGTACAGAATGGACCAGAGGAAGCAATGCACGCGACACTCCGGGAGGCTGTCTATACTGGTCTTATCGATCAGCTGGATGGCGCGTACAGGTTCCTGCATGATCGAATTCAACAGGCGGTTTATTCGCTCATTCCCGACGAGCACCGCGTTGACACCCACCTACTCATCGGCCGCAAGCTGCTGGCGAACATGTCGGGTGATCAACTCGCCGACCATCTGTTCAATGTCGTTGCTCAGCTCAATCGGGGCGCTGCAGTGCTGACCGACTCGCGGGAGAAAGCCCAACTGGCGACACTCAACCTGCGCGCCGGGAGAAAGGCCAAAGCGTCGGCTGCCTATGCGTCTGCGGGCGTGTATCTTGCAGCCGGACTGGCCATGCTTGACGAAAAAAGCTGGGACAGCCTGTACGAGCTGACGTTCAGCCTCTGGCTCGAACGTGCGGAGTGCAATTTTTTGATCGGCGATTTCGAAGAAGCCGAGCAATTGTTAGTAGAATTTTCGCAACGCGCGGCGTCGAAAGTCGATCTTGCGATCACCTACCGTCTGAAAGTCCTTCTCCACACTCTGAAATCGGAAAACGCCCAAGCAGTCGAGAGCGCACTCTCGTGTTTGCGGCTGTTCGGCATTGACGTCGCGGCGCACCCAACCCCGGCGCAGGTCCAGGCCGAATACGAGATGGTCTGGCAGACCCTCGGCGGACGCCCGATCGAAAGCTTGCTTGATCTGCCACTGATGACGGATCCAGAAATGCTGGCCGCGATGGACGTGCTCTCAGTGCTCCTCTCCCCAGCTAACCATACTGACTTCCATTTGTGGTGTTTACTCGCGTGCCGGATAGCGAAGGTGACCATGGAGCACGGCACAAGCGGCGCATCTGCCCATGGCTTTGCGGATCTCGGTCAAATCCTTGGACCAGTATTTCGCCGTTACAGCGAGGGTTATCGATTCGCGGAGCTCGCCTGCCACATCGTTGATAGACACAACTTCGCGGCGTACCGTGGAAAGGCCTACCACGCGAAAGGTGTAGTCGCCGTCTGGACGCAACCGATCTCAACCTCGATAGATTTTCTGCGAACGGCCTTTCGCATAGCGACCGACACCGGTGACCTGACCGTCGCCTGCTACTGCATGGACAAGTCCGTCACCAATTCTCTGATGCGGAACGATCCGCTCGACGCGGTGTGGCGTGAGTCGGAAATGGCCCTGGACTTTGTCCGGAAAGCTCGGTTCCACGACGTCGCTACCGTTATCGTGGCCCAGCAACGCTTCATTGCTACTATGCAGGGCCGTACCTTCACCTTCTCCACCTTCAGTGATGCGCAGTTTGACGAAGCGGACTTCGAAACGCAGATCGCGGCTGACGCAACGGCGACCGCGGCGTGCCTATACTGGGTCCTCAAGTTACAATCCCGGTTTCTGTCGGGCGACTGCGTCGAGGCGCTAGCGTCAGCCGAGCGGGCGAAAGAACTGCTTTGGGCCGCACCCGTTCATTTCCAGCGGCTCGACTACTTCTATTACAGCGCGCTGGCGATGGCATCATTGTATGAGAACGCTTCCGCCGGCGAGAAGCGAACATGGGATGATCTCCTGGCGGTGCATCTGGAGCAACTGAGAGAGTGGGCCGAAATATACCCACCAACGTTCGGTGACAGGCATGCACTGCTGGCTGCGGAGATCGCCCGTATTGAAGGACGGGACGCCGCGGCCATGCACCTTTACGAGCGGGCTATTTCCTCGGCGCGCGACCAAGGTTTCGTACAGAACGAGGGGCTGGCCTATGAGTTGGCGGCCGGGTTTTACAACGCGCGCGGCTCCGAGACATCCGCCAATGCCCATCTGCACAAGGCCCGGCGTTGTTATCTCCGCTGGGGCGCCCACGGCAAGACGGCGCAGCTCGATCGGCTTTATCCACACCTGGCCGCCCCAGAAGGACAACATGATGCCGCAATCGTTGGCTCGCCGGTTCAACATCTGGATGCTGCGAGTGTCGTAATAGCCTCTCAGGCTTTGTCCAGTGAGATCGAGTTGCCCCGTTTGATCGAGCGGCTGATGAAGACCTTAATCGAGAATGCAGGCGCGGATCGCGGCCTGTTGATTCTGCCATCAGGGGATGAATATCTGATCCAAGCGGAGGCGCGAGCGAGCGCAGATCAGATCGACGTCATGATGCGTCAAGAACCGATCACACCGATCACCTGTCCAGAATCGCTCGTCCGATACGTCATCCGTACACGCGAAAGCGTGATTCTCGATGATGCCTCCAAACCCAACCTGTTCTCCGTTGATGACTATCTGCGTAAACGACAATCGAAGTCTATCCTCTGCGTGCCGCTCATCAAACAAGGAGAGTTGACCGGAATTCTTCTCCTTGAAAATGCGCTGACTTCACACGCGTTCACACCGGCACGAATTACTGTGTTGGAAATGCTGGCGGCGCAAGCGGCGATCTCGCTCGAGAACACACGCCTCTATAGCGATCTCCAAGAACGGGAGGCGAAGGTTCGACGCCTTGTCGACTCCAATATAATTGGGATATGCATCTTTGATCTTGACGGCCCCATCCTGGAGGCCAACGAGGCCTTTCTTCAGCTCGTGGGATATAACCGCGAAGTTGTTATTTCGGGCAGCCTGAGCTGGAGCTCCTTGACTCCGGCCGAATGGAGGGGAGCAGACGAACGAGCCTTGGCGGATATGGCTTCTACTGGCACCTGCAGACCTTACGAAAAGGACCTTGTTCGGAAAGACAACAGCCTCGTGCCCGTGCTTGTGGGTGGGGCGACCTTCGACGAACTCCGACATCAGGGCGTGGCCTTCGTTTTGGACCTGACGGAGCGAAAACGCGCCGAGGCAGAGGTGGTGCACGCCAACCGCGTGGCAACGATGGGCCAACTCGCCGCGTCCATCGTCCACGAAGTCAATCAACCTATTGCTGCTACGCTTATGAATGCTGGAACCGCGATGCGCTTGCTCGACCGTCAGCCGCCAAATTTGGAAGGGGCCAAGTACGCGATCGACCGGATTATCAGGGACGGAAAGCGAACCGCTGATATTGTGAGCCGGATTCGTGACTTCTCCAGGAATGCGCCGGCACGAAAGGAAGACTTGGATGTCAACGAAGCAATTTTGGAAATTGCGGCCCTAGCCCGCATCCCAATGTCAGAGAGAGGGGTCTTGCAGAAGATGCAACTGGCAGAGGGCCTGCCGCACATTTTGGGGGACAGAGTCCAATTGCAGCAAGTGATCCTGAACTTGATCATGAACGCCATCGAAGCGATGAGCGAGGTTGGGCAGGGACTGCGCGAATTGTCGATCAGGACCAGCAAGGCTGAGCCAGACGGAGTGCTGGTCGCGGTAAGCGATACGGGTCCGGGTCTGTCTCAGGCCAATCCCGATAGCATCTTCGAGGCGTTCTACACGACCAAGTCCAGCGGTTTAGGGATGGGATTGCCGATCTGCCGCTCGATCGTGGAAGCGCATGGCGGCCGTCTCTGGGCAACGCCTAACAAACCTCGTGGCGCCGTGTTTTGCGTGATGCTGCCAATCGGAAAAGAATCGGCTTAGAACCCATCTGCGGCTAGGGCCGCTAAAGGCGAACGCAACTGGTTGGGCCGCCGAAACTACCGAAATCAGCGGCGTGCTAGTTGGAATTCGCGCCAGCTGTAACGCTCTGACTACGGCCAGCGACCTCACGATTCCAGAAAAGCCCTTTCCTCAAACCGATGACAGGTTGCCGGGGCGATGACGACAGTGCGTAAGCACAGCTCCAGTTGCAGATAGAGGCCATACGTTTTCATTGGAGGCCGGGGGCTACCCGTACGGCAACCGTGCCGCCGCATATATTCCGTGCCTATGCCAGCGCGCCAGCTCGATGGCGCAATGGCTCGGCTCTACAATCCGTGACAGAAGCTGACAGAACCAGCATTCAGGTGACCACTCGGCCATGCGAGCGCACAACGTTTGGCCTCGCGCGCCGCCAGACACGCATCCATTGGACCCCAGGTATCGCCGATACATTTGTACCGACGAGGACGGCGTGGATGCGCCCGCCCTTGGCGCTGTCGTGCCGCAAGCGCCTCAGGCATCAGTCCAGAGGTCACGTGGCGGAGCCTCGGGGTGCGGTGAGATGCGCTTGACGCGGGAGCATACCAAGGTATCGGCGATACCAACGTCCAATAGAGCCGACCGGCACTTACTGGCCTCATGGGTTGATGCTGGCTCGACGCGAGCAGCTTTCGCCAAATTATGAGGAGGTACAGATGTCACCATTATCTTCAATGTCCACGCGCCGGGAAGTTCTCGTAGCATCCGCCGCAGGGGCTATTGCAATGATTGCCTCGGCGGGTGTCGCCGGGACGATTTCGACGAGTGGCGGATCTGCCGCCATCCGCCCGTTCCGTATCCATGTTGCGGACGCCGATCTCGTCGACCTCAAGCGGCGTCTCAAAGCCACGCGTTGGCCCGAGCGCGAGACGGTGAACGACACCACCCAAGGCGTTCGGCTCGCGACGATGCAGGCGCTTACGCATTATTGGGAGACCGAATACGACTGGCGCAAATGCGAGGCCTATCTGAACGGGCTGCCGCAATTCGTTACCGAAATCGACGGGCTGGACATCCACTTCATCCACGTCCGCTCCAAGCATACCAACGCATTGCCGATCATCGTTACCCATGGGTGGCCCGGCTCGATCATCGAGCAGCTGAAGATCATCGGCCCCCTGACCGATCCGACGGCCCACGGGGGCAGCGCCGCCGACGCCTTCGACGTGGTCATCCCTTCGCTGCCGGGTCACGGCTTCTCGGGGAAGCCGACGGCGGCGGGCTGGGACCCAATCCGGGTCGCGCGAGCCTGGGGCCAACTAATGACGCGCCTAGGGTACACGCGATATGTGGCGCAGGGCGGCGATTGGGGAAATGCCGTCACCGAGCAGATGGCCTTGCAGACGCCGCCGGGTCTTGTCGGCATCCACACGAATATGCCGGCCACCTTGCCCGATGAAGTATCGAGTGCGCTTGCTGCGGGTGGCCTCGCGCCGTCGGGGTTATCGGCCGACGAACGCTATGCCTGGGATCAGCTTGACTTCTTTTGGAAGCATGGGCTGGCCTACGCCCAAGAGATGGCGAACCGGCCACAGACGCTGTACGCGCTGGCCGATTCACCTATCGGGCTGGCAGCCTGGATGCTCGACCACGATGCACGCAGCTATGACCTGATTGCCCGCGTCTTCGACGGAAAGTCCGAGGGTCTGTCCAAGGAAGACGTCGTCGACAACATCGCACTCTACTGGCTGACCAACACCGCGGTCTCATCGGCGCGCCTTTACTGGGAAAGCAAGCTCGCCTTCTTCGCGCCGAAAGGCGTACCCCTGCCCACCGCCGTGAGTGCGTTTCCAGACGAGATCTACACGGCGCCGCGGAGCTGGACCGAGAAGGCGTATCCCAAGCTGATCTACTACAACCGTCTCCCGAAGGGAGGTCATTTCGCGGCCTGGGAACAGCCGCAGGTTTTCGCCAGCGAGCTTCGGGCCGCGTTCGGGTCGTTGCGTAGCGCCTGACCAGTGCGCCGCTGCAGACCTGCCTCGGGCCCAGGTAAGGGAGATGTGCGCGGCGGCCCGCCGTCCTGTAGGCGGGGCGGCGGCCTCTGCTTCATGACGTCATCGTCGATGAATCGTCATCGGCGGATGGTTGGTCAACGGCGCTGTCCTCTAAAGGTGTGACTGGGTAGCCGGGTTTTGCGTATGCAGCGGTTTCATGCGGATTTGTTCCCGATGTAAGGAATGGCAAATGAGATGCTCGCTCCCCCATTGTGCACTGTCGCGATCGAGAACTCTGCGTCGCCAACGTCGATACGTCCGACAGCCGGTCACTGTATAACAAGCCTTCGGGCGCCCGGACGACGCCAGTGCCAAATCTCGCCTGGCCGAAGGGTCCTTCCAGCGAATGTGCGAGGCTAAGCGCTGTGAGATTGAGAAGATCTCTCATCGATCCCTGAAGGTGCTTGGCCTCCTCGGCCGGATTTTCGAACGTTGCCATATTTGGCAATTTCGTTGGCTCCGATTGATGCGTTTGAAACGGGAACAGCGGAAATGCTGCGTCTCAAGGAAATCATCTCCTAAAGAGTGGGAGAGAGGACGCGAACGTTTTTGCATCCTTTTTGATCGAGCGTTTGCCCGTCGACCGACAAAAAACCCCAGACCAATACCAAGGTGCTATGGATTTTCGGAATAGCAGGGGCCAGCGTTAGCATTGGCGCATTAAAGTCCAGTGCTTGTGGAGTTGCGTGGGTACGTCAGCGTAGCCTATGGTGCTTTTAGGGCGCTCAACTGTATCGAGTGGCTAGTGTTTGTGTATTCTTCAATGCGGGGACCAAGGGTATCGCGTTTTCATGCCATGGATAAAGAATCGCTTTGACCGCGACCATCGAGTGGTTCAGATGGCGGGTCTTTGTGGTCCTGGTCACCTTAGTTGCCAATGGGATCCCGACGGGATCGACGCCATGTCGACGGAGCGCATTGACGAGTTGACTCCTCGCACAGCTGCTGGCGCCGACCGATGCGTCGGTCAGTTCGATATCGTTGAGCAAAATCCGTTCTTAGCCACCACGCAGGAGTTTCTTCAAGGACTTCTGCAACGCGGTACCGACAAAGCGCTCTCGCACCGAACCGCAAGCTGATCATGTATACCGATGTTCTCGCCGAGAATAAACGGCTTCAGCGCTGTCTCAGGGACTTGGGCAGTGTTATGGCGCTGTCCAGCGACTGGGTTGGCGGCGAGTCATCCCTGATCGCCGGTCAATTCCTCGAGTTAGTCCTCGGCATGTTGGACCTCGACTTCGCACACTTACACTTGAAGAGCGCCAGCAACGACTCGCCACTAAAGGTAACGCGGCTGTCACAATGGGCGCGCAGCGTGGCCACATCGGAGAATTTCGGGGCGATGCTCGCGCCCTTGACGACCGCCGAGGCGCCGCAACGACTTACGGCTGGCGGCAGTGTTCTTACGATCCTGCCTATGCGCCTCGGCGTGCTTGGAGAGTTCGGGCTGCTGGTGACGGGATCGCGGCGGGAGGATTTCCCGCGCGACACCGAGACAGTTCTCCTGAGAGTCGCGGCCGCCCAGGCGACGATCGGCTTGCAGGCGGCTTTACAAATTAGCGAACAGAAACGCTTTGCCCATGCAGAGCAAGCGCTCGCTGCAAACGAACGTAATCTTGCACAATTCCTAAACACGATTCCCGGTCTAGCGTGGTCGGCCCGGATCGACGGCTCGGCCGAGTTCTTCAACCAGCACTACCTCGACTACGTTGGGCTTACGGTCGACGAGGCGCTTGGGGCGGGCTGGGTGAAGGCAGTTCATCCGGAGGATCTAGAGGGGTTGATTGCGAGTTGGCATGCAATGTTGGCTTCACGTCAGGCGGGCGAAGCGGAGGCTCGGCTCAAGCGCTTCGACGGGGAGTACCGCTGGTTTCTGTTTCGCACAAATCCTCTGCACGACGAGGCCGGCGGCCTTGTCAAATGGTTTGGTGTCAACGTCGACATCGAAGATCGCAAAAAGACCGAGGAAGCGTTGCGCGCCGGGGAGTGGAACCTTCGTCAGCTAACCGAAACCATCCCTCAGATGCTGTGGAGCGCTACGCCGGATGGATCCATTGACTACTGCAATGCGCGTTTGTTGGATTACACCGGGTTCTCGGTCGATGAAATCATCGGCGGTGGTTGGACCAAAATGCTACACGCCGACGATGTCGAACGGGCCCGCAAAGTGTGGCTTGCTTGCATTGAGAATGGTGCGCCCTATCAGGTCGAAGTGCGGACGTTTCATGCTGCCGACGGCAGTTATCGCTGGGTCTTGACCAATGCGTTGCCACTCCATGACGACTTCGGTCGAATCCTGCGATGGTACGGTAGTTGTATCGACATCCATGATCGAAAGGAGGCTGAATCAGCTATTGCAGCGAGCGAGCGGACCCTCGCACAAATCATCGATACGATTCCGGTCTACGTTTGGTCGGCTAGTGCCGATGGTAGCACCGATTTTCTCAGTAGCGGCTATCTCGAATATCTCGGAGTTGGGCGGGATCAGATGCAGGACTGGCCCTGGTCGGCTGTGGTCCATCCGGACGATCGTGAGGCAAGCGCCGGTGTTTGGAAGGACTTGTTGGTTTCGGGGCGCGCTGGTGAAGTACAAGCCCGGTTCCGTCGTTTCGATGGGGAGTACCGTTGGTTTTTGTTTCGGGCAAATCCGCTTCGGGATGGAGCGGGAGCCGTCAAGTGGTTCGGAGTTACGATAGATATCGAGGAATTGAAGCGTGCAGAGGAAAGGTTGCGCGCCAGCGAATGGAATCTGCGTCATCTCACGGAGACCATTCCTCAGATGCTATGGAGCGCCAGACCTGACGGGGCGATTGACTACTGCAACACGCGTTTGCTCGACTATACCGGATTGGCTGCCGGCAAAATCACGGGCGACGGTTGGAAAAGTGTCGTTCATGCCGATGATCTCGCCCAAACTGCGCGCGCGTGGTCCACGAGTATCGAGACTGGAACGCCATATCAGGTGGAAGCGCGCCTCGTCCACGCTGCCGACTGTTCGTTTCGCTGGTGTCTAACCACAGGCCTGCCGCTGCGTGATGAAGAAGGGCGTATCCTCAAGTGGCATGGCGTATGTGTCGACATGCATGATTGGAAAGAGGCGCAAGACGAACTCCGCGAGACCCAGGCGGCGCTCGCTCACTTAACGCGCGTGATGACCATGAGTCAGCTTACAGCATCGATTGCCCACGAGCTAAATCAGCCTTTGGCCGGCATCATGACGAACGCCGGTACGGCCCTGCGCATGCTGACCGCCGATCCGCCGAACGTCGACGGAGCTCGTGAAACCGCAACGAGAACAATCAGAGATGCTCAGCGCGCATCGGAGGTAATCTCTCGGCTACGGGCCCTCTTCACCAAAAGAACCACGATTTCTGAGGTCGTAGATCTGAATACCGCCGCACAAGAGGTAGTTGCACTATCATCGAACGAATTACATAAACGCAATGTAAGCCTTCGCGTCAATTTTACCCAAAATCTGCCACACGTTATGGGTGACCGCGTTCAGCTGCAGCAAGTAATCCTAAACTTCATACTGAATGGCGCCGAAGCGATGGATGAAGTAATGGATCGGCCGAGAGAATTGTTGGTCTCGACGGAGCTGGAACGAACGGGCCATGTTAGGGTTTCGGTCAAGGACGCGGGCGGCGGTTTCGATCCTGCTGTAGCCGAGAAGCTCTTCGGCTCGTTCTATACGACCAAAAGCAACGGAATGGGCATCGGCTTGTCGGTTAGCAAAACCATAATCGAGAATCATCAGGGGCGTGTTTGGGCCGAACGTAATGATGACCTTGGCTCCGCATTCTACTTCTCCGTTCCTTCTCTGATTGCGGGAATATCCGTCACCAATTCTTAAACACGTTCCGCCGAGTTTGGGCGATAATTCTGGAAATGCACAATGATACCACGAGCCTACATCGCTGTTGTTGACGATGATGAGTCCGTTCGCGAGTCTCTGCCGGATCTAATCGGTGTCTTTGGGCATGAGGCCGAGGCATTCTCCTCGGCGGAGGAATTCCTGGCTTCTAAACGGGTCGATCAAACTAAGTGTTTGGTTCTTGACATCGCAATGCCTGGTATGTCCGGCATCGAGCTCCAACGCGAGCTGGCGCTCCAAGGTCGGCAGATTCCGATCGTTTTTATCACAGCACATGGTGATGACCGGGTCTGTCAGCGTCTGCGTCAGAGCGGGACAGTCGAATGTCTGCTAAAACCGTTTACTGACACTGCGCTGCTTGATGCTCTCAACGCTGTTCTCCACTGACCGGTTCAGGATGTTGCGGACGTCGCAGACCCGTGCTCTAACCGCTGCCCAAGTACCTCCGAAACTTTCGCGAAGTCTTCGCCGTCATGATTGTTGACGCGGAGAATGGCCGCGGACATGTCGTTCTGCGCCTCGCGATGACCGATCCTACTCGGCGGGATGGCACTGAAGCATTGTGCAGCCAAGGATTTCATTTAGTGAGAGGGTTCGCCTTCGGGCCATGGGAATTTCAAGCCGGCTTTTCGTTTTGGGAAGCACGGGCGGCCGTCTTTTCCCCCGTACTCCTGGGTCGCTGACGAACGGACTCTCCCTGACACAAAAATCGCGGCAGGCGCTCGCATCCTTCAAAATGCCGATCGCGTTGCTCTGCCCAATTTCACCGGGTTCATGGCTACCGCATGCGATGCCGTGGTGATCGCGTCCAAGTCATCGAGGCCTTCCGGCAAAGATCGAGCCCGTCGAGCGAACGATCAATCCGCAGCGCTTGGGCGAGCCTTCCCGGTCCTCGCGCCAAGTCGCGCAAGCGCTCAATGCTTCGACATTTGCCCGGATGATCTCGATGCGTTCGAGCGGCTCGAACGCCGTGATCAGGACGCCGATGCCGGTGCCCGGCGTCTCGTTCGAGACGTTGAGCATAGAAGGTGCCGTAGGCGAGATAGACATAGGCATGCCCGCGCTCGAGGAACAGCGAGCGGTTGCGCGGCGTCATCCCGCGATAGCCGTGGCCGGCGGCGTCGCCGATGACATAGGCTTCGGTCTCGAGGATGCGACCGCTGGCGACGCCTTCCGGCAACTCGCGAACCACTAACTTGCCAATGAGATAGCGGGCGAGGGCGGCCGTATCGTTCGGCAGCTCCGGGGGCGGGCGAGTGGGCGGCGGATGACCATCCTTTATGGCGGCCAGGGTTCAGGGAATCCGCTCGACCCATTCCGCACGCGAAGGCCCCGGCTCGAACGGATCGCCGAAATACTGGGTCTCGCGAGCCACCTTGCCATCGAGAAACTCCATGATGCTCACTGCGTAGGACGGCCGCCCGTCATAGGTCAGGACAAATTCCGTGACCCAGAGGTCGCCCGTGCCGATGATGCGCCGCACCGTGAAGCGTTTCTTGTTCGGCTGCGCGGCGCGGGACGACTGAATGCATCGCAATCCGCGAATGCGCTCGCCCGATTGCGGATAATCGAGCACCGCGTCCTCCCGATAAACCTGATGTTCCGCCTCGAGATCGTTCGCATCGGAGGCGGCCCAGTGGCGATCCAGAGCCGCTCGTATCTCCCGGTCTTCCATATCAGATCTTCTTACCCCCTAAGGCCTAACCTCGCACAGCGACTAAAGCTCGTCACCTTGCCAGCCCGCTCTCGCGCCCCGACAATCTTCGAATTCATTTCATTTCGCGAAGTGTTTGAGCGCGCGTCTTTCCATAGGGATAGAAGAGCTCCTTACGACCCGTCTGCCACGCAGCCTTGAGTTCCGGGCTGGTGATGTCCCAATCCGGTCGGCATTTCACGGTCACCGCTCGCATGTCCTGCCGCAGTTCCTCCACGGTGGGTCGCCCGAAAAACCAATACCCATTGTAGACCTTGGAGACGATGAGGCCGGGTTCCATGACGATAACGTGAGGGATCATGGGGTTGTGCGCGGGATCCGTGTACTCGGCGATGTCGAGGTCCTTCTGGATCACGCGCCGCGAGTCGGAAAGAAAAGGCCAATGAGCGCCAGCGCTCAATCGATACTCGTTTGTCTCTAGGAGATTATCCGTGGTGATGGTGACGAGCCGGCAATAACCCACCGCCATTTCGTGATAGAGCTGAACAAGCCCTTCCGCCTGCCGTCGGTCCCTAGGACAGTACCCACCTCTGCCGAGAACCAGGACCATGGGGTCTTCCCCCTGCAATTCGGAAAGCCTTCGTCGCACGGCGCCATGATCCGGTAACTCATAATCCGGAAAAATCGATCCTGGAATGATGTCGGAACGCATCTGAAAGCCTCACTGAGTGTCCCGGAGGTTGAGAACCATTTTGGCCGGACGGACCAATGAAAAGCCGGAAGAGGTATCAAAATCCATTATCCGATGGTGTCGCCGATACCATGGAATAATGGTTACTCCAGCATCGAATATAGGTCGCTAGGCTAAGGCTGAGGTTGCTGAGTCTTAGCACAATGCACCGCTTGCCAAGCCAAAGGTTCGGCGCCGGCCGCCGGCTTGTTCAGGGTTTGCTCCACTTGATGGTGAATGCATCGCGGGTCGCAGACATTGCCCGTCATTGCCTTGAAGCGTTTGAGTTGGCTTTTTCCCATCGCGCGTTTCGATCTCCGTCACCAAAATCGACACCAAGGCATAATAGACGTTCGTGTTGTCCGGGGGCATGGTCCGCCACGACGTAGACCCGTTCTGTTAGGCGACAACGGCCATGGAGAAAACCGACGCATCCGCTTCCTTCGCCGGATATGAACTCGGCGGAGCGCGTCATGGCCGTGCTTTCTTCAACGGCGATGACGAGGCGTTTCGCGTGATTGCCGCAGAACAGAAGAAGCACTGTGCAAAAGCGAAGAAGTGGTCGTGACAAGTCAGCACAATTTTAAACTCATCATCGATACCATTCCTGCGATGGCGTGGTCAGCTCGGCCCGACGGCCCCATTGAGTTTCTAAGCCATCCCTATCTTGAGTACACGGGTCAATCCATTGAGCAGGCGAGGGGTTGGGGCTGGACGGCCGCGGTCCATTCTGACGACCTGGATGGGCTGATCACCATATGGCAGACAATCATAGCCTCGGGTAAGGCCGGGGAGACCGAAGCGCGATTGCGCCGATTTGATGGAAGTTATCGGTGGTTTCTTATCCGCGTTAACCCGTTGCGGGATGAGACTGGCAACATCGTCAAATGGTATGGGGCGAACACTGACATCGATGAGCGGAAGCGGGCTGAGGACAAGGCCATCGAAGCTGAGGGCGAGCTACAACGGACTATCGACGGCATACCGGCGCTGGTTGCGACCTATAACGCGGATGGCTCGCGAATTTCTATCAACAGGCGGGGACGCGAGTTCACGGGGCTCTCTGCTGAGGATGTGACGAATGGTAGGTGGAGAGGCGCAATCCACCCAGATGACATCGGACTTGAAGAGAGCAAATGGCGCGCATGTGTCACGGCTGGAGAACCGTTCGAACATGAATACCGAGTGCGAGCGGTCGATGGTACGTATCGCTGGCACATGGCCCGTCGCGTGCCGCTCCACGACGACGCCGGTAAAGTGACCCGCTGGTACGGCATGAGCCATGATATTGAGGGTCGAAAGCAGGCGGAAGCGTTCCTCGCGGGCGAAAAGCAACTGCTGGAGATGATCGCATCGGGCAGTTTGCTTCGCGATGTTCTAAGCGCATTGTGCGAATTTATTGAAGGGGCCGCGCCTGATTGCGTATGTGATGTTCACCTGATCAATTGGAGCAACTCGACATTTGAATATGCCGTGGCTCCTTCTCTGCCTTCCGCCTACAGCGACCCGATTGCGGGGATGCCCGTCAGCGGTGAGCTTTTGCCATGTGGCATAGCGGCTTCTCAAAAGATACAGGTGGTAGCGGTGGACATCGAATCCGATCCGCGCTGGTATACGTCGCCTGTTCGGTCCCATGTTCTGCAGCACGGATACAGATCGGTCTGGAGTACGCCGGTCTGTTCCAGGGAAGGGCGGGTGTTAGCCACCTTTTGCATCGTCCAACGAAAGCCAGCGGCCCCATCGCCGCACCACCAGGATCTCATTGCGCACGCAACGCAGATCGCCAGCATCGCTATCGAGCGTTCCCTGACCGAAGCAGCGCTTAAGCGGACCGAAACTTTGCTCTCGGAAGCTCAACGTCTGAGTTCAACTGGTGCGTTCTCGTGGCGCTTGGACACAGACGAGATCGCATTTTCCGAGGAACTTTATCGTATCTTTGAATTTGACCCGAATGTCCCTGTGACGCTCGACCACATCAGTGGGCGAATCCACGCGGACGACATTCCGTCACTAACTACGCAAATGACCCGGATTCGCAGCGGTCAGAGCTATCTGGGCTACGAGATTCGGCTACGGATGTCGGACAACAGGGTAAAGTATCTCCGCACTTTCGGCCGGGTCATCCGTCATCAGGATGGCCGGATGGAATGCCTTACTGCAGTTCAGGACGTCACAGAGCGCCGGCAGGCGGAAGAAGCCCTTGGCAAGGCTCGGTCTGAACTCGCACATGTCACCAGGGTTACGAGTCTCGGAGCGTTGACCGCCTCGATAGCACATGAAGTCAATCAGCCGCTGTCGGGCATCATCACCAACGCGAGCACCTGCCTTCGGATGTTGGCCGCCGATCCGCCAAATGTTGACGGCGCACGTGTGACGGCACGTCGCACGATACGCGACGGCAACCTTGCCGCCGATGTGATCGCGCGACTGCGTGCGCTCTTCAGCAAACAAGCCCCTACGATCGAGCCGGTAGATTTGAACGAGGCTGCACGCGAGGTAATAGCATTGTCGGCGGGCGACCTTCAGAGAAGTCGCGTGGTTCTGACCTCCCAATTCCCTGAGGGGCTTCCCCTCGTCGCAGGCGACCGTGTTCAACTTCAGCAAGTGATTATGAACCTGTTGCGAAATGCTGCGGATGCGATGAGCGGCGTCGAAGATCGGCCCAAGCGGTTGGTGATTAAAACTGAACCCGACGGAGAGGATTCTGTGCGTCTCTCGGTAGAAGATGCAGGTACGGGGTTCGGCGCCGATGGTCCGGAGCGGGTATTCGAGGCTTTCTACACAACCAAGAATGAAGGCATGGGGATAGGTTTGTCCGTCAGCCGCTCCATTATCGATAACCATTGCGGGCGCCTGTGGGCGGCAGCGAATGACGGCCCGGGGGCTACGTTTACGTTTTCCGTACCCGAGTATTCCAAGTGCCAGTTGTCAGCAGGGGACGTGGCTCTAAGCGCGGGTGTCCGAGGTCGGCGACGCTCAAAGGTCAGTGTGGGGGTTAGATGAAGCTTACGCATGCACTCGTGTCGGTGGTCGATGACGATCAATCCGTACGTGAGTCCCTACCAGATTTGCTGCAGGAGTTCGGCTTTAGCGTGAAGGCATTCTCTTCAGGGAAGGAGTTCCTCGCATCTGATGCCGTCGATAAGACCAAGTGCCTCATTCTCGATGTTGCCATGCCTGGCATGACGGGACCCGAGCTGCAAGTCGAGCTGGCACGTCGCAGCAAGATGATCCCGATCATCTATATCACCGCGCAAAGGGATAGCACGATCCGCCAGCGTCTCATCGAACAGGGTGCAGTGGAGTGTCTGTTCAAGCCGTTCAGCGATCAGGTTCTTCAGGACGCGCTTATTTCGGCGCTCCGTGATCCTTGAACCTGGTAGATTGTTAATGCCATCTCAGGAGGATAATTTGCGATGTACTCTTATCTGGCGGTTCAACGAGACGGTGCGGCGAGATCGTCAACCATGTCGGACGAAACACCTGTCGTATTCATTGTCGACGACGACGTTTCGGTACGCGAATCGTTGGAACTACTCATCTGCTCTGTGGGCTGGCGACCAGAGACGTTCGCCTCAGCAAAGGCATTCCTCGAGCGGTCACGTTCGCTGGTTGCGAACTGTCTGATCCTCGACGTGAATCTTCCTGATCTGAGTGGGCTCGACCTGCAGAAGCTCATATCTGTCGACCGTACCGACATGCCCATCATCTTCATAACCGGCTATGGCGACGTACCGATGACGGTAAAAGCGATGAAAGCTGGGGCTGCCGAGTTTCTCACCAAACCATTCAACGACGAGGAACTTTTGGGTGCGATCAAGCTGGCACTCGAAAGAAGTAAGACCGCACTTGCTCTGGACTCTGAGTTGCACGTCCTTAGGGATCGTTATGTATCGCTCAGCCGACGCGAGCAAGAGGTTATGACGCTGGTCGTGCGTGGTCTCTTGAACAAGCAGGTCGGCTTTGAGCTTGGCATCAGCGAAATCACAGTCAAGGCACACCGTGGCCAGGCTATGCGGAAGATGCAGGCCCGCTCGCTGGCCGAATTGGTGAACATGGCGGCCCGACTGCGCATCACTGAGTAGAGGTTTCTCCGCGCGCGAACTATCGTGCAATCGCCATCGCGGTGAGAAGTCTCATCAATGCCAAGGTATTGGCGACACCATCGTCCTATCGCTTTGGCGACAATGTTCCTGCACCTATATCCATAGTTTCGAAGTAATGTGGAATTGTTGGCAGACCGGCTGGCGAGGCAGGGGGGTGTTCGTCAGTATTTTCGAGAGAGATGGTGTTTGGCATTGTTAAATATCGGTGTCGAAAGTTAATCTCTTTCAACGGTGTCGATCTCGACGACCAATGAGGTGGAGATAGCAATGGACAACTCTAAACCTAGAAAACCAGTGATACTGTTTTCCATTATTGCATTGTTATGCTTCTCAATTAGTGTGTTCGGGCAGAATTCAAAGCAATCCAGTGATTATAGCACGCTGCTTGCAACGACGCCAACTACGAAGACGGCGAAGATCCGCCTGACGCGGAAGAGTGAGGCCTACTGGGAAGTCACTTTCGATAATCCGCCGCTCAATATAGTTGGCCCGTCCGAAGTCCGCGAGCTTGCAAAAATTGTGGGCCAGATCGAAGCGGATCCGAGGGTCAAGGTCGTGGTGTTTGACAGCGCGGTGCCGGACTATTTCATCGCTCATTACGACCTTTTGAGTCCTCTTAAGGACTCCAGCGGTATGAAGCCGGGGCCAACGGGCATGCATCCCGTGCCGGATATCATGGTGCGCCTCAGCCGCCTGAGGGCGGTGACGATTGTTTCAATTCGCGGACGGGCGAGTGGCATCGGGAGCGAGCTTGCGCTAGCGGCAGACATGCGCTTTGCAAGTCGGGAAAAGGCGGTCGTGTCGCAGTTTGAAGTTGGCGCCGGCTTCGTCCCTGGGGGCGGCCCTATGGCGCGACTGCCTCGGTTGGTCGGCCGCGGCCGCGCTATAGAAATGTTAATCGGTGCCGAGGGCTTTGATGGCGAACTTGCCGAGCGTTACGGCTATGTGAACCGGGCGCTGCCCGATTCAGAATTGGACGGTTTTGTCGACGCCTTGGCGACGCGCATTGCTTCGTTCGATGGGCAGGCGATTGCCGACACCAAGAACCTGATCAACCAGGCCAGTTTGCCCCCGGACTCCGAAATGCAGCCGGGCTGGGACGCATTCATCACTTCTGTACAACGACCTGCGGCTCAGGCGCGTGTGAAGGTCCTTGTCGATGAAGGGCTGCAGCAGCCTGGGGATGTCGAGAAGAACCTGGAGCAATATACCGCCAAGTATCAGGAGTAATTTGCAACGTGGAATTCGATGGAGCGACGTGAGGCGTGTGAAAAGGACTGATCATGATTCAAATGCGCAAGGAGACTGATAGTCTGGGCGAGGTGGATGTGCCAGCCGATAGGCTCTGGGGAGCCCAAACGCAAAGGTCTCTCGAGTACTTTTCCATAGGGAAGGATTTGATCCCTCGCGAGATGATCGCGGCTTATGCCGTCCTTAAGAAAGGCGCTGCCAATGCAAACTACACTGGTGGGCGACTCGATGATCAGGTCCATCGACTGATCGTCCAGACATGTGACGAGATCCTTGCCGGGCGACATCAAGACATGTTTCCCCTGCATGTCTGGATGACGGGTAGCGGCACCCAGTTCAATATGAATGTCAATGAAGTGATTTCTAACCGGTGCTGCCAGCTGGTCGGGACGGTCCTTGGCAGCAAGACACCGGTACATCCGAACGACCATGTCAACATGGCGCAGTCGTCGAACGATTCATTCCCTTCCGCGATGTACATCGCTACGGCGAGCAATGCCAAACAGCGACTGATGCCGGCGGTCAAGCAGCTCTACGAAGCTCTCCGCTGCAAATCGGAGGAATGGAAGGACATCGTCAAGATCGGCCGCACCCACATGCAGGATGCGACGCCGCTGACCTTGGGCCAGGAATGGTCGGGATATGCCGAAATGCTCGCCGACGATCTGGATCGGCTCGAGACTTCGCTGGATGGCGTCTATCGCCTCGCCCTTGGCGGTACCGCGGTGGGCACGGGGATCAATTCGGCACCAGGTTTCGCAGAAGCGGCCGCAGCGGAAATCGCGAGGCTGACCGGGCTTCCCTTCGTAACGGCGCCGAACAAGTTCGCCGTTCAGGGCGCTCACGATGCGCTTGTGCAGTTTTCTGGCACGATGCGCACGCTGGCAATTTCCCTGTACAAGATCGGCAACGACGTCCGTCTCATGTCGTGCGGACCGCGGGCCGGCTTCGCCGAACTCATAATACCGGCGAACGAGCCGGGCTCGTCCATCATGCCAGGCAAGGTGAATCCCACCCAGGCCGAAGCACTAACCATGGTGGCTGTGCAAGTGATGGCCAATGACGTCGCGGTCGGATTTGGCGGAGCGAGCGGCTACCTCGAGATGAACGTCTACAAGCCCCTGATCATCCACAACATCATTCATTCGATCACGATCATGGCCGACAGTTGCACGAATTTCCGCAAGTTTCTGGTCGAGGGCACGCAGCCCAACAAGGACAAGATCGCCCAATATGTGAGCGAGTCGCTGATGCTCGTGACCGCGCTCTCGCCTGTTGTCGGCTATGATAAGGCTTCGAAGATCGCGCACTATGCGATGGACAACGATATGACGCTCAAGGCGGCCGCGCTGAAGCTCGGCTTCGTTTCCGAAGCGTTGTTCGACCGAGTGGTTGACCCGGAGAAAATGGTCAAACCTTTCGTCGCAACCTGCGCCTAGGATCGCGTCAGTTCGTCAGACGCGGGATTCGGATCCGCTGCCGGCCTCGGCAGAGGCAGTCATCACTTCAACCCAGGATTTCTAGGAGGACCCATGAGCATCCCCCCTGTCGTGTTCGGCGAGGCGGCACTCGCGTTGCAGATTGGTCAACCTCGATTCAACGCCAACTGGAAAAGTTCCGAGCATCGATTTCGGCGCCTGCTGTCCGAGTTCATCGGCACGGCAGGATTGACCTTCGTATTGTCGGCTGGCGCTGCCATCCTCGTACTGTACGGCGGAATAAAGGTTGAGCCCATCATCGCTGCATTTATCCTATCGGCGATTTCCGCGCTTTGGCTGGTCGTGGCCATCTATTTCCTCGGTGATATCAGTTCGCACTTCAATCCTGTCATGACATTTGCCTTTGCATTGCGCGGCGACATGGGTTGGCCAATGTGCGCGGCCTATGTCGTTGTGCAGTTAGTCGCGGCCGCAGCCGGATCATTTCTTGCCCGCTCGTTTTTTGGCATTGAAGGCAACCTGGCAGCCAGCGTCCCGCAAGCTGGGCAGGCCATGCAGGCGGTTTTCTTCGAGGCCATCCTTACGTTTGGCATGGTTTTGATGGTGCTTTCGATGGCAAATGGCCCTAAGCTTAATGGCCAGTTCATCCCCATTGCGGTGGGTGCTTACGTGATGTCGCTCGGGACGTTGGGCGGCCCGTACGAAGGAGGCGCGATGAATCCCGCCCGCGCCTTCGGTCCCGACCTGGCCCGCGGCGATCTGTCCACCTGGTGGGTCTATGTTTTGGGACCGGTGACCGGCACAATTGTTGCCGTTCTGGTAGCCAACGTGCTCCGCGGCCCGGCCACGGCTCAGGAAGCCCAGGCAGCAATGGGAACGCCGCGGGGTGAGGCCTGAGCATTCGGCGGACCTTCGCGCCATCCGTCGAGGATAGGATGTCATAACCCGTAGGGTCTTTGAGCAGATCTGGGTCCCTTGACGTGCTCACGCTGGAGAACGCGTTCTGCGGACCAACACCATCCAGTCCGCAAAGGAGCTATTGATCTTAGCGAAGACGCATAACTCGGCAAGAAAGACCTTTCTGGCCTCGAGGCGCCATTCCGTTCGTCCTCGCCGGTGGACCGCAATCGGGATTACTCCGACCACGAAACCGAACATTGAATTCGCTTTCGTCGATTTGGCCAATCCAGCCGGCAGCCTGGAGCGCGCCGCCACGGCACCAAGGTAGTATCTCACAGGCCGCTTTCTAAGTGCGAAACCTCCTTGAGGCGTAAGAGCTATTGACCCGACGGTTGGCAGCGATAGCGGCCAAGAGCGCGTCACGTTTGAACGGATTCAGGCGACGCGCTTTAGGATCTGTTTTCATGCATGTCGTCATCACAAAACCGCTGCGCACTTTTGCGCGACATGCATCAGACCCTCGATCCACCTACCGGGACTGAGGATCGACGGCCAAGCAACCTCCTGGAGAGGATAAGGCAAGGCGCCGCGACCAAGAACAACAGCACAATCGCCAAGAAGGCCTCGTTGAAGGAAATGGTGACGGCTTGCCTGTCCACGGCCTGCCGCAGAACCAGCAGTGCGCCTTTACCAGCAGCAACACCGTCGAGCCCCCTAGCTCCAAGTTGGCCCGCCACTGCCTTCAGGCGCTCTTCGAGGACAACATCGCCAACATCCAGGTGCGATGCCAGTACCGTCCGATTATAGGCAAGTTGTCGATCGAGATAAGTCTGCAGGAGAGCCGTGCCAGCCAGACCACCAACCTGCTTGCCAAGATCGAAAAGACCGATGCCGAAGGGCAGCGCTGTCGCAGGAAGTTGCATGAACGCAATCAGCGTCAAGCTCACGAACAGGAAACCCAGTCCAAAGCCGCGCAGGAGCAGTGGAAACTCCAAATCCACAGCTCCGCTGTCGCTTGTCGAACCCGACATGAGCCACATTGACGAGGCGAAAAACACGATCCCGACAGGAGCCAGAGCAAACGGACTTATTCCGCTTTTTTTTACGCCGATTCCTGCAATTACCAGCGAGCAGCCCAACATTGCTCCACTCGGCAGGAGAAGAGTTCCAGCATCCGTAGCTGTGAAGTTGAGGACGTTCAAGGCAAAGGCGGGGATGAGAAAGGCGCTGCCGGATAGGGCAAATCCGGCTACCAGACTGGCGACAAGGGCGAAGCAATAGTCGGGATCGCCTAAGGGCGACGCGGGAAGTATCAGACGATCCGATGCAAATTGGAACTCCCACAGCAGCAGCAGGATGACCGCCAGCAGACCGGTCAGGGTGAGAAGGATGATGTGCCCGTCGTCGAACCAATTGAACCTGCTGCCTTGTTGCGACACATAGGTCAAAGAGGCTGCGGCGATTCCAGCCAGCGCGATCTGGATGTAGGGGATGCGGATTCTGTGGCGGACCGTTTGTCCGCGGTCCGCCGCGAGCATGACGAGGGCGAGAATGCCCATCGGCACGTTGCTCAGGAATATCCAGTCCCACGAAAGGTGGTCGACAACCCAACCTTGGAGCGCTGGTGTCAATGTCGTTGGGGCCATGACGGAGCCGAGGGCTAAGAGAGCTTGCACAATCGGTTGCTGACGGCTCGGGAAACGAAGGAACAGCAGTGTCTGGCCTGCCACGAGCACGGTCGCGCCGGCAAAACCCTGAACGATGCGGCAGACGTCAATCCAGGCAATATCGACGGAAGAGATCATTGCGGCAGATGCCAAGAGAAGCGCGACCGTGCCGGCGCGCAAACAGGGCGTAGGCTTTAGCGCTGCAACAAACAGCGGCGCGACCAAAAAGCCGGTCAGCTTGGCCGCGAGAAATGCGATGTCGAAAGTCGCGAATTCGTCGGTCGTGGCATGTATGTCGCCCAGCATATCCAAGCGCCCAATAGAGAGCGCCGTGCTGGCGATCGAATCCATGACGGCTGTCAGTACAACTCCGGTCAAGACCATCGCGGCGCCGAGCACCTCGGGCTTAGTCAGTAACGGTGGCGGTTCGATCTGACGGCTCATTGTGCCGTACCGGGCCGATTATCCGCAAGGTCGCCGACCGGGTTCGAAGTGGTGGTCGCGGGATCGGTTCCTCTGCCCACCCGGACGGCAATGCGGGCTGAAAGTCCGGGAACCAGCCGACCAGGCAACGGATTGTGTGTAAGTCTTATCTTGACTGGAACGCGCTGGACGACGCGGATGAAGTTACCCGTCGCATTGTCCGGTGGCAGCACGCTGAAGGCAGCCCCGCTACCCGGGGCGAAGCTGTCGACGATACCATCGATATGAACGTCAGGGTACTCGTCGATCACCACCTGAACAGGCTGTCCAACCTCCATTCGGCCAAGCTGGGTCTCCTTGAAATTGGCGACGACCCATATACCCTTGACCGGAACAACGTCCATCGCCGGGGTGCCAGGCGTGACGTAGCGTCCGACGCGAACTTGCCGGTTGCCGATGACACCGTCGATCGGCGACAGGATGACGGTATTGGCGAGATCCATCCTGGCCAGACTAACGGAAGCTTTCGCCAGAGCCATCGCTGCTTGGGCGCCGGCGAGTTGGGCGTCGAGCACACCAAGCTTCAGCCTCTGCGCCAGAGTATTGGCCGCCTGGGCTTTGTCCCCCGCCTCGGCTTTTGCGAACGCGGTCTGCGCATCCTGGAGTTTTTGTTCGCTGGCCGTCCCGCTCTTTCGCAGAGCCATGTAGCGGTCAAGATTGGCGCTCGACAACAGCAAATCCGCTGAGACCGAGCGCTGCTGCGCCACCGCTTGTTCGATCAAGGCATCTTGCAGTTTCTGCGTTGCTTCAATGTTTGCGATCTCGGCCTGTCGGGTCGCAAGAGTGGCAATGGCTTCGTCGAGTTTCGCTCGGTAATCACTGTCGTCGATGCGAAACAGAAAGCTCCCTTTGCTAACGTCGGCGTTGTCGCCAACTGCAACTTCCACCACATAGCCGGAGAGCTTGGGCGCGATACTCGTTATATCGCCGCGGACATAAGCGTTGTCGGTAGACTCTTCGGAACGGCCGTGGAAATACCATTGCTAGACCCAGGCTGCCGACAGCGACATCGTCACAGTCGCCACCACTAGAATAGCGGTCTTTCGAGCCCAGCCTATTGGTGCTTGCGTTGATTTCTGCGAAGCCACCAGGCCGAACACAGGAGACGCCGCCGGTTGCGGTCCGTTGTCACTCCTCAAAGCCGATTGCGTGGGTCCTTCAAAGCCTTCAGCTCGGAGCATCTCAACGATCCAATCTCCAACATGCGGGGCAGTCGATCTTACAAATTGTCTGACCATGCTCCGAGGATTGCCGGCTACGCGCAGAGCGGGCTGACTCTCCGGCAAATCCTCTGAGACCACGCTTCGCGCTACCCCCCCGCGGATCGTCACATAGCTACGACCCCCGGCTGAGCTCCCGGGTTGCCAGGTCGTCAGTCGATACGAAGGCTCTGCTCCATCGCGTAACACTGGTCCCAGATGAATACGTCATAGCCGGCCAGTCGGGACTGCCACTTGGGCGTGACGGCATTGACGCATTTCACAACGACGCGGTCGATGTAGTTGTCGTAGACGGCCCAGAGATTGGGCTTGTCCTCGGCTTCCATTTCCTCGCCTGGGGGCGTTGATTTGAGGGCAGCAACGGCAGCTGACTTCAGGTCATTCATGAACTCGAGCTGCGTACGTACATCGGAATGAGTACCCACGCGATTGACATGACCTCCGACGAGCGTTTCGAACGGCAATGTGTCGATGTACGCCACCTGGTCGAAGTAACCGGGGATGTCCTTGGCAAGCGCAAAGCGACGCCACGGCATCCAGCCAGGGAAGATCACGTCGACCACCATCAGGACCTTCTGCTCGGGAGCATAGATGAAGATGTTTCCTGGCTCATGGGGGCTGCTGCCGGGATAGCTCAGGTCGAGAACCTGGCTACCGACGTTCAGGGTGTAGTGATCCTTGAACGTGACCGTAGGCAAAGGCCGCCTCGGATCCTTGGCTCGTTCGAGCAGCCGCAGGGTCTCTTCTTGGGCGATGATGATTGGATGACCGCCGAGGTCGATTACGCCGCCAATATGATCTACGTGCGCATGGCTGTAGACGATATGTGTGATTGGTCTGTCGGTCACCTCGGTGATAGCCTGACGTATGTGGGCCGAGTATCCCGGAGGTGCGTCGACCACGACGACGCCGGTTTCGTACACCAGGAACATCGACTGGTAGCCGTTGTCGGTGACCATGTAGAGGCCACGGCCCAACTCTTGGCTCCGGTATCCCTTCTTCGTCTCGATGGCCGGGGTTACGTCTTCCTTGGGAATCGGAAGATAGTGGTCAACGCGCGTACCTATCGGCGCCAGCGATGGCATACTCTGGTAAGGGGCGCCAGACTGTCCTGGCAAGGTCTCGGCGCGGGCGCTTTGGAATGGCGCCGAACTGAGTCCGACAGTGATCGCGACGGAGCCGACCTTCGCCGCTACCGCCAAAAGATTCGAACGGAAGAGAAACATAACAAATCTCCTGGTTGATTGATGTCTGCAGGGACATTTGTCGAAAATTCGAAGATTGGTTATTATGCTTAGGTGTCGCGGGTACCATGGTATTAGAAATACCCTGCGGCCCTCGGCACCAGCCCACGCCTTCGAACAATCGCCCTGGTATGGTCTTGAGTTTGTCGGGCGGATGCGGCGCGAGAAATCTCACCGCTGTCGCTTCCTCGTCTTTCGTATGGCCCAAAATGCGGTCGGACTTGATGTCAGATCACATGGCCTCCTCGCCGGCGGGCGGCCAGCGTCTCTATGATCGTTCTGACCTGCCGACCTGCCCCGCCGAGTGCCACAAAATATTGCCGAGGCTATCGTACAATAGATTTTGCCGCTACTGCAGGTCGATCTGCGCTCTACCTGATAGGGCTCCGATTTCTTGACCGACCGGCGCGAAATTCTCGGCGCAGTGAGCCTGACCGGGCCGCGAATCGCCCACTGTGGGCAATTGGGAGGAACTCATGTCACCGACGTTGCAGCGTTGGAGGGTTTGCGCGGCATAACGGCAACATTCGGGACACACAGATACCGGGGGGGGGACGCTTCTCCTACAATTCTGCCAAGTCTGAGCCAATGGCAGACGATCTTGCGCAACGCGACAGCGAAATGGGAACCAACAGAGTGCGCGATGGGTATTCCAGACCGACAGAGAAACAGTGTGAGGCAAGCGCGGTGGATCCTGGTGCCGCTATTTGGGTTGTGGATACCAGGCGGCCCGATGCCTCTCCGGTGCCACACCTGCGGAGAACCACCGGGAGGTGGGACGGCGGGATGTTTTGTTCTTACGACAAGCGCTTCAAGAGCGGTTGAGCGGTAGGTCAGGTCCATCATGGCGACTTCAAAGCATGCCATTGCAGAGGGATTGCAAATGAAGCAAAGCAGCAATGTATCACAGCCTTTTAGCTGAAGGCGTGCCGATATGATGGCGAGCATTTTGGTCGCCATCATATTCGCTCCCTTTGACTCGGTGGGTCACGAAACGGCAAGGGCATCTTGACGATGGTATCGGCGATACATTGGGATTGACCGGTGAGACAAATCGGCGGCTGCGGCCCTCGCTTGATGAGGGGCAATGCGTTGGAACCAGCTTCGCATTGCGCGGCCTCACAGCGAGACATCGACTGATGTCACCAGGCCGGTTTCCAAGGGGCAAAGCCATGGGCACAGACGGCAGGTTTTCCAGCCACAGCAAGCATGGATACAAAATGGCGGGCACTAGGCCCGCCATTGTCCGGCTCAACAGGGTTCATCACCCTGGCTTGGAGGATCATGAGCCGGCAAGGGCATTCAGATCGGCACAGAATTCCGCATAAGGCTTTGTCATTGCCGCGTCCTGGCACTCTCTCATCATCGCCATACGCTTCGCGTGCGGCAGGGTTTTGAAGGCTGCCTTGAATCTGCCTCTCATGATGGGATTCGTGTGGACGGGCTCCTTGATAGAACTGGTGTAAAACGACTGCTTGTTGATGGGGTCGATAACATCAAGCGCGCCAGCCAACGCATCCCTGCCGAGAGCCGAAAGAGTAAACGCTAGGACGAGGCATGTAGTTTTGGTGTTCATAACGAATTCTTCTCCTCGATGAGACAACCGCCTACTCGACGATCGCGATGGTGATCTATTGATAACTTCCACTGGCCGATACTCTCCGGACGGACTGTTATCTACCTGCGGATAGGAATGAATATATTGTGCGATGGTATCGTCCACACTTTGGCATAGGTCGGTGGGAAAAATGCCGATCCGTGGTACTGCGCTTGCCGAATGCCGAGGAGTAATTCGGTTCGATCGACCGATCTGCTTAGCTTTCCAATCGCTGGCCCGCGATGCGTCGGGAACACTGCAACCCTGCCGATACCAACGTGCAATAGACTAATCTCCACCGAAACTGGATGCTGTGTTCGGAGCGAGGAGCACGGACGGAGCGCGGCGCGATGCCAGCAAGATCACTAACGGCCACACAACGTGAGTTGCTCGCCGCGACGGCGATTGTCGGGATCATCGGCGCGCTTCCGGGGACGGTTGAAGCATGGCGTCGCGAGGGTTCCTCTGAGGTGGCGCCCCGCATGTCGATGAAAGCCGAAGTCGTGATCAATGGAAAGTCATGCGGCGATAGCATTGAGTAATTGACGCGGTCGCTGGCACTGCTCACGCAGATGTACTTGGGCATGCCCTGCCGCCAAACTAAGGAGCTCGACATGAGTGACGATGTAGTGCGCAGCAAAACTGCGAAAACAGCGATGATCGACCTGAAGTTCGAGGCCGTGGTTATCCCCGTTTCGGACGTCGATCGTGCCAAGCGTTTCTATGGCGGCCTGGGGTGGCGGCTCGACGCCGACTTCCCTGTCGGTGACACGTTTCGGGTTGTACAATTTACGCCCCCGGGTTCACCGGCCTCGATCCACTTCGGCACCGGCCTCACGTCGGCCGCGCCCGGCTCGGCACAGGGACTTTATCTCATTGTGTCCGATATCGAAGCAGCGCGCGCCGAGCTTGTGGCGCGCGGGGCCGACGCCAGCGAAGTGTTCCACCGTGCTGGTCCTGGACAGCCGGCAATTAGCGGCAAGGATCCAGAGGGGCGCAGTTATTCCTCGTTCGCCTCTTTCAAGGACCCGGACGGCAACGGGTGGTTGTTGCAGGAAATCACTGTGCGGCTGCCGGGACGCGTGGAGGCCGGCGACACGACATTCACCTCGTTGAATGAGCTTGCAGGTGCACTCCGGCGCACCGCGGCCGCGCATGGCGAGCACGAGAAGCGGACAGGCGGAACACGCGATGAGAACTGGCCCGACTGGTACGCCGAATACATGGCAGCGGAACAGATCGGGCAGCCGCTGCCGACGTGAGCAGGGGCGTAGTTGCTCCTGGCGCGATGCAGGATAGCTGTGTTTGCCGTATGCCGCGCGAGACCATGACGGTACGGCGCCGACACGGATCGGTGATCATTGGTTGCTTGTCTGTGACCAATCGTAAAGTATTGTTGATACAAAGGTGTGATGGATTTAGGCTGTTTTAGGTATATACTTAACTTATGTGAATAAATTGGGTTTATCGAGGAACAAATGATGTCAGCGATATCGCTATCACCAACTCGACGTGATGTCATTGTTGCAGCCGCCGCAGTTGGAGCGGCCAATCTGGTGCCTAGGGCTCTGCAAGCAGCGGTCGGGCAAGAATCTATCCGTCCGTTCAGTATTCATGTCCCGACTTGGGCGCTTGCAGATCTTCGCCGGCGTATCAAAGCTATAAGATGGCCGGAACGGGAGACCGTCAATGATCGCTCCCAGGGCGTCCAACTAGCAAAGCTGCAAACGCTGGTCGAGTATTGGGGGAGTCGTTATGACTGGCGCAAGGTGGAGACGAAACTGAATAAATTGCCGCAATTCATTACTAGTGTTGATGGAGTAGATATTCAATTCGCGCACGTCCGCTCCCCACACGAGGGGGCAATGCCCTTGCTTATGATGCATGGTTGGCCAGGCTCGATTGTGGAGCTTTTGAAAGTCATAGGCCCCCTGACCAATCCCACTGCGCATGGAGGGCGGATAGAAGATGCATTTCACCTCGTCCTTCCGACCATGCCGGGTTACGGCTTCTCGGGTAAGCCGTCTGCGACCGGTTGGGGTCCGGCGCGGATAGCTGGCGCGTTTCACGAGCTAATGCTCAGGCTGGATTACAACGAATACGTCTCCCAGGGAGGCGACTGGGGCGCGATCGTCTCGCAGGTGCTGGCCGTTCAGGCTCCGAAAGGTCTTCTCGGCATTCACGTTAACATGCCCGGGACTGTACCCCCGAGCATTCTTCGGCATCTCCGTAATTTCGACCCGGCCCCGGTGGAATTATCGGATCGGGAGAAGAGCGCCTACGATCGGCTGCTGCATTTCTACCGCGACGGTTTCGGTTATGCGGCTATGATGAATCAGAGCCCGCAAACCATCGGCTATGCCCTCTCCGATTCTCCGGTCGCAATGGCAGCTTACTTCTACGACAAGTTCGCGGAGTGGACCGATAGCGACGGAGAGCCGGAACGGATCTTCACGTATAACGAGATGCTGGATGCCATCTCCTTCTACTGGTTTACCAACTCAGGAGCTTCATCATCGCGGTCGTATTGGGAAGGCGCGCAAGCAGGCGGTGGTCCGTTTGATGCGTTCGACATCCCGAAGGTCCCTGTAGCGGTCACCGTCTATCCGGCCGAAATCTACCGCGCACCGAGGAGTTGGGGCGATAGAAGCTTCGGTAACGTCATTTACTGGAATGAAGTGGATAGAGGCGGTCATTTCGCGGCGTGGGAGCAGCCTTACGTCTTCTCTAACGAGCTCAGAGAGGCGTTCAGACCGCTACGCCGAGCAATCTGAGGCGAAAGAGGCGATTCTCCCCGCATCGTCTTCGCCCAGTAGCGCGGCCGGGTCGCCCCCCACCCGGCCGCGCATTTTAGTTGCACGTGGGGCAACAACGGACAAACCATTTCCTGAGGAGGTTTGAAAATGGACAGCATCCCACAACAAATTGACCACAATCGCCGCCGCTTACTAGGCACGGCCTTTGCCGCGATGACTGCCTTTGAACTGGGGATCGAGAAGCCAGCGGCGGCGAGATCCGCTGTCAGAAGTACAAGCAAAGAACTCCCCAAGAAAGCGGTACAAGAGCTGTTGGGTTCATTAAGGCAAATTGACGCCGGTTTGCTTAACATCGGATACGCGGAGATGGGATCTATGACCGGCGCACCGGTGATCCTCCTTCATGGATGGCCATACGACATCCAAACTTATGTCGGTGTCGCGCCTTTGTTGGCCTCTAAAGGTTATCGCGTGATCGTACCGTATCTACGAGGGTACGGCACAACACGGTTCCTTTCCGATGGCACCATGCGCAACGGGCAGCAGTCCGCAGTTGCCTTGGACGTCATTGCGCTGATGGATGCCCTCAGAATAGAACAGGCTATTCTTGCCGGCTGTGACTGGGGCGCCAGAACCGCCAATATTGTCGCTGCGCTATGGCCAGAGCGGTGCAAAGGAATGGTTTCAGTGAGCGGCTATTTGATAGGTAATCAGCAGGCAGGTAGGCAGCCGCTGCCACCGAGCGCGGAACTGCAATGGTGGTATCAGTATTACTTTGCAACCGATCGTGGGCAGGCCGGCTATCGGAAATTTACGCGCGATTTCGCAAAGCTGATCTGGCGTCTTGCATCGCCGCAATGGAATTTCGACGATGCGACCTTCGACCGTAGTGCTGCCGCGTTTGACAATCCCGATCATGTGGCGATCGTGATCCATAACTACCGCTGGCGTCTCGGCCTGGCCGAGGGCGAACCTCAATATGAGAACCTGGAGAAGCGGCTTGCGCAGGCGCCCGTCATCACCGTGCCTACAATAACGCTGGAGGGCGACGCCAATGGTGCTCCTCACCCGGAAGCCAGCGCCTACGCGAAGATGTTCTCAGGGAGGTACTCTCATCGACTGATCACGGGCGGCATAGGGCACAATCTACCCCAGGAAGCTCCGCTGGCTTTCGCCGAGGCCGTAATCGAGGTCGGTGCGGTCACGTGATTGCCCGACACGGAAATTTTCTTCCACATGCACCCAAACAATTCCTATCCGCTGCCTTAGAGATCAAGGACGACGTCTCCATTTGGCTGGGAACAGCAGATCAAGATGTTGCCGCTTGTTGGCGGATCGATTGGATCGGGCCGATAGGCGACTGTTCCAGCCACAAGCCCGGTCTGGCAAATGTGACAGACCCCTGTGCGGCACGACCATCGCGTGGGGACGTCGCACGCTTCAGCAATCTCAAGCAGACTCTGGAATCCTGAGCCCCAGCGGACGCTCAGGCCGCTCCGTGCGAACGAAACCAGAGGTCCCGTACCGTCGGTTTCGGCAGGTAGATGCGGCGCCCGGCCTGGAGCGGCGGCAATGCCCGGGGTACTAGAAGGACCTGGGCCGAACAGCTCCGTGTAGACCCGGTCGGCGCCGACGCCCCAGGCTGCAAGCGCCGCGCTCAGGTTGCCCGTAAAGGCGGATGGTCCGCACAGATAGAAATTGGCATGGCGCGGAATGTCCAGTTTTCGAAGTACCTCGATGTCCAGGCGTCCGAGGGCATCAAAATCGACACCTTGCCTGTCATCTGGATCGGGCGCGCTGTAGCTTATATGGCTGTGACTGTTGGGCAAGACTTTCAGCAAGTCTCGAACCTCTTGGGCAAAGGCATGCTCACGGCTACATCGAGTGCCGTGGAGCCACCAGACTTCCCTCGTCGAACCTGTTTCCGCCAGTGCATGGAGCATCGCAATCACGGGCGTGACGCCCACCCCGGCACTTAGAAGGACGATTGGACGATCGTCCGTCCGAAGAGTGAAGCTGCCGCGTGGTGCGCTTACGTCGAGCACGTCGCCCATTTTGACCCGGTCGTCTATGTAGGCACTCACCACTCCATGGAGTTCCCGCTTTACGCTTATTCGGTAGCAGCGCTCACCAGGTCCGCCCGACAAAGAATAACTGCGCATTAGGGCCGGGCCGTCGGACGCCACCTGCAGGCGCAGCACGACAAACTGTCCAGGGAGTGCTGCTGTGAGGCGGGATCCATCAACGGACTCTAGCACCAGCGACATCACACTAACGCTTTCGGGGATCTTGTGCACCACGCGTAGCGGGCGAAATCCTGTCCACGCAGGTGGTGGTCCAGACATTGGATCAAGTCCGGCATTGCCTGTCCTGGCATCGCGGTCTTCGTTTTGTGCTAGCATCGCCCGGAAGGATCCCTGCCAGCCTTCGCTTAGCGCCGGGATGCGCAACGCCCGCTCGATCTGGCTGTGAGGGTGGCCTGGCAAATATAGCAGCGCATTGACCTCTGACACAGTCATCCGTTCAGGGCCGATCCCGACCTGGACGATCTCATCTCCAGCCTCGACCTGGCCTTCTTCCAGGACGCGCAGATAGAAGCCGGGCCTGCCTCGCGCAACCAGCAGCGCGGCCATGCGCGGCTCGTTCATGCGAATACCGACCCGGTAGCAAGTGACGCGCGGTTGGGTCACTTCGAACAAGGCGCTCCCAATCCGATAGCGGTCGCCGATGCATACCTCATCGTCCGACAGGCCATCGACTGTGAAATTCTCCCCAAACTGGCCGTAGGAAAAGTTCTCGCGGCCCAGCTCGCGTTGCCAATAATGATAGGATTCCGATTGGTAGACCAAAACCGCCCTTTGCTCGCCGCCGTGCCCCGCCAGGTCTCCCTGCCTGTCGCCATCGACGTTGAGCCGTCGTACCTGACGTGGGCCTTCAACCGATGTTTTCCAGACTGCGGTGTTGACGGTCTTTCCTTGCCAAGGAATGCCACGCGGCAAGCCCACATTGACCGACAGCAAGCGAGCCATCACTGCGCCCTTTCTGCCAGCCACTGCCAGCCCGTTCCGCTCACCGAGCAACCAAAGAGGGATGCTCACCGTCAGCGCTTACTATCGCAAACTAGCACGTGTAAGCATGGAAGCGATCGACACCAAAGTATTGGTAATACCATCGTTCAATATATTCCAACTTTGACAGCTGTCAGTACTCAGTTGGGTGAACACCGTTGATTGATGCCGGTGCGGAGTATCTGTTTTGAAGACGTAAACGCTGGAATTCTGGGTTTCGACCTTGTCAACCAATTTTCCCTTGAGGAGGATATGACGATGTCACATCATTATTCTGGTCCCAATTTTGTGTTCCCACGGGGAGATGCGCGTCTGGATCTCACTGATGTCTATGCCTTTACGAAGCCGGGCGACGCCGTTTGGGGCTCCTTTTGCACGCGCTGCGTCGGATTGTGCGCGGGAGTTGTCTGAAACAAACGGCGAGGAGAGTGCTCCTGGCATCCGGTTAGCTTGTCCTCGGTCAGGGCAGGCCAGCGATGGTGCGTCCGCTTCGGAACGCAAAAAAATGTTTGTTCAGCAAACGGAGGAATGGAATGTCAAGTCTCCAAGTAGATGAAAGCATATTCGACGTCCGGGGGAACAATCCGCAAGGTGGTCTCGCCCTGCAGATCTCGACTGCCGGTATCGTCCATGACCTTGGTAATCTCATTCAGGTGGCTTCATCTGCGTTGAACCACCTGGGTCGAGACCCGAATATCGCAACGGCTCCGGGCGCAGGGGTGGTAATTGCTGGCGCCAAGACCGCTCTGGAGAGAGCCGGTTGTCTTGTCAGGCAGACCATCAGGACAGCCAGAGAAATCGAAGGCGTAATTTCAAATGCTAACGTGGGCATTTGCCTGGCCGACGTCGAAGCTTTTGTTCGAAGTGCTTGGGATGAAAACATCCGTGTCGAGGTTTGCGTCGGCTCCAACCTTCCTTTGGTAAGGTGCGATCGCGTCGGGTTGCAAAATGCAGTCCTCAACCTTCTGCTCAATGCCCGCGATGCGATGCCCGACGGCGGTTTGATTTCAGTTCACGCGTTGGTATCGGAGAATTCCAAGGGGGTGGATGTTCGGGTTGAAGACCGCGGAATTGGGATGACCAACGAGACCATGGTGCGAGCATTTGATCTCTTCTTTACGACAAAGGGCGAGGGATTGGGTGGTGTTGGATTGCCGATGGTCAAACGCTTCGTTGAAGAAGCGGGAGGAAGCATCGATCTAAAAAGCATCCTCGGGTCAGGCACAGTCGTGACGCTGAAATTGCCCGCAATGCATTAGGAACTCGTTCGGGGAGTGCGATCAGGAGTTTGGTTGCAAGCCTGTGTGATTTCAGGGCAGATTCGTGAGGTGCAGTTATGAAAGAGTGGTCCCAATCTGACGTCGGCGCAGCGCAAGGGAGTGGACTCTGCTCCAAGGAAATAACCGCATTGAAGTGTCAGGCTGTTCTCGGTCTGTCGGCAGAGGGATCTCTAATAGCCCGGTTTCCAGCCTCGTTCTTTGCTATCGGCCTCGGGGCAAGTTCTTTTGCCGTTATGTGGGAGGTTGCGCAACAACTGTGGGCGATGCCGGTAGGAATTGTTGTTGGGGTTATGATACTGGCCATGGGCATATGGACAGCTCTTTTGACTTTATATGGTTTGAAGTTGTGGTTAGCACCGTTGGCGGTGCAGGCGGAACTCGCGGATCCCGTTCAGAACTGCTTTCCTGGTCTTGCGGGTGTCGGGATGATGCTGACCGCCGTGAGTGTATTGCCCTTCAGTGCGACAGTGGCCGCTATACTGCTGTGCATCGGCGGGGCGTTTGCAGTGGCATTCGGGCTTTGGCATTCGCAATTGATCTGGAAAACGACCATCGCTCTGTCCGACGCGACGCCTGCCTTATACTTGCCTGTTGCGGCCGCGTCATTCGTTCTCAGCATCGGCCTATCGACATTCGGACATTCTGAATGGGCTCAACTGGCTTTGGGTGCGGGGCTCTTCTCGTGGCTAACAATCGATTCCGTTTTGTTCTACCGGCTCTATTTTGGCGAGCCACTGCGAGACCAGATCCGGTCTACCTTGGGAGTTCAACTCGCGCCTCCGGCGGTGTGCTCGCTCGCCTATGTTAACTTGTCAGGTACCAGCGAAGACGTTTTTGTTCACTGTCTGATCGGTTACGCAATGCTCCAGGCTGTTATCGTCGGCGGCGTACTGCCGCGAATTGTCCGCCGTTTTTCTGCCGGTCTTTGGAGCGTCAGCTTCGGCGCCACGGCATTGGCAACCACGATTGAAAAACTGGCGATCCGTGGGGAGTCAGGCTTTGCTGGGTGGTTGGCTCTTCCAGTTTTTGCGGCCGCAAACCTGCTAATTATGTGGCTAGCCGTTAGAACGATCATTCTGGCCATGACCGGCTCTTTACTTCCGGCGCCTATAGGTGGGCAAAAGGAGCGATAGCAGGCTGAAACCGTCGTCCAGCGGTGTCGAACAAACAGACGCGATTGGGCTGCACCCGAAGCCAGATCATATCGTCGGGTTGCACGTTGATCCGCTCGTGAAACATAGTCACCACGGTCTGTCCTCCGACGCTCGCGGTCACTTGCGTTTCCGGGCCGAGGGGCTCGACGACTAGGACCCCGGCCGGGATACCCGAGCCTATCGGGGCGATAGTGAAATATTCCGGTCTGATACCGTAGAACGCTTCCGTGCCGGAGGGCCTTGAAACGTTGTCGGGCAGCGGCAGTACGATGCCGGCATCGGCTATGAAAACGGGCTGGCCGTCGGCGCTGTCGAAACGGCCTTTCAGAAGGTTCATCGACGGCGAGCCGATGAATTCGGCAACGAACATGCTCTGCGGATCATCGTAGAGGTCGAGCGGCCGGCCAACCTGCTCGACATGGCCGCCATTCATCACCACGATCCGGTCGGCCATGGTCATTGCCTCGACCTGGTCGTGGGTGACATAGATCGTGGTGGTGGCAAGACGGCGATGCAGGCTCTTGATCTCGGCGCGCATGGCGACGCGTAGCTTGGCGTCCAGATTAGACAACGGCTCGTCGAACAGGAAGACCTGCGGTTTGCGCACGATCGACCGACCCATGGCCACGCGCTGGCGTTGGCCGCCTGACAGCTGGCGCGGATAGCGATCGAGCAGCGGCGTCAGCCCCAGTATCTCAGCGGCGTCCGCAACACGCTTCTGCTTCTCCGCCTTGGGCGCACCGGACAGCGTCAGTGAAAACGCCATGTTCTCGGCCACCGTCATATGCGGATAGAGCGCGTAATTCTGGAACACCATCGAGATGTCGCGTTGTTTGGGAGCCAGATCGTTGACGACCCGCCCGCCGATGCCGATCGTCCCGCCAGTGATGTTTTCCAGCCCCGCGATCATCCGCAGCAGCGTGGATTTTCCGCAACCGGACGGGCCGACGAGCACCACGAACTCGCCGTCTCGAATGTCGACGGAGACGCCATGAAGCACCTCTACCGGACCATATGCCTTGCGGGCCTTATCGATCGTGACATTCGCCATCAGACCGCTCCGACCCGAATTTCGTTGCATGACAAGGCGCCTTCATGCACCAGCAGGCCAATGCCGCCATCATGGAAAGCCTCGGGGCTGCAGTCTTCCGCAAAAAGCGATATGCCGTCCGCCTCGAAAGTGATGCGCTCGCCCTTGGCCGCCACTTTCATCGATATCGATTTTTCGAATTCGGTATTGAAGGCGGTCTCGGCGAGCACGTCGGTGCTCTCGTCTCGGACGCGCACGATCTGCATCCTGCCGTCGCGGGTGACGCGGGCACCATAATAGCGGCGCAGGCCCTGCGCCCGGACGGCGAAACCGCCATAGTTGCCGAGATGTAACATCACGTCGCCGCACACCTGGTAATCGGCCCACTGGCGCGTGCCATGGATGATGATTCCTTCGCCGCTATTCTGCGAGATCCGGAATGCCGCCGGATAGCGCTTGGAGAAGAAGTCTGCGCCGTTGACCCAGGACAAGCGCCAGAAATCGCCGTCGCCCGCCGGGCGCTTCAGCGTCAGCTCGGGCGTGCCATCCCATCTGACGTAGTCGACAAGCAAGCGGCCATCAGCGCGCTTGCCTGTGCTAGAAATCGCCAGGCCGAGTTCGGCAATCGGCTGGCCGCCCGTGTCCGGCAAAGCCCATTCCAAAACGGCCTCCTTGCCCGGCTCGATGATCACCGAACAGCCGTCGACATTGCGCCATTCGTCATGCTCGTCGTAAACGCGTGCCCGCAATCTTACCTCGACAGCGCCGCGGTTCTTTTGATCGGCAACGACGCGAGCGCGCACGACCTGACCGGGATAGACAAGCGGCGTTGCCATCAGGTCGTAGGTGCGCATGTTGAGCATTTCGCGCGGCGAGAAGGTCGGAGTGGTTACGACTGCGACCTGAGTAGGCCGCAAGGCTTCATAGTCGATTGCGAGAGCACGGGCGGCTTCGAACTCGGCATTGCCGATGCGCAGCGCAGAGCTGACATCGAGGCCGGTCTGCGGCCTGAAGCCTTGCTGGCTGCCCGGCAGCGAGAAATGGAACTGCGCGCCGGCCTTGGGAGCATCAAATTTTTGCCTGCCGGCCAATTGCAGGCCGAGGTTGGCGAGGAAATAGGCCTGGCGAACCGCGTCGTTGATCGAGTTGCCGCCATCTGCGGACGAGATCAGCAAGCGGTCAGCGATCGGCCCGCGCCAGTCCGGGCCTTCGTCCAGCCCTTCGAGCCCATTCATGATGCCGAGCAGGCAGCCGACATTGCCGGCATTGCAATCCGTATCCCAGCCCGACGTGTTGACGATCATCTGCGCCCGCTGGAAATCCTGCGGTGCATAGAGCACAGCCATGATCATCAGCGCATGGTTCGGGACGACGTGGCAGTTGCCGGGATATTTGTCGTAGCCGTAGTGTTGTTCGATCTTCTGGCGGGTGTCGCGCCAGTCGGGATGCGCCTTTTGCCAGGCCCTGATATTGGCGATCAGACTGGCGATCAGGCAATCCTGAGGTATCTGGCTCAAACCGGTATCGATCAGGTGGTCGATGTCCGACGAGCCGAAAGCTTCGGCCTCCATCGCCGCCCAAAGCATCGCGGCGTAGACCGACTCGCCATCATGGCTGACCTTGCCAGCCTGTTCGGCGAGCCTTGCGGCAAGTTCCGGCTGGCGCGGCGCGACCATGGCCCAACCATCGATGAAGATCTGTGCACCGATCTGTTCAGCAACCGCATGGCCGTTGGTTGCAATCGAACCGGAATGCGGGGCCGAAATACCCTTCTTGAGGTTAAGCCATGCGGTGTGTTCAGTGGAATTGCCGTTGCCGCCCCACCACAGGATAGCGCGCTCCTCAACGATGTAGTTGAGCCAGGCCTTGCCGATTTCCTCGGCCGAAAGGCTTGCCTTGATGCCATAGTCCTCCAGGGCACGAACGAAGGTGAAGGTACCGGCGACATCGTCGTCGGTGACGACGAGCGGCTGGTTTAAACGCTCATGCACGTAGTATTCGATCGGGCCGAGCTCATCCATGATCTTCTGGTACGTCCAGCCCTCGAAAGGGCGGCCGAGATATACCCCCACCAGCTTGCCGAGGACGCCGGCATAGACGCGTTCGAGATAATCATTGGGCAACTGCATCGTTCACTCCACAATTCGAAACGGGATTGATTAGCCCTTCACCGAGCCACCGGCCATGCCCTCGATGAAACGCTTCTGCATGAAGACGAAGAGCAGGACGACGGGCACGACGATGATAAGGGCGGCGGCCATGATCTCACCCCAGTCGGAACTGTACTGGCCTGAGAGCAGATAGAAGGCGATGACGGCGGTGACATTCTCCTGCCTCTGCAGGAAGGTCGTCGCTATCAGAAACTCGTTCCACGAATTGAGGCCGATGATGAGCGCCACCGTGAGGATGCCGGGCGAGACGATCGGCAGCATTACCCGCCAGAAAACCTGCCAGGAGGTGGCACCATCGACGATCGCCGCTTCCTCGAGTTCCTTCGGAACTGCGATGAAGTAGGTCCTAAGCAGCATCACCGCGAACGGGCTGTAGAGTGCCGTGTAGATCAGCGAAACTCCGAAAATATTGTTGATCAGGCCGAGCTTGGCGAAGCCGAAATAGAGCGGGAAGATGTAGAGCTGGATCGGCGCCGTCGTCGTTGCAAGCAGGTAGAAGGTGAAAATCTTCCAGGATTTGACCTTCTTGCGGGCCAGCACATACGCTGTCAGCGACGAGGTCGAGCAGACCAGCACGATCGTCGTGCCGCTAACGACAAGGGAGTTCACGAAGGTCTTCGAAAACTTCGCATGGTTCCAGGCATTGACGAAATTCTGCCAGCGGATCGGTCCTGGCAGGCCCAGCGGATTTTGTACAATCTCAGCAGCCGGCTTCAGGGAGTTGAGTACCAGAAGTGCGATCGGAAACAGAGCGATGAAGGCGAACAGGCTAAGAAGCGCATAGGAAACGATTAGCGTCAGGCGGCTTTCGACAAGGCTCATTGCTCCCCCTCCCGCGTCTGGATGCGGACGTAGAAGAAGGTGCCGACCAGCCCGAACAGGCTGATGACGAGCGCCGCCGCCGCCGCTTGCCCGACATTCAGGTCATAGAACGCTTTTCGGTAGGCGAGGGTAGACAGGAGCTCGCTCGAAAATGCCGGGCCGCCCTGGGTCATGATGTAGACGAAGTCGAAGGCGAGGAACGACCAGATCACCGTCATGATCATCATGAGTGTCAACGTCGGCCGGATACCGGGCAACAAGACGTAACGCATCATCTGGAAATACGTGGCGCCCTCGACTTTCGCGGCCTCGATCTGTTCCTGCGGAACCTGGCGGAGCGCGGCGAAGAAGATGACGCAAAGGAAACCCCACCAGTGCCAGAGATCGACAGTCGCGACGCCGAACAGCGCAAGCGGCGGCTGCGTCAGCGGGTTGGGGATTGGCATGCCGTATTTCTTGAGGACGCCGAAGATCCCTGTCACCGGGCTGTAGATCATGCCCTGCCAGACGCGTGCGGTGATGGCGGTGGCAATGACGACGGGGAGGAAATAGACTGTCTGGAAGAAGTTACTGCCGCGGCGCACGATCAACAGCATCGATGCGGCGGCGAGACCCATGAGGATCGGCACGGTCAGGAAGACGAGCGTCCAGACCATGTTGTTGCCGAGCGCCGACCAGAAGACGCGATCCGCCGCCAATGCCCGGAAATTGCCGAGGCCGGCAAAGGTCGGCGCTGAGATGCCGTCCCAATTGCAGAAGGCGAGAGCGGCCGTCAGTAGTGCCGGAACGAGCACGATGACGACGTTGATGATCATCGTCGGAACGATGTAGAGTCGATGCATGGAGTTCCTCCGGGGAAGGGCGACGCATATCGCGCCACCCTGAGCGGTCAGGCGCGGGGCGGGATTGCAGGCACCTTGCCCGCGTCCTTTTCCTGCTTGAAGGTCTCGTCGAGCTTCTTAAGGAAATCGGCGGACGAGGTTTTCTTGAGCCAAACCTCTTCCATGCCGCTGACCAGATAGGTGTCAGTCGCGGGTGGCAGGAAAGTCCACGTCGTATAGCCATACTTGCCAGCGCCCACGGCGGTGGACAGCTCCCTCATCGCTTCGGTGTAGAGCGGCAGTACATTGTCCGACAGCTTCACCTTGGAGAGATCGGCAAGCGGCAGGTTCCATTCGCCTTGCCAGACCGAGTTCATCTTGCTGTAGAAATCGTCCTGGAACATGTAGTCAAGCACGGCGGCAGCACCGTCCGGGTTTTCCGACTTGGCATTGACCGAAAGCGTCGAGCCGATGCCGAGCGGAAAGATCGGGTCGCCCGACGCGCTGGGGAAGCCGACAAAGCCCGGCTCGGCATCGTTGTCGGGGAAATATGGCTTGACGTTGGTGAAGCTCCAGGTGCCCGTGGGCGCCATGCCCGCTTGACCGGTCGCAATCTGAGCGAAGGCCTGCTCGGAGGTCAGGGAGAAGTAATTGTCGCCATAATAACCCTTGTCCCACCACTCGGCCAGCTTGTCGATTGACGCGACGAAGGCCGGATCTGTCCATTGAATCGATCCCGCCAATGCCTTATGCACGGTTTCCGGGCCAGCGATCGAATTCATGGCTATCGAGACGTGCCACTCGTTTGCCGGACGCCAATCGGCATTGCCGGCGCCGAACGGTACAAGGGCCTTGCCCTTCATTTCATCGGCGAGTGCTTCAAGTTCCGCAATCGTCGTAGGTGCTTTCCAGTTGTTCTTGGCGAACAGCGTCTTGTTGTAGAAAAGCCCCAGCGTCTCATAGGTCTTGGCAAGCGCGTAGAGCTTGCCTTGGTAGCGGCCGAGATCGAGGAACAGAGGCAGCAGCCGTTCGTTCCAACCGTATTTCTTGGCATAATCGTCGAGTGACAGGAGTTGTCCGGCCTGCGCCATGGCGGCGACATAACTCGGGCCTGCGGTGAAGACGACGTCGGGTCCGGTGCCCGAGAGCATGGCGACACGAAGCTGCTTGTCGAGATCGGAGCCGCGGAAGTCAATGCTCAGGAGTTCTTCCGGATGGGCCGCGTTGAACGGGTCCACAAGCAGAGTCTTGAGATTGTCCTGATTTTCCGGCGATGCCGATTCATACCAGAAGGCCACGGGCTTCTGATCGGCCGAATAGGCGAGGCGCGGCAGGAGCGGCAGGCTTGCCAGACCAAGTCCGGCTTTCAGAATTGTACGGCGTTGCATGGTTTCTTCTCCCAGTTTTGTAAGACGGCCAGCATCTAGATGGCTCGTGTCGAGCCTCGTTGGATAAGTTCAAAGGGCATTTCCAGCGCGGTTCCCGCACCGGTCTTGGCGCCGCGAAGCCGCTCCATCAGTGTCTGTGCCGCGCGCGCGCCCATTTGCCATTGAAACTGCGCGACTGTGGTCAGCGGCGGCGTCACCAGCTTCGCTGCAGGAATGTCATCGAAGCCGACGACAGCGATCTCTCTGGGTATCTCGATGGCGCGCTCGCGCAGCGCCTGCATGACGCCGACGGCCATCAGGTCATTCGCGGCGAATATCGCTGTTGGCTTAAACGTGCTTGCGAGTATTGCTTCGGCGGCGCGCGTGCCGCCGATCTCCGAGAATTCCTCGTCGATGATCACATGCGCGGGATATCCCACCTTGGCTAGGGCCGAGCGATAGCCGTCGATACGCGTGGCCTGGGGGCCGCCTCGGCCCGCTACCATGGCAATGCGCTCGTGACCCTGGCCGATCAGGTGGTCGGTGACCGCTAGCGCGGCTGCCCGGCTGTCGACATAGATGTCATCGACGACGATTTCGCCGCCGCGTTTCTTGGAAGACTCGATCCGCACCACCGGAACCCCTGCTTCGACCAGAGGGCTGAAATCGTTGGCACGCAAGGTAAAGAAAACGCCGATCACGCCATCGACGCGACCCTGCCGCGCCCAGTCGAGGAAGTGCCGCTCGCGTTCAGGTGTGCCATCGGTGTTAACTGCGATGACGTCGTAGCTCAGGCCGTCCGTCACGGATTGGATGCCGCGGATCAGCGATGGATAGAAAGGATTCGTGATGTCGGGCACGATGCAGGCAATGGTCATCGAACGGCTCGTCTTCAGCGCTTGCGCAAAGCGGTTTGGGACGTAGCCAAGGTCCTTGGCGGCCTTCGTGATGCGAGCCCACGTATCCGCTGGGATCGAAGAAGCGCTACCACCGCCCAGCACCATGGAAACCGTGGCCTGCGAAACCCCGGCTGCCCTTGCCACATCCTTCTGCGTCGCCCTGCCGTTTGCCATTCCCACCCTTGTTGATACGTATTACTGATACGTATCACTCCTACCGGGTTTCCTTTGGGTGTCAAGCTCGGTCGATTACATAGTTACGGCGCAGCCGGGGCATCGCTTTACGTCGACTCCCGACCTCGGCCACCGGACCTCTGGCGAATTTGCTTGCGTTGCGCTTAGCGGACAGCGGCCTCGGCGATGGCGACATCCTCTTCGGCAGTGCCGCCGCTGACGCCGACACCAGCATACACCTTGCCATCTTCGTCAACCACAGGAATGCCTCCACCCATGGGGCAAAAACGGCCGCCGCCCACTGTGGTCAGCGCATACAGCGATTGTCCCGGCTGCACGAGCGGCAGGATGTCAGCCGTGCGCAGGCGCACGAGGGCCGAGGTATACGCTTTCCGCTCGGAAATCTCGAGCGCGAAGACGGGCGCCCCGGTCATCCGGTGCTGAAGCACCAGATTGCCATGAACATCGATGATGCACACCGCAACGGGCACATTGGCCTTTGTCGCCTCTGCCTCCACACGTTCGGCCAGTGACTTCGCTTTCGTGAGCAGATCCATGGGATTGTTCCTTTCTTTGAGGGGGTGCCGTCGCCATCGGCAGCGGTCTATCGCGGCGGCAACTCGCCTAGGTGGAAAGCCAGCCGATTCTCGACATCTCCCGGCGCCTGGAAGCCCTTGGCGGTCAGCGCTTTGATCCCCTCCTGGGCGGCGGGCCGGCTCAGTGAAGCTATGCAGGATTCCCAGCCGGCGCCTAGCTCGACATCCGGACTCAGGCTGGTGTTGACCAAGCGCTTGGTCTGCGCGATCGCCCACTTGTCGAACCTGGAGATCCGCGTGGCGAGCGCATCGACATAGGCGTCGAGCTCTGCGTCGGGCAGCGCCTTGTTCACGTAGCCATACGCCTCTGCCTGTTCGCCACGGATGTCCTCAGAGGACAACAGAACCTCCATGGCGCGATTGCGACCGATGAGATGCGGCAGGCGGGCCATCGGTCCACCGCCGGCGACCATACCCACGCCAACCTCCCACTGGGAAATAATGGCCTTTTCCTTGCTAGCGAAAGCCATGTCGCAGGAAAGGGTGATCTCGCTCCCGTTGCCCGTAGCGCGACCCCGGATGAGGGCGATCGAGGCGACCGGCGCGCGCGTCAGCCGCACAAGAAAATCCGGCCAGGGCGGCAGGCCCGTCGGCCCGGGCGGCAGCGCGAGCATATCCTCGATCCGCGCCTTGAAGTCTGAATGGTTGAGGAAGTATCCGTCGACGCTACTGTCGAACACCACGACCCGAACGTCTTCGTCAGCCTCAATGGCGTCAATCAGATGTGTGAATTCTTGCACCATCTGTGGACCCATGACATTGAGCGGGGCATTGTCGAACGTGACTCGCCAATAGGTGGGCGTCCGGCGTGTCAGGCGAATCTGCGAGGTAGTTGTCTTGGCGTCCACTGGAAACTCCTTCGATGTTTACATGCTCGATGCCTCGAACATGAGGCATTGGCTCCAGGCCCGCGAGTGGACGAACGTATCGCCAAGACCATGGTGTCGGTCTGGCAGGGCAGGGCCGACCGCTCGGTGATCAAACGGACTACCGACCCGTCTGAACAGTGGCCGTGCCGTCGCCATCGCGCTGCAAACTTCTTCTAACAGACCTCCACCGGGATAAGCGCTGCCTCGGGCGAACTGTGTGGTCATCGTGCAACATAGGGACGTAAGGGACGGTGGCCAACCGAACAGGCGATGGCGCAGCCCGGCGCGAATCTGAATACCGGTCTACTTCTTTCGCCGCACGGCCGCCTTCGGCGGAGGGTCGATGGCGCCGGCCCTGACGCGAGGGGGCTTAAGCGCCGGCGCACCGGAATCCTTTACGATCGTCAGGCCGCGCGGAAAGAACTGAGTGTTGTGCTGGCCGCGCCCGATATTGATGATCGCGGCTCCCTTCAGATGCTTTTCCAGCATCGCCAGCACGCGCCTCAGCGAGGGTCCGTCGAACGCATCCATCGCTTCGTCGATGATCACCCACTTCGGCTGCCGCAACGCGAGCCTGGCCACGCCCAGCAGGCGCTGTTCGTCATCGGCCAACTCATGGTCCCAGCGCCCCACGCGGTCGAGCGAAGATGACAGCCGTTCAAGACCAACCTCGGCCAGAACGGCCGAAATGTCGGCATCGTTGGCGGGCGCATGCCCATTCGCGTGATTGAGCACCTCTCGCAACGTGCCGGCCGGCAAATACGGGACACGCGGCACGAAGATGAGGGTTTCTCCAGCGGGCAGGCCGATTTTCCCTCTGCCCCATGGCCACAGGCCCGCTATGGCGCGGAAGAACAGCGTCTTGCCGGCGCCTGGCTCACCGGTGATCATCACGCGCTCGCCGGGACGGATCTCGACATGGCTGTCTGAAAGTTTGGTGCAGCCCTCCGGCGAGGCCACTTGGAGCTTCTCGAACGTCAGGCTGCCATTGGCGTTGTCGCCGAATTCGATCCGCTTTTCCTTGTCGTGCAGCACATCGGTTTCATCGAGCGCGATGCGGAAGTCGGCAACACGCATCA
>NZ_JAMYMP010000024.1:0-79222 GCF_040318615.1 Mesorhizobium sp. M1078
CTCAATCGTCTCGGCCCAGCCGTCATCAACAAGCGATTCGTGTGTCATCGCAGTGTAGAATCACACCCGATTCCGCAGGGCAATACCTATCTTAGCGCCTATGCCCTCAAGGGAGGGATTTCAGCGTTATTTCAATCAATTTTTAATGTTTTTCGGCCGCGCCTCTGGACAAGGCGAATCACCTTTGATTCTTTACAGACGATTCGGATGTGCGGTGTTGCCGGATCGTCAAGCGTACGGAAATTCGGGGAGTGCCATTTATGGCCAAGGCGGACGCGTGGGGCGCGCCCGAAGGGACGGCTTTTGAGCGGCGCAAGGCGCGAGGCGACGGCCTCGCCGGCAATACGCGGCTCATCGCTGAACCAGCCTACCGGCGGCTCCTGGCTGCCGAACCCCTTCTGCGCCGTTCGATACCGGCTCTCATCATCATCTTCCTGATCGTCATCGCCGCACTGCGCGTGCTGTCGCTGATGAACGAGCGCGACGAGGCCGAGCGCGACGGCAAGGCGGTGCTAGGTCTCGCCGCCGGCCAGATGGCGAACGCAATCTCGGCCGACCCGACCGCGGCATCCAGCGGTGCAATTGATCTTCTGGAAAGCACGAGCCGCCAGGGCGCCATGGGCAGAAGCCATGTGCTTGTGATCACCGACAGCGCCTTCAAGATCATTGCCGTGTCGCCGCTGTCGACCGGCTGGCAAGGGCGATCGCTGGACAGCCTGGTGCTGGACGGCCAGCCGCTGTTCATGTTCGGCGACCGCGCCGGGGTCATGGATGTCAGCATCGGCGGCCAGGACTGGTACGCGGCGGTGAGCCTGACCCGGGACCGCAAGAACGCCGCCGCCGTGCTGGTGCCGCAGGAAGCGGCGTTCGACAACTGGCGCAAGACCGTCTCGCTCAACGTCACGCTGTTTGTGCTGACAGCCGGCGTGCTGATCATCATCCTCTACGCCTATTTCGGCCAGGCATCGCGCGCCCAGACAGCCGACCGCATCTATCTCGAAGCCCATCAGCGCATCGACATGGCGCTGGTTCGCGGTCGCTGCGGCCTGTGGGACTGGGACATGGTGCGCGGCAAGATGTACTGGTCGCGCTCGATGTACGACATGCTGGGCTACGAGCCCTGCAACTCGATGCTGTCGTTCGGCGAGGTCGACGACATCATCCACCCCGAGGACGGCGACCTGTTCGAGCTGGCCAACAAAATCGTCGAGCGCGAGATCGACCATATCGACCAGGTGTTCCGGATGCGTCACGCCGACGGCCAGTGGGTGTGGATGCGCGCCAGGGCCCAGGTGATCGACCCGGAAGCGCCTGAGATCCAGCTGATCGGCATTGCCGTCGACGTCACCGAGCAGCGGCATCTGGCGCTGCGCTCGGAGGCGGCCGACCTGCGCCTGCGGACCGCGATCGAAAACATCAACGAATCCTTCGTGCTGTGGGATGCCGCCCAGCGCCTGATCATGTGCAATTCCAAATACCAGAAGGACAACGGCCTGTCGGACCGCGACGTCATGCCGGGCGCTGCGCGCGCCGTGCTTGAAGAGCGCATGCTGGCCTTCGCCTCTGAACGGCGGCTGGCCAACACCAACGGGCCGCAAGGGGGCGCAACCTTCGAGCGGCAGCTCTCCGACGGCCGCTGGCTGCAGGTCAACGAACTGAGGACCCGGGACGGCGGCACGGTCTCCGTCGGCTCCGACATCACCCAGATCAAGCTGCACCAGGAAAAGCTGGTCGACAGCGAGCGCCGGCTGATGGCGACCATCCACGACCTCAGCCTCGCCCGCCGGGCCGAGGAAGAGCGCGCCAAGGAACTGGTCGAGCTCAACCGCGAATATATGAAGGAAACCGAGCGCGCCGAGGCCGCCAATCGGGCCAAATCCGAATTCCTAGCCAACATGTCGCACGAGCTGCGCACGCCGCTCAACGCCATCATCGGGTTCTCCGAACTGATGGAACAAGGCCTGTTCGGGCCGCTCGGTTCGCCGCGCTACGAGGAATATGCCAACGACATCAACGGCAGCGGCAAATATCTGCTCGGCGTCATCAACGACATACTCGATATGTCGAAGATCGAAGCCGGCCAATTCTCGGTGGACCGCGAGGAAATCGATCTCTGCCCGCTGATCCGCGAGACGGTGCGGGTGATCTCGCTGCAGGCGGCGGAGAAATCGATCACGGTCGAAACCCGCATCGCCGATACGATGACGCTGTTCGCCGACCGCCGGGCGATCAAGCAGATCGCCATCAATCTGCTGTCGAATGCGGTGAAGTTCACCGGCCAGGGCGGCCATATCTCGGTGCGCGCCCGCAACACGTCAGGCGCGCTGGTGCTGACCATCGAGGACAATGGCTGCGGCATTCCGAAGGAGGCACTGAGCAAGCTCGGCCGCCCCTTCGAACAGGTGCAGAACCAGTTTTCGAAGAACCACGCCGGCTCCGGCCTCGGCCTTGCCATCTCGCGCTCGCTGGCCGAGCTGCAGGGCGGCGCGCTGAAAATCCGCTCGACCGAAGGCGTCGGCACGATCGTGTCGGTGCGCATTCCGGTGAAGAAGCCGGCGCTGGCGGTGAAGACGGCGGCCTGACGGCCCGCCAATGCGAGCGGTGCTCTCCGCCGCGTTCAAGGACTGAGTAGCCCCGGTCATGTAAGGGCTCCGGCGGCTTTCGCCGCCGGAGACATATCGCCATCTCACTCCATGCTGTCGTCGCCGCCGTCCCATTGGTGGTGGCGGCCCATGCGGCCTTTCTTTGGGAGTTCGTTGCGCTCGATCTTGCCGTCATTGTTGCGGTCGAGCATGGCGAACACCTTCTTCTCGCGCCCGGTGATGTCGTCCGTGGTCAGCGTGCCGTCGCCCTTGCTGTCGTAGCGGGCAACTATGCGCTTGGCCATTTCCTCGAACCGCGCCTTTTCCAGCGCGTCGGCGAGCTGGGCGACTGTCAGCTTGCCGCCATTGTCAGCGACCAGCTTCTTCAGCCGCGCGTTCATGGCGTCGGAAAACTGGTCGAAGCTGATGGTGCCGTTGGAATCCTTCATCGCCTTGTCGAGGCGCATCATCGCGCCCTCGCGCATTCTGGCGCTGGCATTGTTCTCGGCGTAGGCGGTGGTGCCAACGGCGCCGGCAAGCGCGACGAAGGCAAGGGCAAGTCCGGTTGTTTTTCTCATGGGTATCTCCTGTTGCATCGTCACCCCCGATGCGATCCGAAACAGCCGCCAGCGCTTCACGCCCTCACGACCGTTTCGTACGAAGCAAAAGGTCGAAATCCTTTCTGACCTTTTGCGACGTCTCCTTGAGGTGTGCTTCCAGCACACCGAAATCCGGCAGGTCAGTCACCGCCAGAAGCAGATCCGACAGTCCCGGCGGAACGTCATCGCGTTCGAATGCGCCGGTGAGGCAAAGCCGCGTCATCTGGGTCAGCGCCAGATAGAGTTGGTAGGCTTCGCAAAGCTGCTGCCTGACGTCAGCCTCGGCGAAATCCGGCGACAGATGCGCCAGGATTTCGCCGGTCGCGGTCACCCTGCGGCCGCCTTCGACCTGCCCGGTTATAACCGCCACCTGCGCGATGAATTCGAGGTCGATGAGGCCGCCGGAGATGAGCTTGATGTCCCAGAGATCGCGCGGCGATTTTTCCTTCTCGATCAGCGCGCGCATCTCGGATGCCTCCGCCCTCACCTTGGCGGCGTCGCGCGGCAAGGCCAGAAGTGCCGCGACCTCGGCCTCGACCTCGGTGCAAAGGGCCGCGTCGCCGCCGATGGCGCGCCCCCGGGCCAGCGCCATGTGCTCCCAGGTCCAGGCCTCCTGGCGCTGGTATTTCTTGAAGGCATCGATGTGGGTGGCCACCGGCCCCTTGTTGCCGGATGGCCGCAAGCGCAGGTCGAGCTCGTAGAGAACGCCTTCGGCGGTCGGCGCCGAGACAGCCGCGATCAGTCGCTGCGTCATCCTGGTATAGTAGTGCGATGGTGCGAGCGGCTTGTCGCCGTCGGACTCGTCGGCATTCGCGTCGTGGTCGTAGAGCAGAATGAGGTCGACATCGGAGCCGGCGGTGAGCTCGCGGCTGCCGAGTTTGCCCATGCCGAGCAGCGACACGGTGCCGCCGGCGATGCGGCCATGACGCAGCGCGAATTCGGTGGTCACCGCCTGCAATGCGGCGTCGATGGTGAGGTCGGCGAGATCGGAAAAGGCGCGGCCGGCGCGCGCCGGGTCGATCGAGCCGGCGAGCAGCCTGACACCGATCAGGAATTTCTGCTCGGAGGCAAAGATGCGCAAACGGTCGAGCACGTCCTCATAAGCCCGGTCGCCTTCGATGAAAGCGGCCAACCGCGCTGAGAGATAGGCTCGGTTGGGCAGTTCGGCGAGCAGCGCCGGGTCGAGCAGACCGTCGAAGACATGCGGGCGCCTTGTGATGATTGCCGCCAGCCGAGGCGCGGCGCCCATGATCGTCGCCATAAGCTTCAGCAGGGCGGGATTCGACTGCAGCAGCGAAAACAGCTGGATGCCGGCGGGCAGGCCGGCGAGGAATTCGTCGAAGCGAACCAGCGCCTCGTCGGCCCGGCGCGTCTGGCCGAAGGCTTTGAGCAGCGCCGGCGTCAGTTCGGTCAGCCGCTCGCGCGCTTCCGCAGACTGGGTGACGCGGTAGCGGCCGAAATGCCAGCCTCGAATCACGCGGCAGATGTCGCTTGGCCGCTGGAAGCCAAGGCCGTGCAAGGTCTGCAGCGTGTCGGGATCGTCGACATCGCCTGTGAAGACCAGATTGCCGACGCCGGCCGACAATTCAGGCGCGGTCTCGAACAACGCGGCGTAGTGGCGCTCGACCTCATGCAAAGCCGCGCGAAAGGTTTCGGCAAATCTGGCGGCATCGGCAAAGCCCAGCATATGGGCGATGCGTTCCAGCCCTTCATCATCGTCGGGCAGAATATGCGTCTGCTCGTCGGCGACCATCTGGATGGCGTGTTCGACGCGGCGCAGAAACCAATATTGCTGCGTTAGCGCGTCGCGTGCATCGGCGGTGATCCAGTTGCGCGCGGCCAGCGCACCCAGCATCGGCACCGTCTCGCGGCCGCGCAGCTCCGGAAAACGGCCGCCGGCGATCAGTTGCTGGGTCTGGACGAAGAACTCGATTTCGCGAATGCCGCCGCGGCCGAGCTTGACGTTGTGTCCTTTGACCGCGATCTCGCCATGACCCTTGTGGGCATGGATCTGGCGCTTGATCGAATGAACGTCGGCGATCGCCGCATAGTCCATGTATTTGCGCCAGACATAGGGCTGCAATTCCCGCAGGAACGCATCCCCGGCATCGAGATCGCCGGCCACGGGACGCGCTTTGATCATGGCGGCGCGCTCCCAGTTCTGGCCTCGCGCCTCATAGTAGCGAAGTGCTGCCTCGACCGAGATCGCCAGCGGCGTCGAGCCTGGATCGGGACGAAGCCTCAAATCGGTGCGGAAGACATAGCCGTGCCCGGTGCGGTCCTGCAGGATGCGGACCAGCCTGCGGGTCAGGCGCGCAAACAGCTCGGTGGCGTCCAGCGGATCGACGATCGCCGTCGCATCCGGATCGAAAAAGACGACGAGGTCGATGTCGGAGGAGAAATTCAGTTCATGCGCGCCAAGCTTGCCCATGCCGAGCAGGATCCAGCCGGATTGCCGTGACGGATTTTCGGGATCGGGCAATTTGAGCTTGCCCTGGCTGTGCGCGTCGCGCAGCAGGAAGTCGACCGCCGCGCAGGTACAGGCATCGGCGAGATTGCTGAGGCGCCTTACCGTCAGCGCGGTATCGGCCTCGCCGGAGAGGTCTGCAAGTGCGATCAGGAAGTGACCTTCACCCTTCCACTGCCTGAGTTCCATCATCAGGCTGGATTCGGAAACGGTCTCGGCAAAGGCGGCCTTGCCGATCGCTTCGGCAATGCTGGTCAGCCTGGCCTCGACACCGTCATCGAACAGCGCGTCGAGGATTTGCGGCCGGCGGCGCGCGACATCGCGGAGGAAGGGCGAGAGATCGAAGACGGCAGCGAGAAACTCCTGTGCGGCGCCCTTGCCCCCTAGAAATTTCGCCAGACGCGGCAGGTTCTCGTCCTTGGCATCGCCAGCGATCTCCGACAGTTCACGCCGGGCGCGAGTCTCATCCAGCGGCGCGAGCTGCGCCGCCAGTTGCAGGCGCCATTCGGTCTCGATCCGTTTCGCAGCCATCCTCACCGCCATCAATGGTCCTCCCGCGCCGGGAAGCTCATGATAACGGACAATCCGGGATTGGCAGGCAGAAGTTCAAGCCGGCCATTGTGAAAAGTCATGATCGCCTTGGCGAGGCTGAGACCAAGGCCTGATCCCGGCTGGGAGCGGCTCTTTTCCAGCCGCACAAAGCGCTCGGTCGCCCTGGCGCGGTCGGCGTCGTCGGGGATGCCATGGCCATTGTCGGAAACGGAAAGGCGGATTTCGTGACCGACGCGCTGCAGGGCTACGCGCACGGCAGGCTTTTCCGTCGCATCGGTCGAGTATTTGATGGCGTTGTCGACGATGTTCGACAGTGCCTGGCCGATCAGCTCGCGGTTGCCATCGACGGAAAAATTCCCGTCCGCGGCAGTTTCAAGCACCACGCCAGCCTCCTCCGCCACCGGCTCATAAAGCTCGACAACGTCATGCACCGCGGCGGCGAGATCGACCTTGCTGGTGCTCTCCGAGGAATAGCCGGCCTCCAGCCTGGAGATCATCAGGATGGCGTTGAAGGTTTTTATCAGCTGGTCGGATTCGGCGATGGTGCCTTCCAGCGCCTGCCGGTAGTCGGTGGTCTTGTGCTTGCCCGAAAGTGTGGCCTCGGCGCGGTTGCGCAGTCTGGTCAGCGGCGTCTTCAAATCATGGGCGATGTTGTCGGAGACCTGCTTCAGCCCTTCGTTCAGCGTCGCGATCCTGGCCAGCATGGTGTTGAGGTTTTCCGACAGGCGGTCGAACTCATCGCCGGCGCCGGTCACCGGCAGCCGTCCCGTGAGATCGCCGCCCATAATGCGGCGGCTTGCCTCCGAGACGCTGTCGATGCGCTTCAGCGCGGCGCGGCCGACAAGGAACCAGATCAGCAGCCCGCCCAGGCCCATCATGCCCAGCGCCAGCATCAGGGCGCGGCGGACGACGGCGCGGAAGCGCTCGGGCTCGCCGAGATCGCGACCGACAAGCATGATCATCTGGTTGGGCAGCCGCAGCACCAGCGCGATGGCGTTGTGGCCCTTCTCGCCCTCGGACTGAATTTCGGTCTCGCCGGGCTGCGCGCCATTCGGGTCAGAAGCCTGGTTGCGCTGCCGTTCGAGCTCACCTTCGCCGAAACGGCGATAGGAGAAGGGTTCGGTCGTCCAGCCATCGGTCTCGAGCACCCCCGGTGCCAGGCTCTGCACGTTGCCGGTGAGGATCTGGCCGTTGACGTCGGCAATGAGATAGAGGTTGGCGCCGGGCTGGCGCGAGCGCTGCTCGACGACGCGCACCAGCCGCGGCAGGCCGCCGCTCTGATAGGCACGGGCGAGGCCGAGCACCTCGTCATTGATGGTCTGCTGGGTCTGGCCGGTCAGCATGCGGGCCGACAACGACGTCATGTAGAAGACCAGCAACACGGCACATAGCGCGAAAAGCAGGAAATAAAGCGCTGAAAGCCGCGCCGCCGTCGTCCTCATGATGGCCGGCAGGGAAAGGGCCATCGAGTTCTAGCTCATGATGAGATTTGGCTGAAATCTCATCATGACCTACCCCTTTGTTGGAGCATGATCTTCTCCAAAAACCGGTACCCACTTTTTGGGATCATGCTCTAGCCGCTCTTCAGCATATAGCCGGCGCCGCGAACCGTATGCAGGATCGGCTTGTCGAAACCCTTCTCGATCTTGCCACGCAGGCGCGAGACGTGAACGTCGATGACGTTGGTCTGCGGATCGAAATGATAGTCCCAGACATTTTCGAGCAGCATGGTGCGCGTCACCACCTGGCCGGCATGGCGCATCAGATATTCGAGCAGGCGGAATTCGCGCGGCTGCAGCGTGATCTCGCGCGCCGCGCGCTTGACCGAATGGGACAGCCGGTCAAGCTCGAGATCGCCGACCCTGTAGACGGTTTCGGCCTCCCTGGCGCTGGCGCGGCGGTTCAGCACCTCGACGCGGGCGAGCAATTCGGAAAAGGCATAGGGCTTGGTCAGATAGTCGTCCCCGCCGGCGCGCAGACCGGTGACGCGGTCATCGACTTCGCCCAGCGCCGACAGGATCAGCACCGGCGTGGTGTTGCCGCGCGAGCGCAGGCCGGCAATGACGGAGAGCCCGTCGCGGCGTGGCATCATGCGGTCGACGACCATCACGTCATAGTCGCCGGCATCGGCCAGCGCAAAGCCGGTTTCGCCGTCGCCGGCGACATGGGCGGTGTGCCCAGCCTCGGCAAAGGCCTTCTGCATATAGTCGGCCGCCTCGCGATCGTCTTCTATGACGAGAATCTTCATAGAGCCGTTATACGCGATTTCGCCGGAAGATTGAGGGGCCGCCATGAGCGCAAAAGCTTTCGTTCAAGCATGTCGTTTTGCCAAACCGCAGTGCACTTTTGGGCGACATGCTTCGCTGTTAGAGCGGCAGCGGGCGATGGGGGCCCGCTGCCGCCGGGAGCAGAACACGATGACTGACTAACGCGTTCGGCCCCTTGCTTCCCGTGCGGCGGCTCGGGGGTGTTGAAACCGCCGCACTGGAAACTGTGTGATGTCAGCCTTTGGCGACTGGCAGCGCGACGAAGCGGTTTGAATCGTCGCGGGTGATCTGCATCAGCACCGCCTTGCGGCCGGACTTGACCGCATCGGCCATCGCCTTGGCGACGTCGTCGGTGCCGTTCACCTCCGTCGAGTTGACCGAGGTGATGACATCGCCGGGCTGGATGCCGCGGTCGGCGGCATCGCTGTCGGGATCGACATCGGTCACCACCAGGCCCTTGCCGTTTTCCGACTTGGTGACGGTGAGGCCGAGATCGGCCAGCGCGGCGGGCTTTGCCGGTGCCGCGGGCTGCTGCGGGTCGGCCGAGGCCTGCTTGTCAGTGGATGGCAACGTGCCGAGATCGACCTTGATGGTCTGGCTCTTGCCGTCGCGCCACACCGTGACGTCGACCGACTTGCCGGGTGGGTAGGCGCCGATCAGACGAGCCAGTTCCTTCGGCGATGCGACGTCCTTGCCTTCGACCTGGGTGATCACGTCACCGGCGGTGATGCCGGCCTTCTTGCCGGGGCCACCGTCCTGGGCGCCCGAAACCAGAGCCCCGTTCTGCGACTTCAGGCCCAGCGATTCGGCGATGTCCGATGTAACCGGCTGGATTTCGACGCCGAGCCAGCCACGCTGCACCGAGCCGCTCTTCATCAGATCCTGCACCACCTGCTTGGCGGTCGAGGCCGGAATGTCGAAGGCGATGCCGACGCTTCCGCCCGACGGCGAGAAGATCGCGGTGTTGATGCCGACGACCTGGCCGTTAAGGTTGAAGGTCGGGCCGCCCGAATTGCCGCGGTTGACCGAAGCGTCTATCTGGATGAAGTCATCATAGGGACCGGCGCCGATATCACGGCCACGGGCCGAGACGATGCCGGCGGTGACGGTGCCGCCGAGGCCGAACGGATTGCCGACGGCCACCACCCAGTCGCCGACGCGAACCTTGGAATCGTCGGCGAAATCGACATAGGTGAACTTGCCGACGCCATCGACCTTGAGCACCGCCAGATCGGTGCGCGGATCGGTGCCGATCAGCTTGGCGTCAAGCTCCTTGCCGTCATTCATCACCACTGTGAAGGCGGAGCCTTCCTCGACGACATGGTTGTTGGTGACGAGATAGCCGTCATCGGAGATGAAGAAGCCAGAACCCTGCGCCACCGGACGCGGCTGGTCGTTGTTATGGTCGCGGTGGCTGAAGCGACGATTGCCGCCGTCATGGCCGTTCTGATCACCAAAGCCGCGGAATTGCTTGAAGAACTGGCGCAGCTGCGGATTGTCGGGCAGGTTGTTCATGCCGTCCGGATCGTCGGACTGGTCGGAGCCGTCATCGGCGGCAGGCTCGATCTTGGCCTTGACCTTGACGCTGACCACGGCCGGCGAAACGCGCTCGACGACATCGGCAAAGCCCGGCACCTGGGGCGCTTCGACCCGCACGGCGTCGGCCAGAACGGGAGCTGTACCAGTGGCAACGGCGCCGAAACCGATGCCGCCGGCAATGGCCAGCGAAGCGGCGGCGGCCAACAGGCGTTTGCGGGTGCGGGAATATGGGTTGGGGGCGATAGTCATGGGTCTCGTATCCTCTTTTCACTGGATGCGGCTCAGGCAGAGCATCCTCGGACAAGAGAAATAGAGAGGCGCACATTACGGCGCCATTTCCGGTGCATGAAAGTTTTGTAATGTTGGGCGGTCGCACAAATCGCTTGGTTGCGCTCGCCTGCTGCCCTATGGTGTACACAACTCAGCACAAGGCTTTCACAATGACAGCAAGCACCACCATGACCATTCGAGTCTCGTCCGAGACCAAGCTGAAGCTGGAGCAGATCGCTACCGATACCAGGCGTAGTAAATCGTTCCTCGCCGCCGAGGCGGTCTCAGCCTATGTCGATCGCGAGCTGGATATCATCGAAGGCATAAAACGTGGCATGGCCGACGCAGAGGCTGGCCGTGTCGTGCCCCACGACGACGCCATGGCGGAGCTCGACGCGGTGATCGAAGCAGCGAAAGCCAGGCGCGCAGGCAAGGCGTGAAGCGGTTCGTCACCTGGTCGCGAGAAGCGCTGGACGATCTCACGCAGCAAGTTGCCTTTATCGCTCAGGACAATCCTGCCGCCGCCCGACGCCTCGCGGACCGTATCCGTGAAATGGGCCGGGGCCTTGGTGATATGGCGACGGGCCGACCTGGCCGGGTAACAGGCACTTATGAGAAGCCCATCGGCCGCCTGCCCTACATCATTGCCTATGAATTGCGCCTGATCGCCGGCCGTCAGAGCATTGTTATCCTGCGCGCCATCCACACGTCGCGGGACTGGCCTTTGGAGGAATGGCCGAGCTAGTCGCTCAGCATCTTGTCCAGCGCCGCCTGTTCCTCGGCGCTCAGCGCCTTGGTTGCCAACGAGCGGCGGGAGCGTGTGGTCAGCACAATGAAAATGCCGCCGACTAGAAGCAGAAGCACCGGCGTGCCCCAAAGCAAGGCGTTGCGCGGGCTGAAGCGCGGCTTCAACAGCACGAACTCGCCGTAGCGCGACACGATATAGTCCATCACCTGCTGGTCGGTATCGCCGGCAACCAGGCGCTGGCGCACCAGGATGCGCAGGTCGCGGGCGAGGTCTGCATCGGATTCGTCGATGGACTGGTTCTGGCAGACCATGCAGCGCAGGCCTTCCGACAGTAGCCGCGCCCTCGCCTCGAGCGCCGGATCGGTGAGAACCTCGTCCGGTTTCACCGCTTGCGCCGCGCCGGCAAACAGCAGCGCCAGAAGCAGGGTGAGCGAGGCCAACGAGAACCTGGTGCTCACGGCGCGCCTGCCGACGGCATGGAGGCTGCCTGCTTGCGGCGGCGCGAGGGTGCGCCAACCCGCAGGCGCCGGTCGAGCAGCGACATTGCGGCTCCCGCCATCATCACCAGAGCTCCGCCCCAGATCAGCGTCACCAGCGGCTTCCACCACAGGCGCACCACGACCGACCCATCGGTGCCCTCATCGCCCAGCGACAGATAGAGTTGGCTGAAGCCGATCGTCTCGATGCCGGATTCGGTCGTCGTCGTCTGCCGCACCGGAAAGAAGCGCTTGGCCGAGGTGATCTCGGCTGAAACGCCGCCACCGGCGCCGATCACGGAAAAGCGGCCGCGCTGCTCGCTGTAATTCGGACCCTGCGCCGGGAAGAGGCCGTCGAAACGCAGCGTGTGGCCGGAGAGTTCGACGCTCTCGCCGGCATGCATCGACAGTATCCTTTCGGTGCCGAAGCACAGCGTGCCGACAATGCCGAGCGTCGTCAGCCCGAGGCCGAGATGGGCAAGTGCAGTGCCGAACACCGAACGCGGCAGGCCGGCGAAACGGCGCAGCATGATGGCGGGCGACACATTGCCAAAGCCGGACTTGACGGCGAGGTCGGTGAGCGCGCCGCAGACCAGCCAGCAGGCGAGGCCGACACCAAGGGCGGCGAACACCGACGCGCCGTCGATAAACAGCCCCGTGACCAGCATCGCCAGGAGAGCGGCGCCGAAAGCCGCCATCAGGCGCTGAGCGACGGCATAGAGGTCGCCGCGCTTCCAGGCTAGCAGCGGCCCGAACGGAACCACGACCAGCAGCGGCACCATCAGCGGGCCGAATGTCAGGTTGAAGAAGGGGGCGCCGACCGAGATCTTGCCGGCCGAAAGCGCCTCGACCGCGAGCGGATAGAGCGTGCCGACCAGCACGGTGGCGGTGGCCGTGGTCAGGAACAGATTGTTGAGGACAAGCACGCCTTCGCGCGAGATCGGGTGGAACAGGCCGCCGGCCGTCAGCCGCGAGGCGCGCAGCGCAAACAGGGCCAGCGAGCCGCCGATGAACAGCGTCAAAATGCACAGGATGAAGATGCCGCGGGTCGGATCGGTGGCGAAAGCATGCACCGAGGTCAGCACGCCGGAGCGCACCAGGAAGGTGCCGAGCAGCGAGAGCGAGAAGGTGAGGATGGCAAGCAGCAGCGTCCAGATCTTGAGCGCCGAACGCTTCTCCATGACGATCGCCGAATGCAGAAGAGCCGTGCCGGCCAGCCACGGCATAAAGGAGGCGTTTTCGACCGGATCCCAGAACCAGAAGCCGCCCCAGCCGAGCTCGTAATAGGCCCAGTAGGAGCCCATCGCGATGCCGCCGGTGAGGAACATCCAGGCGACCAGCGTCCACGGCCGCACCCAGCGCGCCCAGGAGGCATCGATGCGGCCTTCGATGAGGGCGGCGACCGAGAAGGAAAAGCAGATAGAGAACCCGACATAGCCGAGATAGAGCAGCGGCGGATGGATGGCGAGGCCAAGATCCTGCAGGACCGGGTTGAGATCGCGGCCCTCGATCGGCGCCGGATTGAGCCGGGTGAACGGATTGGATGTCGCCAGGATGAACAGGAAGAAGGTGGCGCCGATAGCCCCCTGCACGGCCAGCACATTGGCGCGCAGCGTCGCCGGAAGGTTGGAGCCGAAGACGGCGACCAGCGCACCGAAGAAGGTCAGGATCAGCACCCAGAGCAGCATCGAGCCTTCGTGATTGCCCCAGGTTCCGGTGATCTTGTAGATCAGCGGCTGCAGCGAATGCGAGTTTTCCCACACGCTCGCCACCGAGAAATCGGAACTTGCATAGGCGCCGGCGAGTGCTGCGAACGATAGCGCCGTGAGCGCGAAGCCTGTGACCGTGACGGGACCGCCGACAGCCATCAGCCTCTGGTTGCCGGTACGGGCGCCGATCAGCGGCACCAGCGTCTGCACCAGCGACAGCACAAAGGCGAGGACGAGCGCGAAGTGTCCGGTCTCAACCATTACTGGCTCTTGCTCTCTTGCCACACGCCCTTGGCCTTCAGCCCGTCAGCGACTTCCTTGGGCATGTAGCGCTCGTCATGCTTGGCCAGCACGCTGTCGGCGACGAAAACGCCGTCGGCGCCAAAGCTGCCTTCGGTGATGACGCCCTGCTCCTCGCGGAACAGATCGGGCAGGATGCCGGTATAGCTGACCTTGACCGATTTGTGCGTGTCGGTGACCGAGAACGCAACCGCCGCGCCCTGCCCGCGCACGACCGTGCCCTTTTCGACGAGGCCGCCGAGCCTGATGCGCTGTCCCGGCTGCAAGCTGGCGGTGGTCAGATCGGCGGGCATATAGAAATAGGAGGCCTTCTGGCCCAACGCATAGAAGGTCAGCCCGGTGGCGGCGCCGAAGAAGGCAAGACCTCCGACAATCACCGACAATCGCTTCTGCTTGCGCGTCATGTCCTACTCCGTCGCCGTCAGGCCGAGCGAGGCGGCAAAGGCGGTGAATTTCTTCGCTTCCTCACTGTCGGCGCCAAACACGGCAATACCGCGATGCAGCGCGTCGCGCGCCTGGTCGGCCTTGCCCAGCACAACATAGGAACGAATGAGCCGCATCCATCCTTCCGTGTCGCGCGGATTTTGCCGCAATTTTTCGTCGAGGCCGGCGACCATGGTTTCGATCATGGCCTGCCTGTCCTGCGGCGCCATCGACGAGGCGGCATCGACGGCTGCGGCGTCGGGGCCTTTGGCGGGCTCTCCTGACGCGACGCTGCGGTTGGCGGCCTCGGCCAGTGCCTGTTGGACAGCTCCGCGCCATGGCGAATCCTGCGGCAGGGAATCGAGCATTTTCTGCCAAGCCGTGGTTGCCTCGGGTATGCGGCCTTCCTGGGCCAGCGCCATCGCCAAATAGAACGAGGCTTTCGCGTTTCCCGGGTCGAGTTTTAGCGCCTGTTCGAAAGCGTATTGCGCATCGGCCGAAACGATGCCGCCGGCCGCATTGGCGATCGCTTCGCCGAGACCGGCCTCGCGGGCAGCCGTGTCGCCATCGAGGCGGATGGCATTGCGATAGGCGGTCACGGCATCGGGAAAGCGCTGCAGGCGCAGATAGATCGGGGCGAGCACGTCCCAGCCGCGTCCATCGCCAGGGTTGGCGGCAAGATGGGCCTCGGCGCGCGCCACCAACTCGTCGACCGAACTATCGGCCGGATTCTTGGCCAGCCGTTCGGCAAGCGGCTGCGACGGCAGATCCGGCGAGCCGAGCTGGCTGTAAAGGCCCCAGCTGAGCAGAGGGACCGCCAGTACCGCAGCCGTTGCCACCAGCCTTGCCGCCTTTGACGGCTGCCGCGTGCCAGGCGCATCGGCTTGACCGACATTGGCTTGACCAACATCTCCCAGGCGAAGGATGCGGCGGGCGATTTCGGCGCGCGCCTCCTCGGCTTCCGCCGGCTGGATCAGCCCGCGCGCGGCGTCACGCTCAAGCTCGGCCAGTTGGTCGCGATAGACTTCGAGGTCGTGGTCGCTGCTGGTCGGAGCGTCCTTGCCGCCACTGGTCAGCGGCAGCAGCACCGTCAGGCTTGCGCCTAGCGTGAGGATTGCGGCTATGACCCAGAACAGCATGGTTCTTCCAATAGAGCGAGAGCCCTGCTCTCACAACATGAGGGTGCTGCGACGCTTTGACGGGATTCCGACCCCGGCCCAATGTTCAGGTCAGCGGCGTCCAGCTGCCGTCGGCGTTGCGGCATGCGGTGCCCCGCGCGGTCTGGCCGGCCGTGCCGGTAAACACCGTATGGGTGTACTGGCGGCAATCCTGCGAGCCGACGCGGTAGGGCTGGGCCGCGACGACTTCGCCGGAATGAGCCGAACTGTCGCTCTTCCACGTCACCTTCTGGCCGCTCGCCGTATATTCGAGCGCCTTGTATTCCGCCTCGAGCGCCTTGCGCTTCTCGGTGCTGTTCAGGCCGCTGCCGATCGATCCGCCGACGAGCCCGCCGGCCATGGCCGAGATGATCGTCGTCGCGACTTTGGCCCCTGAAGGAGGCGACGCGGGCGGGTTGGTGATGGAGATATCCGGGCCACTGCCCTTGCCCAGCGTCCCGCAGCCGGAAAGAGCGAGCAGTGCGGAAACGAGCGCAACGCGAATCTTCATGCCAACAACCGGTTTTCTTGAACGGGATGCGCTGGGGGCCGCGTCATCGGGGGGCGTCAGGACGTCATAGTATTGATATTTGTCGGAAATTTGGCCGTTCTTAACGGCTTTTGCGCAATCGAGGGGCCGCCATAACACAGGCATTCGGCCGTGTCGATTGGCCCTGGGCAGTACATCATTGCAAGCTCCGCAAGCGCACAACCGCCTTCAGCCCGCCCATCGTGGAGCGTTCCAGCGCCAGCGCCCCGCCATACTCGTTGACGAGGTCGGCAACGATGGCAAGTCCGAGCCCGGTTCCCGGCTTTGTCTCGTCGAGGCGCCGGCCGCGTTTCAAGACGTCGCGGGCCTTGTCCTCGGGGATGCCGGGACCGTCATCCTCGATCGATAGCTCGAACAGGCCGGCTGCGGCCGGCGTGACGGATACGGCAACAGTGCTCTTCGCCCATTTCATCGCATTGTCGAGAAGGTTGCCGAGCAGTTCCTCCAAATCCTCGCGCTCGCCAGCAAAGACGATGTCGGCCGCCGGCAGCGTAAGCGACAGGCTGACATCAGGCTTGAGTTTTTGCAGCACGCGCGCCATGCGCTGCACCAGCGGCGTCACCGGCGTGCGGTAGACGACGCTGTCGCGCTGCGCCGCGACCCGTGCCCGCTGCAGGTAGTGGTCGACCTGTTTCTGCATCGACGCCGCCTGGTCGGCGATGAGCTGGCCCTTGGCGCCGCCGAGAGCCCGGCCCTCATTTATCAGCACGGCGAGCGGCGTCTTCAGCGAATGGGCAAGGTTGCCGACCTGCGTACGCGAGCGCTCGACGATGCGCTTGTTGTTTTCGATCAGCGCATTGGTTTCGTTGGCGAGCGGCTCGATCTCGGCGGGAAACCGGCCATCGAGCCGCTGCGCCGTGCCTTCGCGCACCTGGGCAAGCGCGTTGCGAACCCGGCGCAAGGGCTGGAGGCCGAGCAGGATAGCGATCGCATTGATGGCGATCATGCCGACGCCGAACAGGCTGAGATAGGTCAGCAATCGGCCTTGGAAGGTGGCGATCTCCTGTTCGAGCTCGGTCTTGTTGCCCATCACGCGGAAGCGCGCGGCGCGGTTCTTGGCGTCGAGCACGAATTCGCTCTCGAACACTTCGAGCTGCTCGTCGCCGATACCGTCGGTGGAGTAGCTGCGCTGGAAGCTCGAATTGAACGGCACCTCGGCGACGGTCGGCGACGGGATCGTCGTGGTCATCGAGGACGAATGAAGGTTGCCGTGCACACCTTCGGAAGCCGGCTCCACCGACCAGTACCAGCCCGAATTCGGCTCCGAGAAGCGCAGGTCGCCAAGGTCGGGAGCACCGGTGAGCTGGCCGGATTCGGAAACGCCGACCGAGCCGATCAGATTGAACAGATGCGCCGACAGCAGGCTGTCGAAGCCGCGCTCGCTGGCCTGGCGGTAGAGCGTGGTGATCAGAGTGAAGATGACGATCAGGGTGAGGATCGCCCAGATCGTGGAAAATCCGATGACGCGGAAGGCCAGCGAGCGCGGCCAGAGCCGCGCCGAAAAAGGCTTCCTTGCTGGTATGGGGAGCGGTTCCGCCTTACGCCTCCGGCTCACGCATGCGATAGCCCATGCCGCGCACGGTTTCGATCATGTCGATGCCCATCTTCTTGCGCAGCCGGCCGACAAAGACCTCGATGGTGTTGGAATCGCGGTCGAAATCCTGGTCGTAGAGATGCTCGACCAGCTCGGTGCGCGACACCACCTCGCCCATATGGTGCATCAGATACGCCAGCAGGCGGAACTCATGCGAGGTCAGCTTCAGCGGCACGCCGGCGACATCGGCCTTGGAGGCCTTGGTGTCGAGGCGCAGCGGCCCGCAAGTGAGCTCGGACGAGGCATGGCCGGCGGCGCGGCGGATCAGCGCCCTCACCCTGGCCAGCACCTCCTCGATGTGGAACGGCTTGGTGACATAGTCGTCGGCGCCGGCATCGATGCCCGACACCTTGTCGCTCCAGCGGTCGCGCGCTGTCAGGATCAGCACCGGCATCTTGCGGCCGTTGCGGCGCCAGCGCTCGACGACGCTGATGCCGTCCATCTGCGGCAGGCCTATGTCGAGCACGACGGCATCGTAGGGCTCGGTGTCGCCGAGGAAATGCCCCTCCTCGCCGTCATAGGAGCGGTCGACGACATAGCCGGCATCGACCAGCGCGTCGGCCAGCTGCCGGTTGAGATCCTTGTCATCTTCGACGACGAGTACGCGCATGATCGGTCAGGCCTGTTGATGTGTCAGATATAGGCCGATTCCGGTGGTCTGGGAAACGAGCCCTGCAAGGGGGAAGATTGGATCAGTTCGCCGGGACGACGATCTCGGAGCGGCGCGGACGCTGGCCGTCCTTGCCCGGCACAAGCACGACGATGACGCAGACCTCCTGGCCGCCACGCGTCGTCTGCGAAGCCTTGGCCAGCGTGCCGCCATTCTGCTCGGCAACCTGCTGGCCGATCGCGTAGCAATCCGCCGCGGCTGCCGGCGTCGCTTGCGACGCCAACAGGCCGGCCGCCGTGAGCGCCAGTATCGCGGTTCTGACATGAGAGCGAAGCGTTTTCATGGTCGGCGTTGTAACGCAACTGTGCTGAACGTGAAATGAACGGTGAACGGGTGAAAATCCATCCCCGCAATACCCCCTGCGCGCGCAACGAATGAATGCGATCCTACCGCCCAGTCCCTCAGACCGGGCAATGGATTCATAACCGGAAAACCGGCTGCGCGGCTATGGTGTTTGCGCGCAGGTTCTCAATTCGCAGCCAGATTGGGAACAGGTCAAGGCGAGACCATTCTGAAGGGCCGCCCTAAATAGCGCGGGAAACGCCAAATCATCGGAGTGCGCCATGACGGATAAAGACCTTGCCGACCTTTACCGGGGCTATATCGCTTGCCTGAATGCCCAGGACTGGGCGAAACTTGGAGACTTTGTCGGCGACGAGGTGCAGCACAATGGCGAAATGCTCGGCCTGTCGGGTTATCGCCGTATGCTCGAAGGCGATTTCGAGGCGATTCCCGACCTCCGCTTCAACATCGAACTGCTGGTCTGCCAGCCGCCGCGCGTGGCGGCGCGCCTGCATTTCGACTGTCATCCCAAGGGCGTGCTGTTCGGCCTGCCGGTGAACGGCAAGCGCGTGTCGTTCGCTGAGAATGTTTTCTACGAATTCGGAGAGGGTCGCATCCGCGAGGTGTGGTCAGTCATCGACAAGGCCGAGATCCAGGCGCAAATCTAGGTTGCTTCAATCATTTTGCTCGGTGAGGGCGCGTATCCGCAGCACCCCGTGGTAGAGCGCCAGGTCCTCGTCGTAGCGGGCCTCGGCGAACTCCAAGGACAGGCGGGTCTGGTCGCGCGAGCCGGTGGCGAAAGCGGCGCCGTCAAGGCGCGCCCGGATGCTGTCCATGATCAGACGCGTCTCGGCCTCGCCTTGCGCCTTCGACCAGACATGCAGCGTGATGAGCTGGTCGTCATCATTGTCGGCGCCGGTGTCCAGATCGAATGCGCTGGTCCTGCCATAGGTCACATAAGGGAAGGCGGCACTGTCGGCCGCCTGCTCGCGCAACCCGGCGCCGCCGAGCAGCGCCGTCAGCGAGGCATCGCTCTTCAATCTCATGAACAAGGCTTGCAGCAAATCGCCGGGCGCCGTCATCGTCGTCTCCGTTCGCCTGTCACGCTTTGAACAACCTCAGTTTCGCGCGCAACCTAACCGCGTTGCACGGATTTCGCCAGATGACGATCCGCCTGATGGAAGGCGGCGAATCGGGCGGCATGGCCCTTTCACGGACCGGGTTCTATTTGGCATGCGGGGAGTTTCAAGAAGGGTGTTATGAGGAGCCCTGTTTTCTCCGGCAATTCGAGGTCATTTCATGCGAACGCCACCGCTGCTGCCGGCTTTTGGAAAGCTCGGCGTCAAGCCCCCGGTCGCGATTGCGGCAGCACCCGCCCTGTCGAAGAGCACCGTGGCCCTGCGCATGCGCGAGATACTTTCAATGCATGGCGGCCTGGCCTTGAAGCTGTCGGTGGTGGCCTGGACAATCCTGATCCTGGCGGCGGCATTTTTCATGTCAAAGGCCTGATGCCGATATGACAAACCGCTACGCGTTGCGCATGGACGAGCCCGAGAGCTGGACTATCTTCGACATCTTCACCGGCCAGCCTGTCGAGCTTAAGCAACAGGTAATGGTGGCCATGAATGTGCGCGATGCGGAAGCGATGGCCGACCGCCTGAACAGCCGGGACGTCAAGCGGCGGGCAAAAGCCGACCGCAAGTCCTGACGCACGCTGATCTCAGCCGCTCTGATTGCAAGACGAACGCGCGCTAACCGAAATCCGCGGCTGTGAGCACATATATGCTCTTGCGGGTGCGGGCGTAGGCCTTGCTGGCAATGTCATGGATGGAGCTGGACGCGGTGTCGAAAGCCGCCAGATAGGTGGCTTCCGCGGTCGCCGTCCCTGATGGCGCCTTCGAGAGGGCATCGGCTGCGACAGAGAAGGAAATCTGGAACATGCCGTCGTGGCCGACAAAGCGGATGCGCTTGCCGGCCTCGTCATAGAAGCGACTTGGATTGGGGAATGTCAGGCTCATGACGTGCCCCCCTTCGGCGCGGCGGCGGCTTTCTTGACTGTCGCCCGCTTCTTCTTCGGTGTCGGGTTCAAGGCTTCCGCGACGCGGTCGGCCTCTTCCTTGGCCAGGCGCAATTCCCTGAGCCTTGCCGTCTTGATCTCCCTGGCCCTCGCTTCGGACATGTAGTCGGAGGTTGCCTTGTTGCGCTCGGCCGTCTTCTTCTGCTTGTCCATGAAGCGGGCTTCAGCTTTTTCCATGATGCTCTGATTGCCTTCGGCCATCGCCTAAATCTCCTTCGTGCCTGAAATTGTGAAATCGAACTTACGATATAAATAGTCACTTTTGCCTCGAAATTCAATTTTTTGAAATATCTAGGCGCCTCGCGACGTTTCGAACCCTGCAGACATCATAATACTTTTTAATATTTAATTTTGGCCACGAATAATTTTTGGCACTCCTATCTATCGAGAGCCAACACGCCTATAAGAACGGCGCGGTCGCCTATGCCGGCCCCAGAAAGAAGTTCTCATGAAGTTTCGGCCACTCCACGACCGCGTCGTCATCCGGCGCGCCGAAGGCGATGTCAAATCCAAGGGCGGCATCATCATTCCCGACAATGCCAAGGAAAAGCCGCAGGAAGGCGAAGTCATCGCCGTTGGGCCGGGCGCACGCGACGAAAACGGCGCGCTTGTTCCGCTCGACGTCAAGGCCGGCGACTTCATCCTGTTCGGCAAATGGTCGGGCACCGAGGTCAAGATCGACGGCGAGGACCTGCTGATCATGAAGGAAGCCGACATTATGGGCGTCATCGACAAGAGCGAGACGGCCGCTATCGGCAAGAGCGGGACGGTCGTCACCGAGAAGAGCGTCAAAGCCAAGAAGGCTGCCTGACCGGCCTGGCTTTGCCAGGCTCCGGCGAGCCGCTTGCTTCACCACACCAACGGGATTGAAAAAAATGTCTGCCAAGGAAATCAAATTCGCCACCGACGCGCGCGACCGCATGCTGCGCGGCGTCGAGATCCTCACCAATGCGGTGAAGGTCACGCTCGGCCCCAAGGGCCGCAACGTCATCATCGACAAGGCCTATGGCGCGCCGCGCATCACCAAGGACGGTGTGACGGTGGCCAAGGAAATCGAGCTTGCTGACAAGTTCGAGAACATGGGCGCGCAGATGGTGCGCGAAGTGGCTTCGAAGACCAACGACCTCGCCGGTGACGGCACCACCACCGCCACGGTGCTGGCCGCATCGATCCTGCGCGAAGGCGCCAAGCTGGTTGCCGCGGGCATGAACCCGATGGACCTCAAGCGTGGCATCGACCAGGCTGTCGCCGCCGTGGTCAAGGACATCAAGGCGAAGGCCAAGAAGGTCAAGTCGTCGGCCGAGATCGCGCAGGTCGGCACCATCGCCGCCAATGGCGATGCCAGCGTCGGCGCCATGATCGCCAAGGCGATGGACAAGGTCGGCAATGACGGCGTCATCACCGTCGAGGAGGCCAAGACCGCCGACACCGAACTCGACGTCGTCGAAGGCATGCAGTTCGACCGCGGCTATCTCTCACCCTATTTCGTCACCAATGCCGACAAGATGCGCGTCGAACTGGAAGAGCCTTACGTGCTCATCCACGAGAAGAAGCTCGGCAATCTGCAGGCGATGCTGCCGATCCTCGAAGCAGTGGTGCAGAGCGGCAGGCCGTTGCTGATCATCTCGGAAGACGTCGAAGGCGAAGCACTGGCGACGCTGGTCGTCAACAAGCTGCGCGGCGGCCTCAAGGTCGCGGCCGTCAAGGCGCCGGGCTTCGGCGATCGCCGCAAGGCGATGCTGGAAGACATCGCCGTGCTGACATCGGGCCAGATGATTTCCGAGGATCTCGGCATCAAGCTCGAAAACGTCACCATCGAGATGCTTGGCCGCGCCAAGCGCGTACTGATCGAGAAGGACACCACCACGATCATCGACGGCGCCGGCACCAAGGCGACCATCCAGGCGCGCATCGCGCAGATCAAGGGCCAGATCGAGGAGACCACGTCCGACTACGACAAGGAGAAGCTGCAGGAGCGGCTGGCCAAGCTCGCCGGCGGCGTCGCCGTGATCCGCGTCGGCGGCGTCACCGAGTCTGAAGTGAAGGAAAAGAAGGACCGCATCGACGACGCGCTGAATGCGACGCGCGCGGCGGTGGAAGAAGGCATCGTGCCCGGCGGTGGCGTGGCGCTTCTGCGCGCAAGATCGGCTCTGGCCGGCCTGACCGGCGCCAATGACGATGTGACCGCCGGCATTTCGATCGTGCTCAGGGCGCTGGAAGCGCCGATCCGCCAGATCGCCGAGAATTCCGGCGTCGAAGGCTCGATCGTCGTCGGCAAGCTGACCGACAGCAAGGACCAGAATCAGGGCTTTGACGCCCAGAACGAGGTCTATGTCGACATGATCAAGGCCGGCATCGTCGACCCGGCGAAAGTGGTGCGCACCGCGTTGCAGGACGCCGGCTCGATCGCCGCCCTTCTGATCACCGCCGAAGCGATGATCACCGACGTTCCGGCCAAGGATGCGGCGCCTGCGGGCGGCGGTGGCGGCATGGGCGGCTACTGACCATCGCCCGAAAATTGCCCGCTGGGAATCTGGGCGGGCATAAATCAAAACAGGCTGCCGGGGACATTTCCCCGGCGAGCCAGGAATTTCCGTCAGTCAGTCAAGACCAGTCATCAACGACAGGGAGATCGACAGATGATCACATTCGCCCCGAAGCCAAACGCTGTATCCGCGACCAAGCCGGCGGAGGAGAGCCGCTTCGATCGCATCCGCCGGATTGCCGCCGACAAGCACAGGCAGGCCGATGCCGGGCCGATTCGCCGCGAGCCGTCGAAGACCGGCGACAAGCGGCCGACGTGACGGCTGCCAACCTCACGACACCGGCAACGCTCCGCCCTCTTCGGTGCGGCGGGCAATGAACTCGTCGAGCACATCGGATGTGGCAACGGCCGACGCCGGCGGCTGGAAGTCGGCCAGCGTCCGCTTCCAGATGCCGGTGGCGCGCTCGGTGGCCGACTTCGAACCGGACTGCGTCCAGCTGCCGAAACTCGACCAATCGGCGACCAGCGGCTCGTAGAAGGCGGTGCGGTAGCGCGTCATGGTGTGGCCGGCGGAGAAGAAATGCCCGCCCGGCTGGACTTCAGCGATCGCCTCGAAGCCGATCGAATCCTCGTCGCCGGGGGTCGTAGCGCAGAGTTCGGCAACCGTCTGCAATGCCTCGATATCGGTGATCAGCTTCTCGTAGGAGACGCTGAGGCCACCCTCCAGCCAGCCCGCGGCATGGATGCAGACGGTGGCGCCGGCAAGCACCGAGCCCCACAGCGCGAACTGCGTCTCGTGCGCCGCCTGCACATCGGAAATGTTGGCCGCACTGCCGCCGCCGGACCGCCAAGGCAGGCCGGTGAAGCGCGCCAGCTGGCCGGCGCCCAGCGTCGCCTTGACGTGCTCGGGCGTGCCGAAGGCCGGTGCGCCGGACTTCATGTCGACATTGGAGGAGAAGGATCCGTAGACCACCGGTGCGCCCGGCCGCACCATCTGCGCCAGCGCGAGACCAGCCAGCGCCTCGGCATGCTGCAGCGTCAATGCGCCGGCGACGGTGATCGGCGCCATGGCGCCGGCCAGGCAGAAGGGCGTGATGACAGAGACCTGGCCGGCCCTGGCGAAGTCGATGATGCCTTGCGCCATCGGGATATCGAGCTGGCGCGGCGAATTGGTGTTGATCACGGTGTAGCAATGGACGCCGGCCAGGAACTCGTCCTGCGAGAGCCCGCGCGCCAGCCTGATCATCTCGAACCCATCCTCGACCTGCGGCGTGCCGCGGGCGAAGACGAAGGGGAACTTGTCCGACAGGGTCAGCTGCGCACGGTTGACGGCATAGTGGCGCAAATGGTTGTCGACATCCTGCGGCTCGATCCAGGGGCCGAGCATATGCAGCACGTCGAAATTCTGAACAAGCTTGGTCAGTTCTTCGAAAGCGGCGAGCGTGCCCGGACGCCGTCCGCGTTCGAGATCGGTGACGTTGGGCGCCCCGGCTCCGGCCAGGAACGTCATCGAGCCGAGCTCCAGCATGAGATCGCGGCTACGGTTGCCCGCCAGCGCCCGGATGGATTTCGGCGCCGAGGCCAGTGCCGCAGTGACAATATCGCGGCCGATGCGCACCATCTGGCTGTCCTCGTCGACCAGCGCACCGGCTTTGGCGTAGATCGCCCGTGCCTCCGGCAGCAGCACCTTGATGCCGAGCTCTTCCAGCACGCGCAACGCCGTGTCGTGGATGGCCGCGACCTGGTCGTCCGAAAACACCGGCTGCGGCAGGAACGGGTTCTTGAGCGAGCGATAGTTCGGGTGGCGGCTTGACCCGCTGCCGGCCTCACCGGTGTGCCCGCGCCGGCGCTCGCGCCTGGTCTCCCTTATAATGTCATCGACCATGGCCAAAACTCCTCATTGCCGCATCGCCTGCCCTCGGGGTCGTATGGCGAGGCCGGAATAATTCGCGCCGGCCGCTCGACGCCGACAATGTGCACCCAAAGCGCGGTCCCCTCCCCGGCGAATTCGTCGCCCAGCAACGTCAGCGCGACGCTTTTGCCTATTGTGTAGCCATAGCCGGCGAGGCGACGAAGCCGACGCGCCGGCCCTTGTGCCAGACTGGCTCGAAGCCACTGGCGTCGGCATCGACGGCGTCGACCTCCAGCGTCACGATCCGGGCGGCGCTCAACAAACCGTGCGGTGTGGCCTGGCTGCCCTTGTGAGCCGGGCTGAAATGGAAGAATAGTCTTCGCCGGGTATGCCCGCCCTGAAATTGCCCGCTTGCGGTTCTCAGGTGGGTTGGGTGAGTTTCGGGAATGGCCAGTCCTTTAGAACGACGTCCAAGACGAAGAGGTCCGATCGCCGCCGCACTGCTGGCGGTGGACGCGTGGATCGATTCCTCGCTCTACGAAATCGGCTTCAAGGCCGGCCAGTTCTGGGAATCGGCGACCATTTTTTCGCGGCGCTTCCGAGTCACCGGCTGGCGACGCGGCATCATCGAGGTGCTGAGCGAAGGTTTTACGATGGGCGCCGGCGGCGTCGTCGTGCTGCTCGCACTCGCGATGCCGGCCTTCCAGATCACCACCGGCGACTGGCGCAGTCAGGGCGATTTCGCCGTCACCTTCCTTGACCGCTACGGCAATGAGATTGGCCAGCGCGGCATCATCCAGCGCGATTCCGTGCCTGTCGACGAGATGCCGGACCATGTCATCAAAGCGGTGCTGGCGACCGAGGACCGACGCTTCTTCGAGCACTACGGCATCGACGTGCTCGGCCTGTCGCGCGCCATCTTCGAGAATGTGCGGGCTAATTCCGTCGTCCAGGGCGGCTCCAGCATCACCCAGCAGCTGGCCAAGAACCTGTTCCTGTCGAATGAGCGGACCTTCCAGCGCAAGATCAAGGAAGCCTTCCTGTCGCTGTGGCTGGAGGCCAATCTGTCGAAGAAGGAGATCCTGCAGCTCTATCTCGACCGCGCCTATATGGGCGGCGGCACGTTCGGCATCGAGGCGGCGGCGGATTTCTATTTCGGCAAGAGCGTCAAGGATCTGAACCTCGCCGAGGCGGCGATGCTGGCCGGCCTGTTCAAGGCGCCGACCAAATACGCCCCGCACATCAACCTGCCCGCCGCCCGTGCTCGCGCCAATGTGGTGCTGTCGAACCTCGTCGATTCTGGTTTCATGACCGAAGGCCAGGTGCTGCAGGCAAGGCTGCATCCAGCCGAGATCGTCGACCGCGGCGAGCAGAAGAGCCCGGACTATTACCTCGACTGGGCCTTCGATGAGGTCAAGAAGATCGCCAAGCCCGGCCAGCATTCGCTGGTCGCACACACCACTTTCGACGCCAACATCCAGAAAGCGGCGGAGGAATCCGTCGAATTCCATCTCCGCCAGTTCGGCAAGGAATACAACGTCACCGAGGGCGCCGTTGTAGTGATCGAGACCAATGGCGCGGTACGCGCCATTGTCGGCGGCCGCGACTATGGCGCAAGCCAGTTCAACCGCGCCACCAAGGCGCTGCGCCAGACCGGCTCCTCGTTCAAACCTTACGTCTACGCCACCGCCATGGAGCACGGGTTCACCCCGGACTCCGTCGTCTCAGGCGGGCCGATCAGTTGGGGCGGCTGGTCACCGCACAATTACAATGGCGGCTCGGCCGGCAATGTGACGCTGATCACGGCGATCGCCAAATCGATCAACACCGTGCCGGTACGGCTGGCCAAGGACTATCTCGGCATCGGCCCGATCAAGGCGATGGCCGAATCATTCGGCGTGGAATCGCCGCTGGAGTCGCACAAGACCATGGTGCTCGGCACATCGGGCATGACGGTCATGGACCAGGCGACGGGCTACAGCGTGTTCGCGCAGAACGGCTTCGCCGGCTCGCGGCACGGCATCACCCAGCTCGTCACCCGCACCGGCGATGTCGTCTACGACTTTGCCAAGGATGCGCCGGCGCCGCATCGGGTTCTGTCGGAACAGGCTTTGAAATACATGAACACCATGCTGGCTGCGGTGCCGGCGATCGGCACCGCGCGGCGCGCGCAGCTGCCCAACATCGTCGTCGCTGGCAAGACGGGGACGACGCAATCCTACCGCGACGCCTGGTTCGTCGGCTTCACCGGCAATTACACGGCTGCCGTCTGGCTCGGCAATGACGACTTCACCCCGACCCGCAACATGACCGGCGGCACGCTGCCGGCGATGGTGTGGCAGCGGCTGATGGTCTACGCGCACCAGAATATCGACCTGAAGCCGATCCCCGGCCTAGACAAGCCCTTCGTCGACGAAGAGATCGCGGCCAAAGCCGAGGAAGCGGAGAAGAAAAACGCCGATCAGGCAGCCGCCGATGCCGCGGCCGAGCGCCCGGCGGTGTTGTCCAGCCGCACGACACAGACGCTGCGCGAGATGACCAAGGTGTTCCAGACAGCGCCCGTGCTCGGCTCGCCGCAGACACCGGAGACCCTGTCGGCGCTTTGATTCCACAGCGCTGCTTGCTCTGTGGCCTGCCCCGCTATATCCCCGAACGATAATTCTCTCGTCCCGGTTCTTCATGCTCAAGACCGCCTTTTTCACGCTGCTTTCGCTTGCCATAGCCATCGGCCTCGGCGGCGGCAGCGTCTGGTATGCGCTGCAGGCGCAGAGCGGCGTCGGCGCGATCAGCATCGGCCAATGGACCGCCTTCCCCGAGATCGGCACGCAAGATGCCGACCCCTATTCGAAGGCGCGCGTGGCGCGCGAGGGCGTGCTGGCGCTCGGCAAGGCGGAAGGCTTGTCCTTCATCGCCGAACGCGATGCGGCCGGCGATGAGCTTCAGCGGCAATGCGACTACAGGATCGAAGGCAGTTTCCCGACCGCCCGGTTCTGGACGCTCTATGCCGCGGATCAATCGCTCGGCGTGGTCGACACCGGCAAGCCGAGGCTGGCGGCGCTGCAATCCTACCAGGTGCTGCGTCAGCCCGACAATTCGGTGATCATCGCCGTCGGCAACCGTCCGGCCCCCGGCAACTGGCTTCTGACCGAAGGTTTTGGCCGGATGTATTTCGTGCTCACCTTCTACGACACGCCGATTGCCTCAAGCACCGGCCTTTCCGACGTGTCGCTGCCCCGGATCGTCAAGGCTGGCTGCAATGCGTAGGTTGCTGCACGCCATCCTGCTCGGCCTGCTCGGCGCCGGCATCGTCCACATCGTGGTGCTTTTGCTGGTGCCGGAATTTACCGAGCGCGATGCCTGGTCACGGCTGGCGATGGCGTCCGACCTCTACAAGATGACCAGGCTGGATGCCGAGGCGGGCGGCGCGCCGGTGGTGAAGTCGGTGGATCCGCTGTTTTACGCCGCCGCCTGCCGCTTCGACCTTGCCGAAGGCGTGGTGCGGATCAAAGCGCCGGGCAGCGTGCCGTTCTGGTCGGTGTCGGTCTATGACCGCAACGGCCACAATTTCTATTCATTCAACGACCGCACGGCGACCGGCAACAAGCTGGACACCGTGGTGCTGACGCCGGCACAGATGATCGACGTGCGCAGGGAGCTTCCCGAAGACCTGCAAGGGGCGATCTTCGTCGAGGCGCCGATCGAGGAAGGCATCTTCGTCATCCGCGCCTTGGTGCCTGACGACAGCTGGAAGCCGGTTGTGTCGCAGTTCCTGGACCAGAGCTCCTGCGAACTGCAGGACTACTGACCTCACCCCGACGACCAGCAAATTCAGTGGTGCGGAACAGGCGTCCGTGGTGTGCCCGGCTGGTCCGCCGGTCGCGCCTGGCCCGCCAATGGCGGATGCTCGTAGCGGACGCCGGGAAAAATGATCACCGCCGCCGGCGTACCGGTGTCCTGAACTGCTCGATTGACTGGTGCCGATCGCGGCACGAAAGACAGTACCATGCCCATGGTTCGCGTATTCCTCTCGGTTGCCCCGGAGCACAACGCAACGCCTCCAAATGTGATTAAGGCCGGCAGAGGGTTAACGGAGCGCTAACGGATCGCGGCTAATTTGATGTTTGTTCCAGGCCTAGCGCGAAACCGACACAGTTGCGGTTGAGCATGGTCCGGGTTGTGTCGAGTGTCGGGCGTATCTTCCGTGTCAGCTTCGGATTTCAGGCAAATCGCCATACGGACGGAATCGGGAAAAGCCGAAAGGCTGTTTCGCGCCGCCGTGTCGGCGTTCTGCTCGCTGACCCGCCCGTCGCGCCGCGAGATCGCCCAGCTCGAGGATCTGACGCTGCCGCTGTTCGACAGCGTGCCGGACGAATCGCGCCGCTATGTCGCCGCCGCCCTGTCCGAATGCGAATATGCGCCGGCCGCCCTGGTGCGGCGGCTTTGCGAGGAGCCGGTCGATGTCTGCGCGCCTTTGCTCGTCCGTTCGCGGGCGCTGGGCGACATCGACCTGATCGCGTTGATCGGCCGCCACGGCCTGCCGCATGCGCGCGCCATTGCCCGCCGCAAGGATTTGAACCCGGCCATCGCGCAGTTGATCAAGTCGCTGGAAAAGCCGACCCTGGTGCGCGTGCGGCAGCCCGAGCCGATCGCCGACGTGGCGGGCAACGGTGCCGAAGCCGCTGCCGCCGCTCCCAGCGCACCAAAACTGCCCGGCAGCGCCGCCGAAACCGCCAGGCGCCGCCTGCGCTCGATGATGCTCGCCGAGGGCGAGGCGACATCGGTCAATCCCTTCGTCGGCTCAGCAACTTACAGCAAGCTGCGCGAGACGGCGCTGACCGGCAACGCCGCCTTCTTTCAGACCGCGCTTGCCGACGCGCTCGACATCGACTTCTCCACGGCGCGGTCGCTGACCGAGCATTCGAGCTATGTCTCGTTGCTCGCCGCGCTGCGGGCGCTCGACCTCAGCGAGGACAGGGCATTCCTGATCGTGGTCGCGGTTTACCCCCGGGAGTTTCCGCACCCGCAGGCGATCCGCATCTTCCTCGACCGCTACCGGCTGCTGCACCACGAGGCGGCGCTCGACAAGGTGCGCGGCTGGAAGGCCGAAACATTGTCGCGAGCGGTGCGCGGCAACACCCCTGTCGCCGCGAATGGCGACCAAGCGCCGGACGACAAAGCCAGCTTAGCGGCCAGCCTCAAGGCGTCTTGACGGAGAGAAGCTCCTCGACGGAAACCGTTGCGGCCTCGATCTCGACCACCCAGATGTCGGGATCGAATTTTTTCTCCCGCTCAAGCCTGGCGTCAAGCGCGGCGGCATCGTCGCCGGCGCCGAGCAGCGTGAAAAAGCGATCATCCGGTTTGTCCGAATCGTAGCTCGTCTGCGGCGCCGGGCCGAACAGGGAGACGTCGCCCAGCCTGCCGCGGGAGAGCACGAAGACAGCGCCGGCCTCGGTTGCGCCGCGCTTGACGACGGCCGCAAAGCCGCCGGCGCCGAAAACACGGCGCAGCAGGGCCGACACCCAAAACTCGGTGGTTACGCGCATGACGAGGCTCCGGAGGACATGCGCGGCGTCTTAGCCGGATTTTCGTCTATCCGCGAGCGGTCGTCTTGACCACTCAATTGGTCAGGCCGATCTCGCGCATCTTGACGTAGACGACCTCGTCGGGCTCGCCCGTTTCCGGCAGGCCGAATAGCGACTGGAATTCCTTGATCGCCGCCTTGGTGCGGGCGCCGACGACGCCGTCGAGCTGCATGTCGTCATTGCCGAATGCCTTCAGGCCGGCCTGGATCTTGACGATGCGGGCATCGGGCGCCTGGGCGGATACCGGCGCGGAAACCGGGATGGGCGCAGGCGCGGCCTCGGGCGCGGCAACTCGAGCGGCGGCCATATCCACGGGCCTCGGCACAGGATGCGGGATGCCAGCTGTTGTCTGCTTGGCGCCGAGCTGGTCGAGCAGGACGGCGTCGATCTCACCGGAGGCCGGCAGGCCAACTTTCTGCTGGTATGCCTGGATCGCCTTTTGGGTATTCGGCCCGGAAATGCCGTCGACCGTTCCCGTGTAGAAATCGAGATCCTTCAGGATGCCCTGGACCTGCTCGACGGTCGGATCGCTTTTGACCGGAGCCGGGCCGGGCCGCAGGATGTTGATGGTGGTTTCGGGTTCGTCCGCGCCGGGGTGCGGAAAACCCTCGATGCTGCGGGTGGCGAAGAAGGCGCCGGCATGCGGAAACGGCTGGTACCACAGCGCGTTGGCGGAAACGTAGAACAGCGTCACCAGGAAGGCGGTCGAGCCGCCGACCAGGACCGGATTGCGCGAGATCGCGCCGCCCAGCGCAATCGCGCCGGCCTCGAACGCGCCGCTGCGGCGCTTGACCGCCTTAGGCTGTTTTGCGGAGCGAGCCATTCCTGTCCCCTTTCGCGTCGCCTTTCGTCCTGGTCGCGGGCATCGGCAGCACCCCGTTCCTGTCGGTCGCGCTCCTCTTCGGCCCGTTCACCGGCAGGCTGATCGTGACCGTCGTCCCCTCGCCCGGCATGCTTTCGATCGACATCGTGCCGTCGTGCAGCGCCACCAGGCCCTTGACCAGCGACAGGCCGAGCCCGGTGCCCTCGAAGCGGCGCGTATAGTCGTTCTGGATCTGCATGAACGGCTTGCCGAGATTGACAAAATCTTCCTCGGCGATGCCGATGCCGGTGTCCCTGACCCAGAAATGCAGCCGCGAGCCGATCCGCTTGGCGCCGACGACGACATTGCCGCCATCGGGCGTGAACTTGACCGCATTGGAGACGAGGTTGATCAGGATCTGCTGCACGGCACGACGGTCGGCATTGATCTCCCCGGCGTCCGGCGCAATCTGCGCCTGGAGATCGATGTTCTTGGCATTCGCCTGCAGCTGCATCATCGACTGGCACATCTCGACCGCTTCGATGAATCGGAACGGTTCGGGCTCGGTCGCGTAGGCGCCGGCCTCGATCCTCGAGACATCAAGGATGGAGGTGACGACGGCAAGCAGATGCTGGCCCGACTCCTTCACCAGGCTGACATACTCCTTCTGGCGCGGGTCCTTGAAGCCGCCGAACATCTCATGCAGCAGCATGTCGGAAAAACCGATGATGGCGTTGAGCGGCGTCCGAAGCTCATGGCTGACGACCGCCAGGAAGCGGCCCTTTGCCACCTCGGCCGACGCTGCGGCCTCATTGGCGGCAGCAAGCTCGTCGCGCAATTCGGCAGTTTCGTCGTTCTCGCGCAGCAGCAGAGTGAAGGTCTCCTGCTGCTCTTCGGCGCGCATCAGTTCGAGCTGAAATGGCCGGTAATTGTCGGCCGTCGAGGCGCTGCCGTCCTGCGGCAGCCTTACCCGAAGATCGAGCCGGCGCGCCAGGGCGCCATCGCGCATGTCGGCAAGCGCGCTGAGATAAGCGACGCGATCGGACAGGTGGATGCGGTCGAACAGCCCGGCGCCGAAAAGCAGTTCCGGCGGCAGCTTCAGGATGGTGCGCGCCTTGGCCGAGGCATCCAGGACCTCGCCATGCCGGGCGACATGCAGGACAACGGCGTCGATCATGTCTTCAAGGCGGTCGTTTGGAAGCAGCGCGGGCTGCGCGCGTGCGGCATCGCCTAGGGCTGCGAGCCGGGGAACCAGCGTCAGGCCCCAGGCGAGCGGCAGCAGCCAGTGCCACGCCGCGACTTGCGCCCCGCCGAGCGGGACGACAGAGGCGACAAAGGGCTGCAGCAGCATTGCGGCCAAGGCCGAGAGGCCGCCCCAAAGTGCCGCGCGCTTTGAACCGCCGATCCACCAGGCCTCGAATGGCAGTGCCAGGGCCAGCAGCGCAACCGGCGACGCCAGGCCGCCTGCTGCCGCGACGGCGCCGGCAAGCGCAAGACCGCCGGCGGCAAGGGCAACCTGGGCTGCCAGCGCCATCTTGCCTGACGCCGCCACCAGCAAGGCGGCGAACCAGCAAAGACCGAAGGCGGCGAAAATGGCTGCGACGGTGACGGCGGCGCCCATGCCCGAGGTGACCAGTGTCACCGCCGCACCGGCGGCGAAGAACGGAGCGGCAAGCATGATGCCGATGAACCGGCGCTGGCGCAGGCGATCGCCCTGGCCGATGATGGCCGGATGGACCATGCGTTCGCAACCGGCCGCCAGCGCGCCAGGCAGTTCAATATATCTGGCAGTTGTCAAACTCAACGCACTCGCACCCGGTCGTGACTGCCCTGCTTTGCAGGTCGCTTTTGCTTGTTTGAAACTCGCATCCAGCGTTTAAGGAATGAATAAGGCTGACCGGAACAACGAGCGCGCTGCGGCAAAAATTGGAGCGCCGGCACCGGAATGCACCGCCATTTGTGGCCATAGTAAACGGAGCGTTATGTGCAAAGGGCGTGCCCGTGGCTGCGAAACCCTGAGCCGGCATGCCTGCTCTTCTGAAGATATCCATGCGCAACAATCGCTTAGATGGTTACTGCAAGGTTAAGAAAATTGCCGGCATTTGAGGCTAATGCACTGCAAAACGCCTCGCTTCGAATTTGCCTAAAATTTGAGGAAAATTTTCGCTGAGCAAGAAAGCCGTCCTTTGCGCCTCATGTGCCATTGTCGCTGATATAAAGAGGTCATTGCGCATGGACGCATGATCCGGTCATTGGACGAGAGGGCAGATCGATGGGCTTTTTGATAAGAATGGCGTTCTGGTTTTCGCTGGTGTTGCTGGCGCTGCCGCTGACCGTCGGCCCCGACGAGGATGGCCGCGAGAGCGTCGGGCCGTTCCAGGCGCTTTTTGCGGCGCGCGAAGCGGTCGGCGACATCGCGGGCATTTGCGAGCGCAAGCCGGACGTCTGCGAAACCGGCAAGTCGGCGATGCATACGATCAGCGCCCGGGCCAAGGAAACCGCCAAGATCGCCGCCGCCATGCTGGACGACAAGAGCGCCGAGACCTCGCCCGATACATCGCTGGCCACCGGCAGCGTCGCCAAGGACATCGTGCTGCCGGCGACAGTCAACATACCTGCCAAGCTGGTGGCGAAGAACTAAACACCGTTTCAGCTGTATCTACAGCGACACCGCAGGCCGGTCGGACCTCTCGATGCCTGCGGTGCTTTTCTTCTTTTTCCGTGACGCCGCAGCCGCGGATGACTATATCGCGAGCAATGGCCACGACGATCCAGACGATCCGCGACGACTTCTCCCTGCTCGACGAGTGGGAAGACCGCTATCGCTATGTGATCGAGCTCGGCGAAGCGCTGCCGCCATTTCCCGACGCCGAACGCAACGCCGCCAACAAGGTGCCGGGCTGCGTCAGCCAGGTCTGGCTGACCACGAGCCGAGCGCCGGGCGCCGATCCGGTCATCACCTTCACAGGCGATTCAGACGCTCATATCGTGCGCGGTCTGGTCGCCATCATGCTGGCGCTGTTTTCGGGACGGACTGCCAGCCAGATCCTTGAAACGGACGCAGAGGCGACGCTGAGGTCGCTTGGCCTCGACGAACATCTGTCGCCGCAGCGGGCCAATGGCCTGCGCTCGATGGTCAAGCGCGTCAAGCGGGACGCCGAGATGGCTCTCAAGCAGACTGCTTGATTGCTCTATCTTCTCTTCTTTCGACGCAATTCCAAGGGAAAGCGCTCGGCAGTTTTCCTGGAATTGTTCTAGAAACAAAAACGGCGCCGTAAGGGGCGCCGTTGATCTTGTCCATTGGAGCCGGTGTTACCGCCCCTTGCGCTTGCGGCCGAGGCCCATCTTCTTGGCCAGCTGCGAACGGGCAGCGGCATAGTTAGGGGCAACCATCGGATAGCTGGCGTCGAGATTCCACTTCTCGCGGTATTCATCGGGCGTCAGACCGTAATGGGTCATCAGGTGGCGCTTCAGCGACTTGAACTTCTTGCCATCTTCAAGGCAGACGATGTAATCGTCATGAACAGAGCGCTTCGGGTTTACCGCAGGCTTCTGCTTGTCGGCCGGAGGCTGTTCGCTTGCTCCGCCCACGCGCCCGAGAGCGGCATGGACATCAGCGATAAGGTTCGGCAATTCGCCGACCGGCACGGGATTGTTGCTGACATAGGCTGCCACCACATCGGCGGTCAGCTCGATCAGCGCATCGCTATTTCTGGAAGGTGTTTCGACGATATCCATGGTTTAGGCCCCAACGAAGGATGTTTCTGTTTGCGCCCTTTTTGGAAGATCGGGCATGGCGCGAATTTCACGCGGGAAGAGCTTCATGGATTCGCGTCCGGGCATCTTAATGAGCCCACAGACAAAGTAAGTCAATTCGCATCTTGCGCTATATTCAACGATATTCATCGAATAGTCGCTCTTCAGCTTCAATCTTTCGTGCACTCTGTAACTTCGCGATATTTTCTGGTCGGACCAGGACTAGCATGACGTAAGGTCACGCCATCGCTAAATCAGCAGGGACTCATAAAGTGGGCAGCGATGCTTGATCTATGCTTCAAGGTTTGGGCAGCTGATTGTCGGATTCGTACCAAACCGCAAGTTGCAAAGCGTTGGCGAAACCCGCCGAAGAAGATCTTCGGTCTGACCGGATTCAATACGGCGTGAGGTATTTTCCATAGACCCAGCCACTAACAAAACCACCATTTTGCGCCGGGTCGTGCCAAACTTGACACCATTGATAGCGAATTGCCTGTTTCTGTTTCCAGTGCGGCTGGCCGGCGATCTCCAGAAGATTCAAGCCGCCGGTGCACTTGCCGGTCATCTGCAGGATCGTCCCGTTGGGATAGGCGGCCTGCTTCTGCGAGGTGCCGGACGGATATTTGCGAACGTTGAGCGTGTCGCCGAACGGCACGCCAGCCACTTGCCAAGCGGCGAACGCGGTTGCATGAGACTGGCCGGTGAAAGCCAGAACGGTCGAAGCGACGACGGCGAGAGCCGCAGCGGTGTTGATATGGAAATTCATCATCCTCTCCTTTTGGCTCATCTCCCGAGCCCGCCGCAACCAATACATCCCGGCCCTTGAACCCGCGCTGATCGGCGTGTTCATTTGCCATTCAAGTAATTTCTTCAGTGAGACGCAATGACCAAGACCTCAGCTTTTCCGTCCGCCAGCCCGCCGATCCCCGAGAAACACCCCGTCTTCGACACGCATCACGGCATTACCCGCACAGATGATTATGCCTGGCTGAGGGCCGAGAACTGGCAGGCGATGTTCAGGGACCCTTCCCTGCTTGAGGGCCGCATCCGCGCCCATCTCGAAGCCGAAAACGCCTATCAAGCAGTGCTTATGGCCGATACGCTAGAGCTTCGGAAGCAGCTGTTCGGCGAGATGAAGGGGCGCATCAAGGAAGATGATTCGACGGTGCCGATGAAGGATGGCCCCTATGCTTACGGCTCATCCTTCAAGCTTGGCGGCGAACAGCCCCGCTATTTCCGCATGCCGCGCGATGGCGGCGATGAGCAGATCCTGCTCGATGGCGACGCGGAAGCCGAGGGCAAGCCCTATTTCCGCCTCGGCGGCGTCGACCATTCGGCCGATCACCGCAAGCTGTTGTGGGCGTTCGACGACAAGGGCTCTGAATTCTTCACACTTCGCGTGCGCGATCTCACCAGCGGCAAGGAACTGAGCGACCAGATCGAGGCCACCAGTGGTGGCGGCGTCTGGAATGCCGCCGATGACGGCTTCTTCTACACAAGGCTCGACGACAATCATCGCCCGTCCAAGGTGCTGTTCCACGCGCTCGGCGGCAGCCCCCTTAATGACCGGCTGATCTATGAGGAAACCGATCCCGGCTTCTTCATGGATGTCGGCGGCACGCGCTCCAACGAATGGATCATGATCGGGATCAACGATCACGAAACCTCGGAATATCACCTGATGCGCGCCGATGAGCCTTTCGCCGAGCCAAAGCTGGTGGCAAAGCGCGAGACTGGCCTGCAATATGATCTGGAAGAAGGCGGCGACATCTTCTTCGTCCTCACCAATGCCGACGGCGCCAAGGACTTCAAGATCATGACGGCGCCGGCTAATGACCCGGTTCGCGCCAATTGGGAAGAGCTGGTGGCGCACGAGCCAGGCCGGCTGATCCTGTCGGTGGTCGGCTTCAGGGATCATATGGTCAGGCTCGAACGCAAGGAAGGGCTGCCGCGCATCGTCGTGCGCGATCGCCGCAGCGGCGAGGAGCATCTGATCTCGTTCGACGAAGAGGCGTTCTCGCTCGGCCTGTCGGGGTCCTATGAATACGACACCGAGATCATGCGCTTCACCTATTCGTCGATGACGACCCCGGCGCAGGTCTTCGACTACAATATGCGCAGCCGCGAGCGTGTGCTGCTGAAGACCCAGGAAGTGCCGTCCGGTCACAATCCGGATCATTATGTCACGCGCCGGCTGATGGCGCCGGCCGCCGATGGCGAACTGGTGCCGGTCTCGCTGCTGCACCACCGCGACACGCCGCTCGATGGCTCCGCACCGTGCCTGCTTTACGGCTACGGCTCTTACGGCATTGCCATCCCGGCGGCGTTCAACACCAACTGGTTCTCGCTGGTCGACCGTGGCTTTGTCTTTGCCATCGCCCATGTCCGCGGCGGCAAGGACAAGGGCTATGGCTGGTATGACGACGGCAAGCGGGCGCACAAGATGAACACGTTCACCGATTTCATCGCCGTCGCGCAGCATCTCGTCGCCGAGCGTTACACCCAACACGACCGCATCGTCGCGCAAGGCGGCTCGGCCGGCGGCATGCTGATGGGTGCGATCGCCAACATGGCGCCGCAAAATTTCGGCGCCATCGTTGCCGAGGTCCCCTTTGTCGACGTGCTGACCACGATGCTCGACGCAAGCTTGCCGCTGACGCCGCCGGAGTGGCCGGAATGGGGCAACCCGATCGCGTCGGCGGAAGATTACCAAACGATCGCCGCCTACTCACCCTATGACAATGTCGCCGATCACGACTACCCGCCGATACTGGCGCTGGCCGGCCTCACCGATCCGCGCGTCACCTATTGGGAGCCGGCCAAATGGGTGGCGCGGCTGCGCGAGCGCAAGAGCGGCGACAATCCGGTGCTGTTCAAGATCAACATGGATTCCGGCCATGCCGGCGCGTCGGGCCGGTTCTCCAGGCTGGAGGAGATCGCCTACACCTATTCCTTTGCGCTCAAGGTGACTGGCAAGGCCGAACCCGAGGTTACGGGCAAGCCCGAACCTGGGGTGACGGGCAAGGCTGAGAATGCAACGGAGGCGTCGCAATGATCGATCTATCCACCTTGACGGCTTACATAGCGGTTGTGCTTGGCTTTGTGTTTATTCCAGGCCCAGCCACGCTTTTGACGGTCACGCGAGCGACGAGTTCCGGAACCAGGGTTGGCGTCGCGACGGGCGCGGGCGTCGCGGCTGGCGATGTGTTCCATACCATCATGGCGATGGTCGGCATTTCGGCGATCATCGCCACTTCGGCAACGCTGTTCAGCGTCGTAAAATATATCGGCGCGGCGTATCTCGTTTACCTCGGCATCCGCGCAATCATCGAGAGAATACCGGCCGACCCTACTGCCGGCGCACTCGCGATCTCCGCCAGCAAGGCGTTTCGTCAAGCTGTCCTGACCGAAGTGCTTAACCCAAAGACGGCGCTTTTCTTCCTCGCCTTCCTGCCCCAGTTCGTGCGGCCTGAAAACGGATCGGTGATGCTCCAGCTGATGACGCTGGGAATAATCTTTGTTCTGCTCGGCCTTTTCAGCACAGTCGTCTTTGCCGTGAGTGCGGGCCGGCTGGGCACGTTCCTGCGCCGCAATCCGTCGGTGGTGAAATGGCAAGGCAAGGTGGTTGGCGGCATCTACTGCGCGTTAGGCGTCCGTCTGGCCTTGCAGCAGCGCTGATGTCGATGCGAAAGGCGCGCCCGTCGAGGCGCGCCGGTCGTCACTTTTTGAATTCCAGGCTGCTCATTTTCACTCGCATTTGCAATGGCTGCGCGCTACCCAATGCGCGCCACCTTCCAGACCATGACATACGCAAAGGGGCCACTATGTTGCTCGTCGACACCTATCTCGAGAAATCACCGATCCAGGGCATCGGGGTTTTCGCCAGGAACCACATTGCCAAGGGCACGCTGGTCTGGAAGCTCGACCCCAGATTCGACCGGATCATCGACGTCGAGACCTATGAAGGCGAGAGCGGCCCGGTGAAGAACTATCTCGACCGTTATTCCTATCCAGACCGCCGGGATCCGAACTACATCGTCTTCGAAGCCGACGACGCCCGCTACATGAACCATGACGACGAACCGAATTGCGATGTCTCCTCGCCCGAGGAAACCTATGCCTTGCGCGACATCGCACCCGGCGAGGAACTGACCTGCAATTACAGCCATTTCTTCGAGACGGGCTTCGACTTCCTCGGCGATCGCCACCTGTAGCCGGGATCACTTGGCCGGCTTGCTGCGCACCGGGTAGCCGTTGGGATGCGGCGGCACCGCCTTGAGATAGGCGGCTATTGCCGCGCGATCTTCCGGCGGCAGTTCGGCCATGTTGCGCTGCACGTCGACCATGGCGCCGCCGACCGAATCGAAATCAGGGGTAAAACCGGTTTCGAGATAGTTGGCGATGTCGGCTTCCGACCAGTCACCGAGCCCGCCTTCGCCCGATGTGATGTTCGGCACGATGCCGCTGCCTTCGGCGGCCGCCGCGCCAGCCAACCACTGGCTCTTCCTGGTGCCGCCGGTGACATCGCGCGGCGTGTGGCATTCGCCGCAATGGCCGGGCCCCTCGACCAGATAGCGGCCGGCGAGTACCAGATCAGGCGTGCCATCGGCAAAGGCAATCACCGGCTCTTTGCTGAGATGGAGCCGCTTCCACAGGCCGAGGCCGCGGCGGATGTTGAAGGGGAAAGTCAGGGAATTGTCGGGCGCCTTGCCGGCGACCGCCGGCAGCGTCTTCAGGAACGCATAGAGATCGGCAATATCAGCCGGCTTCATGCGGGCGTAGGACGCGTAGGGAAAGGCCGGATAGAAATGCTCGCCCGACGGCGACACGCCCTTCAGCATGGCGTTGGCAAGGTCCTCGACCGTCCAGGCGCCGATGCCGTCCTTGGGATCCTGCGAGATGTTGGGCGGCACGAAGGTGCCGAACGGCGTCTTGAGCTCGAGGCCGCCGACCAGTTGCAAACGGGCGTCGCCTTGCGAGCCCGGCTTGGCGTGACAGGAGGTGCAGCCGCCGGCATTGAAAATGCGCTTGCCCCTGGCGGCGTCGCCGGGGCCGAGCTGCGCCAGGGTGCCAGTGTCGAGCTTGACCGGCGCCGACAACAGCCAGCCGGCGCCCGCACCGACGACGCCCAGGACAAGGGCGACGCCGACAAATTTTTTCCACAAGGGCATTGCCCGGGATCAGCTCTTCTTCACCCGATAGGTCTTGTGGCAGGTGCCGCAATCACTGCCGAGCGTATCGATCTGCGCCTTCAGCGCATCGACATCGGCGGGTGCGGCGGCGACTGCGGCCTTGACGTCGGCGAGGTACTTGTCTTCGGTCGATTTGAAGCCCGCCATGTCTTTCCAGATTTTGGGCGAGGCGGTGGTATCACCGCTGTCGCTGCCGGCCGGGAACAGCGTGTCGACATCGAACTTCTCGGCATTGACTTGCAGCGCCTGCAGCGCCGTCAGCACGGCGGCGGCATCGAAGTCTGCCTCGCCCTTGGCGATTTTTGACAGGCCGCCGACGATCTTGCCTCGTTCCTTCATCAGTCCCTGTCGGTCGAGGATCGGGTCGGCAAAAGCCGCCGAGGCGGCGAGGCTGAGCATAGAGATGGCGATAACAAGCTTTCTCATTCAATTGGCTCCAGGATGATGAGGGGTCGCGACCTAACGTTAACGGAGGGCGGGCCGGGATTATTCCCTGTCCGCCGGCCGGATTCTGCCGAATTTTGTGTGCCTGCTGCTTCAGCTGAGAAAGAAAAGCCCCGGAGTACCGGGGCTTCTCTGGGTCGATCAGGCTTTCGCCTCTTCGTACATTTCAAGGACATGGTCCCAGTTGATGAGGCTGTCGACGAAGGCCTCGAGATATTTCGGCCGCGCGTTGCGGTAGTCGATGTAATAGGAATGTTCCCAGACATCGACGCCGAGGATCGGCGATGCGCCATGGACGAGCGGGTTCTCGCCGTTCGGCGTCTTGGATATTGCCAGCTTGCCGTCCTTCACCGAGACCCAGGCCCAGCCCGAGCCGAACTGCGTGGTGCCAGCGGCGATGAAGTCGGCCTTGAACTTGTCGTACCCGCCGAGATCCGCGTCGAAAGCCTTCTGCAGGGCGCCCGGAAGCTTGTTGCCGCCGCCGCCCTTCTTCATCCACTTCCAGAAATGGATGTGGTTGTAGTGCTGGGCTGCGTTGTTGAAGAGGCCGGCATTCTTGCCGAACGACTGTTTGACCACCTCTTCGACCGACAGATCGCCAAGGCCCGCTTCGGCGGCCAGCTTGTTGCCGTTGTCGACATAAGCCTTGTGGTGCTTGTCGTGGTGATACTCCAGCGTCTCCTTCGACATGTAAGGCTGCAAGGCCTCGTAGTCGTAGGGCAAGGCGGGCAATTCAAAAGCCATCGGTCATACTCCTCATGGAAAAATCCGGTGCGGATACCGGATTAAGATAGGGCTGCATTGATCTGGAACAACTCCGGAATGAAGCGCCAATTGCCTTTTAGCGGCTCAACCGGCGGAAGTCGAATGCGCCCATTCCCAATAAAGGTCGCGCGCTTTCTTGGCCACCGGCCCGGGCTGCAGATCGCGGTCCTCGATGCTGGTGATCGGCACGACCTTGGAATGATTTCCGGTCGAAAATATCTCGTCGGCTTCGAGAAAGTCGCGCACCGACAGCATCTTCTCCGTGGTCTTGAAGCCGTAATCGCCAAGCAGCGTCATGGTGCGCGAGCGGGTGATGCCGGACAGGAAGGTGCCGTTGGGCGCCGGCGTCAACACGTGGCTGTCCTTGACCAGGAAGATGTTCGAGGTTCCGGTCTCGGCGACATTGCCCAGCATGTCCAGCACCAGCGCATTGTCGAAGCCGCGTCCCTTGGCTTCGAGAATGGCGCGGCCATTGTTGGGATAGAGGCAGCCGGCCTTGGCATTGGTCGGCATGGTCTCGATGGTCGGCCGCCGGAACGGCGACACGGTGATCGAAAAGCCGGTCGGCGAGATCATCGGCGATTCGTAAAGGCAGAGGCAGAAACGGGTCGAGGCCGGATCGGCCGGCACGCCCATATAGCCGCCATGCTCGGCCCAGTACATCGGCCTGATGTAGACCGCTGTCTTGCCGTCGAACTTCTTCAGCCCGTCCCAGGTCAGGCCGACGATCTGGTCGACGTTCATCGACGGCGCGAGGCCGAGCGCGGTCGCCGATGCGTTCACCCTAGCGGCATGCAGCTCGAGATCGGGGGCGACGCCTTCGAACCAGCGGGCGCCGTCGAAGACGCTGGTGCCGAGCCACATGGCGTGGCTGCGCGGACCAAGGATGGCGACGTTGCCTTCGTACCAGTCGCCGTCGACGAAGGTCCATGTCGCCGATAGCGCCGCAGTCGCCAGTGTCATTGTTCGGTTCCGCTTCAAAGCTGTTTGTTGCCAGGCATTGGAAGATGCTTTGACCGGCGCCGTCAACCGGCATGGAGCGGATTTGTTGAGGCCAGAGCGCCCCAAGAAAGCGATCAAGACTGTAATCGATGCTTGCACCTTGCGCCGCCTGCCCTCAAAACTGTCGCCATGCATTACGCGGCTTACGTTTTCGACGCCTATGGCACGTTGTTCGACGTGCACGCAGCCGTGCGCCGTCATGACGGCGAGATCGGCCCCGACGGCCCGCTGCTTTCGGAAATCTGGCGCGCCAAGCAGCTGGAATATTCCTGGGTGCGCACGCTGATGGGCGGCTATGCCGATTTCTGGCAGCTCACCGAACAGGCGCTCGATTTCGCCCTGCTCAAGGTTCCCTCCGCCGACAAGGGACTGAAGGCCAAGCTGCTCGAAGCCTATTGGCGGCTCGACTGCTATCCGGAAGTGCCGGCCGTGCTCAAGGCGCTGAAAGCATCCGGCGCCAAGCTCGCAATCCTGTCCAACGGCTCGCCCGAGATGCTGGAAGCGGCGGTCAAGTCGGCCGCCCTCGACCAGGTGCTGGACGATATCTTTTCGGTTGACGCCGTCAGGCGCTTCAAGACCGACCCGTCGACCTACGACATGGTGGCGACGGGCTGGCGACTCTATCCGGGCGCCGTCTCGTTCCAGTCGTCCAACCGCTGGGACGTCGCCGGCGCCACCAAATTCGGCTTTCGCACCGTATGGATCAACCGCGCCAACCAGCCCGAGGAATACCGGGATTTCCCGCCGGCGCTGATCCTGCCGTCGCTTGAAGGCCTGCTGACCGGCGGCTGATCACTCTGTTGCCTTCGAGCAACAGTGGCAGGGCGGTCACAGCTTCGCCTTTGTTTGTCCACCCTCAGGCCAGAATCGGAACCGCCTATCGCGTCAGGCATTGGGGGAGGCCGACCACTGCGCCGCTTGAAGGCATTCACGCTTTCTTGCGATTCGAGACTCAAAAAAGGCAACCATGTTGAAGACCGAAATCGACCCCTATCGCCTGAGCCGTCGCGGCTTTCTGAATGCTGCAGCCCTTGGCGCCGCTTCGATTGCGGTCTCCGCCTGCACCACCACCGGACCGGCGCCGGCGCCGGTCGAACCGCCACCGCCGACCTATGACGAGCCGCCGCTCGGCGACTATGCGACGATGTACGGCCCGATTTCCGACAGCGGGTTCGAGCTCCCGGCCATCCCGATCAAGAAGATGGACCCGCAGTTCCTGCGCCAGATCGTTCCCGATCCGACCGGCCAGCGGCCAGGCACCATCATCGTCGATACGACCAACCATTTCCTCTATCTGGTGCGCGAAGGCGGCCAGGCGATCCGTTACGGCGTCGGCCTCGGCCGCGCCGGCTTCGAATGGTCGGGAGACGCTGTCGTCCAGTGGAAGCAGAAATGGCCGAAATGGACGCCGCCCGATGAGATGGTTGCCCGCCAGCCTGAACTGGAAGAATACAGCGCCAAGAACGGCGGCATGCCCGGCGGCCTCAAGAACCCGCTCGGCGCCCGCGCGCTCTACCTGTTCCACGACAACGTCGACACGCTCTACCGCCTGCATGGCTCGCCGGAATGGAACTCGATCGGCAAATCCGTCTCGTCAGGCTGCGTGCGCCTGATAAATCAGGACATCATCGACCTCTACGACCGCGTGCCGTCGAAGAGCCCGGTCATCGTGACGTCCGACATCGGCCAGCCGATGGCGGCGAGCGCAAACCGCAGAGCCATCCCGATCGATGGCGGGGTGCCGGATGGCTCGGTCCTGCTCGGCCCGGTGACCTGATCGACTTCATCGATGCCATGAAGCGGCAGGTTCCGCTCCATGCGGCAAAGCTCGCCAGGATCCCGATAGCTTTACGCGAATGCCTGGGGTTCGCATCCAAGATGTGCAATGCCGGCAACAGGAGGCCAAAAAAGACGTCCAGACGAACCATGGAGCCGCTGCAATCGGGGCGGCCATGCCCTGTCAATCTCGACGCTGCTGTGTTTCGTTACCGATTGATGTATATTAGACGGGAGTATGATTGCAGAGACATACATTTCATTAGATCATTGATGGCGGGGGAACGCCGATGGTGGGATTTGATTTCGATAGTCCGCCTGCCGACGGCGCCGAGGCCAACCTGTCGGCCGAATGCGAGCGCCAATTGCTGCCGCTCGTCCGCGGAATTGTCGAGGCGGCGGTTGCCGCCGGGTGGAGCCAGGAAGACGTTCTTCTGGCAATGGTCGAGCTGTCCTGGGATCTGTACGAGAAACGCCGAGGCGATCTTTAGCAGGCCTGCGTGAGCCGGATAATTCCGTAGCGCCGGCCAAGCCAGGCCATGTTTTTCTCGCGCGAACTTTTTTCTTCACTTACAATGTTTTTTCTATCCACGGGATGCGCTACGCTGCCTTTGGGCAGGACTATGGGGGATACAAATTACCGTCCGGATTTCCGGGTTGGCTGTTTGCACGGCACGGAATTTCGATGGGCTGGCAAAGCGGCTGAGGCAAGGCTGAATGAAAAATGCGGGCGAGGTTCAGGAACGCAGCGCAGGCGCCGATCGGGTCGATCGGCACGCCCTCGGACATAATCCCCGAAAATGCCAATCCCAGAAGAGCAACCATGCGGGGGAGCGGGATATGCTCTGTCCGCAGCCCTGGATCGCTCCCGGAGGGTCGCCATCGCCGAAGTCGCCTACCTCGCGGGATTTTCGGATCAAGGCCATTTGGCCACCGCCATGAAGAAGCACAAGGGAAAGAAGCCATGATTCGGGCGATAACTGCTGCCGGATCGTCCGTGGCAATGACAGATAGTCGACCAACTCTGTCAATGGCCGCGCGATCTATATTCGGAATACACACTATGCACAATAACTAGGCAAAATGGTAAGATAAGATCGGAAAATAGTCAGGTAGCCTTGGCTAAAAATTCAAACCTGTAAATTTATAGTCAAAATCCTGGTAAAATTTTCATTTGAGCTCAAATTCTTCTTTGCAATATAAAGCAGCATCTGTAGGATTCGAAGGAACGCCCAGGAGCAAACGTGAATTCTGGGCGCCTCGATACAGCACAGGATTGGATTGATCGGCGCAGCAGTGGCAGAGACGAAGATGCAACATAGAGGCAACGTCCAGGAAAGCGCCGGGACAGAGCGGCGGCGCGCGGATCGTCGCATCTTCGACGGAATTCCGGAAAGCGCGGGGCGCTACCTGGTCACGTTTCGAGGCGGCGCGGCTCATGTCGTTCATGGGCCGGGATCACACACATTCAAAGCGGCGGAACATTTCGCTTCGGTTCTGCTTACACCCTCACCAGGGATTGCGGCATCGCTGGGCAGCGACAAAGTCCACGAATACGACGGCGACGTCGGCATGATCATGATCGTCCCAGCCGACCTCGGCGGCAAGGTGACCCGGTCATCCACCACGGAAAGCGTAATCGTGGCGCTCACCCCCGAGAGTCTCTTCGAGCTGGCAACGCGTGAATTCGACACCGGCCATGCCGAGCTTCAGCCGCCGCCGTACGGGACCGTCGACTTCCAAGCGCTGCAACTCGCGCAATTGCTGAAGGCGGAACTGACGGATCGGGAAACTCCAAACGAGTTCTATATCGATTCGATGGTCACCATGTTCGGCGTCCATTTGCTTCGGAACTACGCAGGAGCGCGAAAGTTGCCACAAGCCCCAAAGGGCGGTCTGTCGAACCGCAGCGCCCGGCGGGTGCGCGAATTCCTGGAGGTAAATTTTTCCAGCAAAATCGCGGTGGCCGAGTTGGCCGCACTCTGTGGCCTTTCGCCGAGCCATTTCATCCTGGCATTCACCAAGACCTTTGGCGAGCCGCCGCACAAATACCTGCTGCGGCTGCGTCTCGATTTCGCCGAAAAACTTCTCATCGAGAGCGACCTGTCGATTGCGGAAGTCGCTCATCTCAGTGGATTCTCGGACCAGAGCCACTTGACAGTCACCATGTCCAGATACCGGAACAGAACCCCCAGGCAGGTGAAGCTGCAACGTTAACGACTGTTGCGGCGCGCATGATTGTCCGCGGCGATACCTCGATTGATCTTCAGTATAGTCGAAGGTTGTGTGGCAGAGCAGTCACAGTTGTCGCGCAGGGACCAAATACCGGATTTTCCTACAAAGATTCCGGATTATTCCAAAATACCTGCACCGCGAATGTGCTCATGGTCGCGATTGAAGTCATTTGGGGCGGGGGAGCAACCAGATGATACAGCATGTCGGATTGTCCCATGGACATTCAATTCGCGGAAATCGAGGTCTTCGCGCCTAAGGCCGAAGCGGCCTGGGCTGCACTGCAACGCCAATACGCCAGCCGGATCAGCGCTGCGGAACTCGACCATCTCCTGGCCTGTTTCGTGCTTGGACTGACCTCTCCGGCTTGTGGTGAAGGCGATCCGGGATTTCATTTCGATTTCTGCCGCGCGCTGGTGGCGGTAAACCTGCCGCCGGAACGGACGGAGGCTGCACTGCATGCGGTTCCAGAACCGACGCAGCCATGGGTCGCGAGCGCCTATCAGCTGATTGAAAAACAAGGCGCGAAGGTCGGTCTCTCGTTGCGGGAGAAGACGCGCAATTTCGAAGATTTTTTGGCCACCGAGGCGAATGGTGCGGCACATCAGAGCGCCTCGGCAATTGCGAGGAAAAACTAGCATGACCAAACGCGTCGAGGGGCGGAGAAGGATCGAACTTTCTTCAAGCTTTGTCGGAAACTGGATCGCGGGCGCGGCCGACAGCCGCTCGGTGCGGCGCCGCCTGATGGCGGTGCTGCGCAACGCGTGCCGCGTGCTCGGCATGCGACGCAAATGTCTGGGGCTTGGCACGCTGGGCAGCGGCAGAATTGCGGCAGCGGCGCTGGGTGCAATCGCATTCGGGAGCATCGCCACCCCGGCGTCCGCGCAGTATGCCGCCGGCGGCGGCACCGCGACGGCCAGTGGCTCAGTCGCTATCGGCCCGGCCGCGACGGCCTCTCAGCTCAATGCTGTTGCGATCGGGACCCGATCTGTCGGGTCAACGCAATACGCAGTGGCAATCGGCCAGGATGCGCAGGCCACAGGCACCGGCGGCGCGGTGGCGATCGGCGGCGGCGCGATTTCAAACAACATCAATACGGTAGCCATTGGCGTTCAGTCCGACGCCACTGCGGCCGGGGCCAGCGCACTGGGCACAAACTCCCACGCTTCGGGATCGAACTCCACCGCGGTCGGTGTCGGCGCCACGGCCAGCAACAATTATGCGTTCGCCACTGGCTACGGGTCGGTAGCCAGCGCCCAATACGCATACGCCATGGGCTATCAGTCCAGTGCTAGTGGCCTGCGCGGTATGGCGCTTGGATATCAAGCAACCCAGAGCGGAATCGATTCCCTTGCCCAAGGTACCAACGCCAATGCAGGCAGTCAAAACGCCATCGCGATAGGCTTCCAGTCGGTCGCGTCCGATATCAACTCTATCAATATCGGCGCGCGCACCGTTGCGGGGTCAGGGGCCTTGGCCCAAGGCGCCATCGCCCTTGGCACGGATGTCACAGCAAATCAGCAAAACGCCCTTGCCATTGGCGTCCTGACCAAAGCAACGGGAACGAACGCCGCAGCGGTGGGTAGAGGAGCCAGTGCATGGGGCAACCAGTCCATCGCATTCGGCACGGGCGCGCAGGCGGGCGTTCAGGCCAACACGGCTGTGCCCAACAGCATCGCGATCGGTACCAATTCGCTCTCTTCGGGCGCTTTCGCCACGGCGATGGGTGCTACCTCGGTTGCGAGTGGCTCCGCCAGCACAGCGATCGGCAACACGGCTGTCGCCAGCGGCGCGAACGCCTCCTCATTCGGGTCCGGCGCGAATGCGACGGGAGACAATTCTCTTGCCGCCGGTGTCAGCGCCGCCGCTAGCGGGATTGCCAGCACCGCGCTCGGCATCGGCTCCAAGGCCAGTGCCACCAACGCCGTGGCGATCGGTAATGCTGCGGTCGCCAATTCCGCCGACGCGGTTGCCATCGGCACGGCCGCGACGGCCACGGGCGGCAAGGCTGTCGCCATTGGCGCCGGCAACACGGCTTACGGCAACGGCGCGGTCTCCATCGGCGATCCGAGCTATGCCAGCGGCACCGGCGCCTTCACCGGCGGCGCCAACAACATCGCCAACAGCGACGGCACGGCAACCGCCACAGCCGCAAACCAGGCCGCAGGCGCGGTTGCCATCGGCAACAACAACAAGGCCGTCGGGCAAGGCTCCGTGGCGCTGGGCAATGGCTCGACGGCGGGTGCAGCCGGCCTTGCCGGCAATGTCGCGCTGGGCAACGGCGCGACGGCGACGGCAAGCTCCGGCGACGTAGCGCTCGGTTCGGGCTCGGTGACCGCGACGGCGGTCGGCACCAGCGGCGCGACGATCGGCGGCACGGCCTACAGCTTCGCCGGCACGACGCCGACGAGCACTGTCAGCGTCGGCGCGCTCGGCGCGGAGCGGACCATCACCAATGTCGCGGCGGGCCGGCTCAGCAATTCGTCGACCGACGCCATCAATGGCTCGCAGCTCTTCGCCACCAACCAGCAGGTGACGCAGAACACGACGGCCATCGCCGCCAACACCGCCGACATCACCAATCTCGGCAACACGATCAACAGCATCAGCACCGGTGGCGGCATCAAGTATTTCCACGCCAATTCGACGGCGGCGGACTCGTCCGCAACGGGCACGGACTCCGTTGCTATCGGACCAGTCGCGACCGCGACGGGGACAAACGCCATCGCGGCCGGCACCAATTCGAGCGCCTCCGACGCCAACGCCTCGGCCTTCGGCAGCGGCGCCGTCGCATCGGCGCTTGACGCAACGGCGATGGGATACATCTCCAAGGCCTCGGGCCAATACAGCACCGCCGTCGGTGCCAACGCCAATGCCACAGCCACGTCCAGCACCGCGATCGGCCAGAACGCGTTTGCAACCGCCTTTCAAGCGACCGCTCTCGGCGTAGGAGCGAATGCCGGCGCCCAGAATGCAATCGCGCTGGGCGCCCTCGCCAACGCCAGCAACGCCGGCGACGTGGCGCTCGGCTCGGGCTCGGTAACCGCCGCGGCGGTCGGCACCGCCGGCACGACGATCGGCGGCGTCGCCTACAACTTCGCCGGCACGACGCCGACGAGCACCGTCAGCGTCGGCGCGGTCGGCGCGGAGCGGACCATCACCAATGTCGCGGCGGGGCGGCTCAGCAATTCGTCGACCGACGCGATCAACGGCTCGCAGCTCTTCGCCACCAACCAGCAGGTGACGCAGAACACGACGGCGATCGCCGCCAACACCGCCGACATCACCAATCTCGGCAACACGATCAACAGCATCAGCACGGGCGGCGGCATCAAGTATTTCCACGCCAATTCGACGCTGGCGGATTCGCAGGCGCTGGGGACGGATTCCGTTGCCATCGGCCCGAATGCTGTGGCCAACAATGCCGGCGACGTGGCGATCGGCGCGAATGCGGTGTCGACCGCGACCACGGCGGTCGGCGGCACCACGATCGGCGGCGTTGCCTACACCTTCGCCGGCGCGACGCCCGCGGGTGCATTCTCGGTCGGCTCGGTGGGCGCCGAACGCCAGATCCAGAACGTCGCGGCCGGGCAGTTGAGCAACTCCTCGACCGATGCGGTCAACGGCTCGCAGCTGTTTGCGACCAACCAGCAGGTGACGCAGAACACCACCGATATCGCCGCCAATACTGCTGACATCACCAATCTTGGCAATTCGATCAGCAATATTACCGGCGACACCTCGCTGGCCTACACCGACGCCAATGGCGACGGCATCCGCTATGTGCGCACCAACGACAGGACGCTTGCCGTCGCGGACTCCTTCGCGCAAGGGATCGGCTCTTCCGCCCTGGGCTACCAGGCGACCGCGAGCGCCGACAATGCGCTGGCGCTCGGCCGCGACACCCAGGCCAGCGTCATCGGCGGCGTGGCGCTCGGCGCCGGCTCGGTTTCGGATCGGGCGGTCGCACCCGTATCGGGATCGATCCTCTCCGGCACCGGCCTCATTCCCTACAACACCGCGGACATGAGCCTGCTCGGCGCCGTCTCGGTCGGCACCTCCACCTCCTATCGCCAGATCATCAACGTGGCCGACGGCACGCAGGACCAGGACGCGGTCACGCTTCGCCAGTTGAAGGGCGCGCTGAGCTCGTTCGCGGTGACGGGAAGCTTGTATTTCCATGCCAATTCGACGGCCGCGGACTCGCTCGCGGTCGGCGTCGATTCGGTTGCGGTCGGTCCGCGCACCACCGTCAATGGCGACAACGGCATCGGCATCGGCAATGGCGCCATCGTGCAGCAGACGGCGCCGGGAGGCATCGCGATCGGCCAGAATTCGACCGTCAACCAGGCCGACAGCATCGCCCTCGGCACCAACGCGACCACCAACGGAGCGCAGGCGGTGGCGCTCGGCGCCGGCGCAAAGGCCAACGAGCCGGGCAGCGTCGCGCTCGGCGCGGGCTCGACGACGGCGGCGGCGGTCGCCACCACCGGCACCACGATCAACGGCGTTGCCTATACTTTCGCCGGAGCAGCTCCGACGAGCACGGTCAGCGTCGGCACCGTCGGCAACGAGCGCACCGTCACCAATGTCGCGGCGGGCCGGATCAGCGGCACCTCCACCGACGCCATCAACGGCAGCCAGCTCTTCGCCACCAACCAGGCGGTCGAAGCCATGCAGGGTAGCGTCGGCGACCTCAACCAGTTCGCCGTCCAGTACGACAAGGACGGGAACGGCAACAAGTCCAACTCGATTACCCTTGCCGGCGGCGACCCGAACACGCCGGTCGTCATCCACAATGTCGGGGCGGGCGTTGCCAACACCGATGCGGTCAATGTTCAGCAGTTCAACAGCGGGTTAGCACTCAACCTGGACAATTCGAAGAACTACACCAACCAGGTGGCGGCCACCACGCTGCAGCAAGCCAATGCGTATGCGGACTCCAAACTCAGCCAGCTCAACATGGACATGGGAGAGGTCAGGGGCGAGGCGCGCCAGGCTGCGGCAATCGGCTTGGCGGCCGGCTCGCTGCGCTACGACGATCGTCCCGGCAAGCTGAGCGTGGCCGCCGGCGGAGGCTATTGGCGCGGTGAAGGCGCCCTGGCCTTCGGCGCCGGCTACACCAGCGAGGAAGGACGTGTTCGAGCGAACCTGTCCGGTACGACGGCAGGCGGACACTGGGGTGTCGGCGCGGGCGTCAGTCTTACGCTGAACTAGAGCCCGGCCATGATCAGGCAGGCAGTCCTTGCTGTCGCGATATCCATGACGTCAATGCTCCTGTCCGGCCCGTTAGCGGCCGGGCAGGAAGCGATCCCTTCCGGCTACAGGGTAAAACCTTCCGACGTAGCGATCCCTGCGGATGCGAAGCTTGGCGAATATCAACGGACCACCCGTCCGTTCGAGAACTGGACGCTGATCTGCGACGAGAACCTGAAGGCGCGCCAAAAGGTCTGCAATGTCACCCAGATCATCGAGGACCAGGCAGGACAGGTTGCGTTCAGCTGGTCGCTTGCCGCCACCAAGGAAGGCAACCCCTACATGATCTTGCGCGCCCCGCCGATCGCCAAGAGCGACGCTCCTGTCTCGCTGACATTCGAGGGGCGCAAGGAGCCGATAAAAATTCAACTCGACGGATGCAATCAGGCCGTCTGCGTCGGCATGCTGCCGGTTGGTCCGATCATGCGCGAACAGATTTCGAAGGCCGCGGCATCCGTCATCTCCTTCCCGACCACGGATGGCAGGACGATCAACGTAACCGCGACCCTCAAGGGCTTGGCCGCGGCCGTTGCGGCGATCAATTGACGAGGCAATCGCGATGAACCAGCAATCGATCCATGACCGGATAATGTCCCGCAACCAGGGAAAGGATGCTGTCCGGGTCGGCATCGAAGACCGGAGCAGACCGCAACGAAACCGCGCGAGGACCGCTGTCTTCTCGTTGCTCGCCATTGCCGTCGTCGCCACGGCCGGCTTCGCGGCCATGCGCTACGACCTGCTCCACAATTTATTGCCGCAGCCGGCGGTCGCGGAGACCAACCAGCCCAATCCGGCCCTGGCCGAGACGCCATTTCTGCAACACGCCAAAGAGGCAGGCTTGCAGTCTTGTTCCAACATTTTCCCAGCCCTTGGGCAGATGCTGACAACCGGCACGACGTACAGCGTCCAGTCGATCTGGAACAACGAGGCCCCCGACAAACACCTCGTGGAAGCCCTGGTCGGCATGAACTACGCCACACAGGGCTACAGCGGCCCGGCGGCAGGCCTGGTGTTCGCGGCACCCACCGCATCCGTTTGCGAAGGTACGATGGTCAGGGTGGCGCCATTCGCGGCCAATTGCGCCGATGTTCCGGCCCTGCTTCCGAAAGACAGCAAGCTCGCCAACAATCTTGGACAAATCAGCGTCTACGAACTGGCCAATGGAGGGGGCAACGCGATGCTGCTGCCCACCGGCAACAGCTGCGTCGTCATTTCCGTGGCCTCGGCAGCAGGAAAACAAGGAGGCGTACAATGAGGGTTAATTCCGCCATTGCGGCGATCGGCATGCTGTTGCTTTGCGCCGGGCGGCTGGGCGCGGCGGACCTCGCCCCGGCGGCGGACGTGCCCGAGCCGCCGGCCCAGGAGGAGAGAGGCATCTGGGCGGCGATCGCCTATTCGAGCCCCGACGAGAAGCACGGCTTCTTTTGGGGCGCCGACAAGCGGCAGGAGGCGATGGACATCGCGCTGAAGCATTGCCAGAACGCCGGCGGCGGCAGCTGCGCCGTGGTCAGCGTATTCCGCAACCATCGCCATTGGGACGATGACGACAATACCGGCTTTCCCTACAAGCATTGCGGCGCCCTCGCCGTAGGCGAGAAGCCGGAAGGGCGGCTGACCAGTTGGGGCGCCGAGACGGCGCAAACACGCCGGGATGCCGAAGACCTGACACTGCAGGCGTGCGAGCGGAACGGACAAAAATGCAAGATCCGCGAGTGGGTGTGCACATGACGCATCAGAGCGAAGCAGCGGAACGCCAATCGAGCCGCATGTTTGCACTCAGCGTAGCGCCGTGCTCAAGCGGGGTCAGCCCTTTGCCGTGATGCGCATCGACGGTATGCGACACCGGCTCGAAGCAGAAGAAATCGGCATCCTGCGACGGCGAATAGAGGATGAAGACGTCGAGCAATGGCGAGGCGGTGAGCGAGATAGCGATCCTGTCCTCGGGCCGGGTGATCCTGGCGCGGCGGTCCCAGCCGTCGAAGGCGTTGTTGACCCAGCTCCGCGGCAACAGGGAGGCGTTCGAGAAATTCCACGCGGGGTAATCGGCCACCGGCGCCACGCCGACCGGCAGATGATGCTTGTCCTCCAGCCAGACCCGCGCCGCCTTCGCCTCGAGCGTCGTTCCGGCGCTGCGCGGGAACCACGGATGAAAGCCGAGCCCGTAAGGCAGGCGAATGCCGGTGCGATTCTCCACCGTGAGCGTGGCATCCAAGGCCCCGTCATGCAGCGCATAGGCGACCCGCGCCGTATATCGGTAGGGGGCGATTCCACCGGCGTCGAGGACCAGTTCTGCCTCGGTGGCGCTGTGGCTGGCAATCCGCCACTCCCTCTGGAAGCCGTCGCCATGGATTGGAAAGGCCTCCCCCGGCACGTTCGGCTCGATCGCATGGAAGCGGCCGTCGAAGGCGAAACCGCCGCCTGAGATGCGGTTCGACCAGGGAACCAGAAGCTGGCAGCCGGAGGCGCCGGTGCCATCGTCGGGGCGGAGCAGCGGCACCGTTGCGCCGCAGACCAGTGCGTCGAAGCGGGCGATCGCCGCGCCCTTTTGCGGCGCCAGGACCAGACGGGCGCGGTCGTCGCGCAGTTCCAGGAGGCCGGCCACCCCTCACCAACCGCCGTCGATAGCGATGTTCTGGCCGCTGATCATGTCCGAGGCGGGCTGGCTGACACTTTTCACCGCCCCCTGGACAGGCTGCCCAGAATCCCGCGCACGATCGCGCGGCCGACCGACGAGCCGACCGAGCGCACCACCGCTTTGATCGCGGCTTCGGCCACCGTCTGGCGGTTGGACGGGCGCGGCGCCGGGGCGCGGCGACCGCCTGATTGCGGCGGCGGCGGATCGTCATTGCCGAAGCCCGGAATAGTCCAGCGCGAGCGGCCAGTGTCGGCCTGCTGCGCCTGCTCGTCCTGCGCATCCCTGGCTTTCTTCTGCAGCATCTCGAAGGCCGATTCGCGGTCGATGGTCTGGTCGTACTGGCCGGCGACCGGGCTCTGGTCGATCAGCTTGCGGCGCTCGTCCGCCGTGATCGGGCCAAGCCTGGACGACGGCGGCCGGATCAATGTCCGCTGCACCATGGACGGCACGCCCTTGACCTCCAGCGTCGAGACCAGCGCCTCGCCGGTGCCGAGCTGGGTGATGGCGGTGGCGCAGTCGAAATCCGGGTTGGGCCGGAAAGTGTCGGCGGCGGTCTTGACCGCCTGCTGCTCACGCGGCGTATAGGCGCGCAGCGCGTGCTGCACACGGTTGCCGAGCTGGGCGAGAACCTTTTCAGGGATATCCAAAGGGTTCTGCGTGACGAAATAGACGCCGACGCCTTTCGAGCGGATCAAGCGAACCACCTGCTCGACGCGGTCGATCAGCACCTTCGGCGCTTCGTCGAAAAGCAGATGCGCCTCGTCGAAGAAGAACACCAGCTTCGGCTTGTCGGGATCACCGACCTCGGGCAATTCCTCGAACAGCTCCGACATCAGCCAGAGCAGGAAGGTGCCGTAGAGCCTGGGGTTCATCATCAATCTGTCGGCGGCAAGCACGCTGATGGCGCCACGGCCGTCGCGGGTGGTGCGCATGATGTCGGCGATGCGCAAGGCCGGTTCCCCAAAGAAATGCGCCGCGCCCTGCTGTTCCAGCACGAGAAGCGTGCGCTGGATTGCGCCGACCGACGGCTTGGTGACATTGCCGTACCGCGAGCTGATCTCGTCGGCGCGCTCGGCGATGTTGGCCAGCAGCGCCTGCAGATCCTTCATGTCGAGCAGCAGCAGGCCATCCTCATCGGCGATGCGGAAGGCGATGTTCATGATGCCTTCCTGCGCTTCGGAGAGGTTCATCAGCCGCGACAGAAGCAGCGGCCCCATTTCCGAGACGGTGGCGCGGATCGGATGGCCCTGCTCGCCGAACAGGTCCCAGAAGATGACCGGGAATTCCTGGAAGTCATAGGGATCGAGCTTGACCTGCTCGGCCCGCTTGACCAGGAAATCCTGCGCCTTGCCCATCATGGCGATGCCAGACAGGTCGCCCTTGATATCGGCGCAGAACACAGGCACGCCGGCATTGGAAAACCCCTCGGCCAGGATCTGCAGGCTGACCGTCTTGCCGGTGCCGGTGGCGCCGGTGATCAGGCCATGGCGGTTGCCATATTGCAGCAAGAGCTGTTCGGCGCGCTGATCGCTGTCGTCGGGTTTGCGGCTGGCGCCGAGGAAAATGCTGGTGTCGTCAGCCATATGGCCATGTCTCCGCAAACTGATGTGTTAAAAGCCTGTGGCCTTGCCGCAGGGTATAGTCAGGCCATTGCGCAGCGACAATGCTATTCTCCAATTGGGCTATCCATCCAGTTGGCTATTCATCCAGATTGGGCCAATCGTCTAAATTGAACCAATCCTCCAAATCGGTTTTTGGAACTTGCGGATTTTGCCGCTGTTTGGCAATCGTTCATGGTTCGTCCACGCAGGCTGCCCTATGTCAGGGAAGCGAATCCCAACCGCGCAAGCGCATTGCATTGCGATATCTGGCAGGGAACCGTAGACTGGACGGCTGACGCTGGTGCGGCCGCATAAAAACGAGGAGCATGGATGGGCGCCGGAGCCTTGACCAGGAGTGTCGAACCCGCTGACGTCGAGCGCCAGCGTTGGCTGGCCTTGGCCGAAAAGGCGCTCGCCGGCGCCTCCTTCGAGGAAAAACTGGTCTCGCATACCGACGATCAGATTCGCATCGAACCGCTCTACGATCGCGCCGCCGGCGCCGAGCCGCTTGTGCGCGCCAACCCCAAATTGCCCTGGATCGTCAGCCAGCGCATTGACGATCCCGATATCGGCCGCGCCAAGGCGCAGGCCCTGGACGATGTGGCACAAGGCGCGACGGGATTGTCGCTTGTCTTCGAAGGTGCTCCGAATGCGTTCGGCTATGGCCTGCCGAGGACGGCGCAGGCGCTGGAGACGGTGCTGGACGGCGTACCGCTAAACCGCACGCAGATCCGCATCGACGCCCATCCCTGGAGCCGTGCCGTCGCTGACTGGCTGGTGGCGTTCCTGAGCAAGCGCCGCTCCGACCCGGCAAAGCTGAACCTCTCCTTCGGCATCGACCCGGCGGCAATCTTTGCCGGAACCGGCCGGCTGCGCATGTCGATCGAGGCGTTGCAGGCATCGATGCCGCAATCACTGGCGCATTTCTTCTCGCTGGGCGTGCCGGGTGTGCTGCTGGAGGCGGATGGGCGAGTGTTCCACAATGCCGGCGCCACGGAGGCGCAGGAACTCGGCACCATGCTCGCTTCCGCCGTCTCCTACCTCAGGATGTTCGAGGATGCGCGCCAGCCGCTTGTCTATGCCGCTCCCCATATCGGCTTTGCGCTGAGCGTCGACCAGGACCAGTTCCTGTCCATGGCCAAGGTCCGGGCCTTGCGCAGGCTGTGGGCGCGCATCCAGGAAACCTGTTCCATCCCGGCATCGGCAGCCAACATCCATGCCGAGACGTCGTTCCGCATGATGACGGCGGCGGATCCCGAAACCAACATCCTGCGCACCACCATTGCCAGCTTTGCGGCGGCAGCAGGCGGCGCGGATTCGATCTCAATCCTGCCACACACCATCGCCCACGGGCTGCCGGCCGGCTTTGCCCGCCGCGTCGCCCGCAATGCACAGTTGATCATGGCCAATGAAAGCCATATCGACCATGTCGCCGACCCAGCCTTGGGGTCGGGCGCAGTCGAGGCGCTGACCCTGGGCCTGTGCGAAGCGGCGTGGGAAGAGTTCCAGCGGATCGAAGCGGAAGGCGGCGTTCTGGCAAGCCTGCAGCAAGGGCATATCCAGAAGCGCGTCACGGCAGCATCCGAGCGCCGCGCCGAGGCCTACCGGTCGGGTGAACGGGTAATCATCGGCACCACGCTTTACCCGCTGAAAAACGATGCCCCGGTCGAGACGCTGGCGGCTGAGCGGCGGCCGCCTTTCACAGAGGGCGTGGCGGTGTGCGAGGCGCTGTTTCCCGTCCGCATCGACCAGGCAATCGGAGCCGCACAGTGATCCCGGATTTCAGCCACATTGGCTGGTCGGCGCCACGGCGCGCGCCGGTCGAGGTCAAAGGCCAGCGGCTGACGCCGGAAGGTATTGCCGTCAAGCATCTCTACGGCCAGGGCGATCTCAAGGGGCTGCCGCATCTCGACACCTATCCGGGAATGCCGCCCTTCGTGCGCGGTCCCTATCCGACTATGTATGTCCAGCAGCCGTGGACGATCCGGCAATATGCCGGCTTCTCGACGGCCGAGGAATCCAACGCCTTCTACCGGCGCAATCTCGCCGCCGGCCAAAAGGGCCTTTCGGTCGCTTTCGATCTGCCCACCCATCGCGGCTATGACAGCGACCATCCGCGCGTATCAGGCGATGTCGGCATGGCGGGCGTGGCCATCGATTCCATCCTCGACATGCGGCAATTGTTCGACGGCATCCCGCTGGGCGAGATGACGGTGTCGATGACCATGAACGGCGCGGTGCTGCCGATCATGGCGCTCTATATCGTTGCGGCCGAAGAACAAGGAGTTGCGCAGAAGGATCTCGCCGGCACCATTCAGAACGACATTCTGAAGGAGTTCATGGTCCGTAACACCTACATCTATCCGCCGAAGCCCTCGATGCGGATCGTGTCTGACATCTTCTCCTATACTTCCCAGCACATGCCGAAGTTCAATTCGATCTCGATCTCCGGCTATCACATGCAGGAGGCCGGCGCGACCGCGGACCTGGAGCTCGCCTACACCATCGCCGACGGCATCGAATATGCCCGCGCCGGCGTCGCCGCCGGGCTCGACATCGACCGTTTCGCCCCGCGGCTTTCCTTCTTCTGGGCGATCGGCATGAACTTCTTCATGGAGATCGCCAAGCTCCGCGCGGCGCGCATGTTGTGGGCGACCCTGATGCAGAAGAATTTTGCACCGAAGGACGAACGCTCGCTGTCGCTGCGCACCCATTGCCAGACCTCCGGCTGGTCGCTGACGGCGCAGGACCCCTACAACAACATCACCCGCACCATGATCGAGGCGATGGCGGCCACCCAAGGGCACACGCAGTCCCTGCACACCAACTCCTTCGACGAGGCGATGGCGCTGCCGACCGACCACTCGGCCCGCATCGCGCGCAACACGCAGCTCATCCTGCAAAAGGAATCCGGCACCACCCGCATCATCGATCCATGGGGCGGCTCGGCGTATGTCGAACGGCTGACGCATGATCTGGCGGCGCGTGCGCTCGCCCATATCGAAGAGGTCGAGGCGCTTGGCGGCATGGCGGCGGCAACCGAACAGGGCATTCCAAAACTGCGCATCGAGGAAGCGGCGGCGCGCACGCAGGCGCGTATCGATTCCGGCGAGCAGATACTGGTTGGCGTAAACGCGCATCGCCCCGAGAACGACATCGAGGTCGACGTGCTGAAGATCGACAATGCCGAGGTCAGGGCCCGACAGTTGTCGAAGCTGCAGGACCTCAAAGGCACGCGCAATGTCGGCGCGGTCGAGAGCGCGCTCGATGCGCTGACCCGCGCTGCGCAGGGTAACGGAAACCTGCTGGAATTTGCCATCCGCGCCGCGCGCGCCTATGCCACGGTCGGCGAGATCTCGCTGGCGCTGGAAAAGGTCTTTGGCCGTCACGTCGCCTCGGTGCAAACGATCTCCGGCGTTTATCGCAATGCGCTTGGCGACAATCTGACGGTCGGCCGATTGCTGGAGAAGCTCGAAGCTTTCGAGAAGAAGTCCGGCGGCAAGCCGCGCATCCTGGTCGCAAAGATGGGACAGGACGGCCACGACCGTGGCCAGAAGGTGATCGCCACGGCCTTCGCCGATCTCGGCTTCGACGTCACGGTCGGCGCGATGTTCCAGACACCCGAGGAGATCGCCGGGCTGGCGGTGGCGCAGGACGTCCATATCATCGGCGCCTCGTCGCTGGCGGCGGGGCACCTGACACTGATCCCCGAACTACGCGACGCGCTGAAGAAGCTCGGCCGCAGCGACATGCTGATCGTCGCCGGCGGCGTCATCCCGCCGCAGGACTATGACGCGGTGCTGGAAGCTGGCGCCGCGGAGATCTTCCCGCCAGGCACGGTTATTCCGGAGGCTGCGGATCGGTTGCTGGACCGGCTGCTGGCGAGCTGATTGAAACAGTTGCACTGCTTATCAAAGTTGCGTACAATATCTGGCGCAACCTATGGTATAGCTATGAACACCATCATTCACGGACTTGAGGACGGATCGGGCGTTGTAATCCTGCCGCGGGAAACGCTCGACAGCTTGGGCCTGCAAGTGGGCGATGAACTCCAGATCATCGAAACCGACGACGGCATCATCCTAAGGCCGGTGCCGTGTGACGAGGTCGAACGGCAAATGCGTGCTGCTCGCGATGTCATGGACAAGTATGAGCCCGCGTTGCGAAAGCTGGCTGTGCAAATAGGGTGAGCTGGCGTCAGGCGTCCGACAGCTTGACGATTTCCCATTCCTTGCCGTTGACGCTTGCGACGTCGCCGACCTTCTTGCCGAACAGCGCCACGGCCATTGGCGAGACGTGTGAGATGCTGCCCTTTGAGGGGTCGGCCTCGTCCTCGCCGACGATCTTCCAGTGCACTTTCTTGCCGTCATCGCTTTCCAGCGTGACACCCATGCCGAAGCGCACCTGGTCGCTGCCCGGTTCCGGCACGGAAAGCTCGGCGCTTTCGCGGCGCGCTGTCCAGTAGCGCAGGTCGCGCGAGACGACGGCAATGCGCTCGCGATCGGCTTTTCGCTCGGCTTTCGCCAAAATGTCGCGCAGATCGGCCAGATTGTCCTCGATCATCGCCAGGCCGCGCTCCGTCACCAGATTGCGGTGTTGGCTGATCGGCCGCTCGCCGATGCCGGCAATGGCGTTTTCGCTGTCTTCCTCGCGAGTAAAAGCTCTGCTCATCGGATAAACTTAGGCCCGCTTCCGTGACTGCACAAGCCACTTGCCGGACCAGGTCATTGGCCGGACTATGGCCGAGCGGAGACCTATGCGGCTGGCCCAATTCCTGCGAAGAACCATTTCATCGCAGGGATCTGTGCCGATGTTGAACAGACGAACGCTTCTCAAGGGGACCGTCGGCTTTGCGGTGCTCGGCGTTTCGCTGGATAACGCCTTGGCGAAGACGGCAGCGCTTGGCTCGATCAATGCCGCCGTGCTTGGCGTGGAGCCGGACGCACCGGACGACCAGAGCAAGGCCTTCGCCACGATGCTAGCCGAGGCAAGCCAGCGCAATGCGCCGGTGTTCCTGCCGCCGGGCACCTATGTCGTGTCCAACCTGACCCTGCCCGCCCGCGTCAGGCTTTCGGGCGTGCCGGGCGCCTCGCGCATCCTCTATGGCGGCAATGGCCATTTGCTGACGGCCGAACAGGCCGAGCATATAGAGTTCACCGCATTGGTCTTCGACGGCGCCAACGGCGGGTTGGCCGACGATGCGCAAGGCCTGCTCGACCTGCGCCGCGTCGCCCATCTCGTCATCGACAATTGCACGATCACCGGCAGCGGCAAGCATGGGCTGGCGCTGGAGCATGCGTCGGGCCGCATCGGGCGGTCCGAGATTTCGGGGCTGCGGACGCCGGCATCTACTCCGTCGAGGCCGCTGGCCTGGCGATATCCGACAACACCGTATCCGACTGTGGCAATGGCGGCATTCTTGTGCATCGCTGGCAGCAGGCCGAGGACGGCACGATCGTCAGCGGCAACCGCGTGCAGCGGATCGGCGCGCGCGGCGGCGGCACCGGGCAGAACGGCAATGGCATCAACGCCTTCCGTGCCGGCAATGTCTCGGTCCCCGGCAACATCGTCTCGGACTGCGCCTTCTCGGCGATCCGCGCCAACAGTTCCAGCAATCTGCAGATGACCGGCAACACCTGCTCGCGGTCGGGCGAAACCGCGCTCTATTCCGAATTCTCCTTCGAAGGCGCCATCATCGGCAACAACATCGTCGATGGTGCCGCTAACGGCATCTCGATCGTCAATTTCAACGACGGCGGCCGTATGGGTGTCTGCTCAAACAACATCGTGCGCAACCTCTCGACCACCGGCCCCTACCCCGCCGACGCGCCGGGCTTCGGCGTCGGTATCAGCGTCGAGGCCGACACCACCGTCTCGGGCAATGTCATCGAGAACGCGCCGCTCTACGGCATGCAGATCGGCTGGGGCGCTTATATGCGCAATGTTGTGGCGACGAGAAACATCATCCGTCAGGCCGGAACCGGCATCGCCGTCACTGTGGTAGAAGGCGCTGGAAACGCCATCATTTCCGACAACGTCATCGACGGCGCCAAGAACGGCGCCATCATCGGCCAGCGCTGGGCCGAACCGGCGACCGGCGACCTCGCGCGGTCAAGCGTAAGCGGCTATGCGCATCTGACGGTCGAGCGAAACAGGGTCAGCTGAGCGCCGTCGTCGGCCGCAGCGAGCCGACCTTGGCGCCGATGCGGCTTTCGATCGGCGGATTGGCCCGCTCCAGAAGGTTCGCCGCCAGTGCGCCGTCGGCGCTGAGAAGTTTTGCCAGCACAGTGGCAATCATCACCTCGGCGGCGCGGCCGGCGCCGTCATCACATTTTAGCGCGATGCCGAGGCCAAGCTCCGGAACGGCAGCGCAATAGACACCCTCGGCGCCCGTCTTGACGAATATGCGGCCGGGCGCGGCCTGCATCAGCGCCACATCCACTTTGCCGGTGCCGGCGACCAGGAAAGGCTCGGCCATACAGGCAGACAGCAGGCGTTTGGCCGCCTTGGCGCGCTCAGGGCCAAGGCTCCTGCCCGTCGCCATGCGGGCAAAGCCAAGGGCAAAACTTTTCAGCGGCACGGCATAGGTGGGGATCGAGCAGCCATCGGTTGCCCGGTGATCCGCATCGTGGGCAGCGCCGGTCACCGCCTGCATGGCGTCGCGCACCATCTCCTGCAAACTATGGCCTGCCTTGACGTAGCCTTGGTGGGCAATCCCTGAGTGCACGCAGGTGCAGAGAAATCCGGAATGCTTGCCCGAGCAATTGTTGTGCAGTGCGTTCGGCGAGACGCCTGTGCGGGCCAGTGCGATCGTCGCGTCGTGGCTCGACGGCCAATGCGCGCCGCATTCCAGCGCCGGCTTGTCGAGCCCGGCCTTGGCCAGCATCGCCTGCGCCAGTTCGACATGCGCGGGTTCGCCCGAATGCGAAGCGCAGGCCAGCGCCAGTTCGCGGTCGCCCAAGCCGTACGCATCGGCAGCACCCGTTTCAACCAGCGGCAGCGCCTGGATCGCCTTGACCGCCGAGCGCGGAAACACCGGCCGCGCCGTATCGCCGATCTCCAGGACAGGCTTGCCGTCACCGTCGAAGATTGCGACAGCGCCGCGATGGGCGCTCTCGACGATCGCGCCGCGCAAGACTTCGACCAGAACCGGATTTGTCATCACCACCCCGAAATATACGGGCCGCTTCTACCTGATCCGGTCGAGGATGGAAACGTAGTTGGCGACGGCAGCGCCACCCATGTTGAAGATGCCGCCAAGCTTTGCGTCCGGCACCTGGATGCCGTCTGCTTCGCCGGTCAACTGCATGGCGGTCAGCACATGCATCGACACACCGGTGGCGCCGATCGGATGGCCCTTGGCCTTCAGCCCGCCCGAAGGATTGACCGGGAGCCTGCCGTCTTTTGCCGTCGTGCCGTCCAGCGCCAGCCTGGCGCCCTCGCCCGGCTTGGCCAGGCCCATCGCCTCATATTCGATCAGTTCGGCAATGGTGAAGCAGTCATGCGTCTCGACGAAGGAGAGGTCGTCGAGCGTCACGCCGGCCTTCTTCAAAGCCTGGTTCCAGGCCTGCTCGCAGCCTTCGAAAGACAGGATGTCGCGCTTCGACATCGGCAGGAAATCCTGGACATGCTCGTTGGCGCGGAAGGCGACGGCGCGGCGCATCTTCAGCGCCGTCGAGGTGTCGGTGAGCACAAGAGCGGCGGCGCCATCGGAAACCAGGGAGCAATCGGTGCGCTTCAGCGGACCGGCGACGAAGGGGTTCTTCTCGCTTTCCTGGCGGCAGAATTCGTAACCGAAATCCTTGCGCATCTGCGCGTACGGATTGTCGACGCCGTTCTTGTGGTTCTTGGCGGCGATCATCGCCAGCGCGTCCGACTGGTCGCCATAACGCTGGAAATAGGCCTGCGCGATCTTGCCGAAGACGCCAGCGAAACCGGCCGGCGTGTCGCCCTCCTCCGGCAGATAGGAAGCCTTGAGCAGGTTCTTGCCGATCTCGGGGCCGGGGGTCGTCGTCATCTGCTCGGCACCGACCACCAGCACGATGCGGGCGGCATTGGCGTCGATGGCGCGGATGCCTTGGCGGACCGCTGCCGAACCCGTGGCGCAGGCGTTCTCGACCCGCGTCGCCGGCTTGAAGCGCAGCCGGTCATCGGCCTGCAGCACCAGGCTGGCGGTAAAATCCTGAGGGGAGAAGCCGGCGTTGAAATGGCCGAGCACGATCTCGTCGACCTCGTCCGGGCCAATGCCGGCATGGTCGAGCGCGTCGACCGCGACCTTTGTGATCAGGCCCTCGAGCGTCTCGGCTTCAAGCTTGCCGAAGCGCGAATGCGCCCAGCCGACGATGCATGCGGTCATGGCAACCTCCGTTCGCCGCAAGCCTAACATGTCATAGCGCGGCATCAGCCTCTAATATTGTTCAACAGTGAACCGTTTTCCAGTCCAAGGGATGGGCCAGAGCGACACGATCGGTTGATCCGAGCGCGAGTTTTTTATTGATTGATCCGTCAATAAAAAATAATCTCGGTTTTGATCTGGATCTCCCCAATGCCGAAAGTCGGAATGGAACCGTTGCGCCGCAAGGCGCTCATCGACGCGACGATCTCGGCGATCGGCGAGCGCGGCTCGCTTGATGTGACCATGTCGGAGATCGCCGGACGGGCGGGCGTGTCGTCGGCCCTTGCCCACCATTATTTCGGCGCCAAGGACGAACTGCTGCTGGCGACGATGCGGCACATACTGGCCGAACTGACCATCGACATGCGGCGCGCCCTGCAATCCGCCGGCTCGCCGCGCGAACGCGTCTCGGCGGTGGTCGCCGTCAACTTCTCCGACATCCAGTTCCGGCCGGAAACCATCGCGGCCTGGCTCGCCTTTTATGTCGAGGCACAGAAATCATCGGCCCTGCGCAGGCTGCTCAGGGTCTATGCGCGGCGGCTGCACTCGAACCTGATGAGCGGACTGACCGGCATACTGCCGCGCAACGAGGCCGACCGCGCGGCGGAAGCGGTCGCGGCGATGATCGACGGGCTGTACATCAGGCGCGCGCTGAAGGACGGCGTGCCGGATGCTCAAACCGCGATCGCGCTGGTCGAAGATTATCTCGAAATCAAACTCGGCGGGCGACAGACACAGTGACAGCCTCAGTGATATCAAGGCGACCCAACATCCTGATCGTCATGGTCGATCAGCTCAACGGCACGCTGTTTGCGGACGGGCCGGCGGACTTCCTGTATGCGCCGCACCTCAAGGCGCTGGCCGCGCGTGCCGCGCGCTTCCAGAACAACTACACGGCCTCGCCGCTTTGCGCGCCGGGCCGCGCCGCCTTCATGAGCGGGCAATTGCCGTCGCGCACCCAGGTCTATGACAACGCCGCCGAATTCGCTTCCTCGATCCCGACCTATGCCCACCATCTGCGCGGCGCCGGCTACTACACTTGCCTGTCGGGCAAGATGCATTTCGTCGGCCCTGACCAGTTGCACGGTTTCGAGGAGCGGCTGACCACCGACATCTATCCCGCCGATTTCGGCTGGACGCCGGATTACCGCAAGCCCGGCGAGCGCATCGACTGGTGGTATCACAATCTGGGCTCTGTCACCGGCGCCGGCGTTGCCGAGATCACCAACCAGATGGAGTATGACGACGAGGTCGCCTTCCACGCGGTGCAAAAACTTTACGATCTTGCCCGCACCTCCGAGGACGAGGCCAGCCGGCCCTGGTGCCTGACGGTTTCCTTCACCCACCCGCACGACCCCTATGTCGCACGGCGGCAATATTGGGATCTCTATGAAGACTGTCCGGCGCTTGAGCCGGAGGTGGGATTCATCCCCTATGCCCATCAGGACCCGCATTCGCAACGGCTTTACCGGGCCAGCGACTACGACAGTTTCAACATCACGCCGGAGCAGATCCGCCGCTCGCGGCGCGGCTACTACGCCAACATCTCCTATCTCGACGACAAGGTCGGCGAGTTGATGTCAGTGCTGGAGCGAACGCGCATGCTGGACGACACCATCATCCTGTTCTGCTCCGACCATGGCGACATGCTTGGCGAGCGCGGCCTGTGGTTCAAGATGAATTTTTTCGAGGGCTCGGCGCGAGTACCTTTGATGATCGCCGGCAAAGGCATTCCTGCAGGGCTGATCGAGGCGCCGGTCTCCAACCTCGACGTGACGCCGACGCTGTGCGATCTCGCCGGCATCGACATCTCCGCGATCGCACCGTGGACCGATGGCCAGTCGCTGCTGCCGTTGCTTGATGGCGGACAGCGCACCGCGCCGGTGCTGATGGAATATGCCGCCGAGGGCTCCAACGCGCCGTTGGTGGCGATCCGCGACGGCCGCTACAAATTCATCCATTGCGAGATCGACCCGCCGCTTCTGTTCGATCTCGAAGCCGATCCGCAAGAACGCACCAATCTTGCCACCGATCCGGCGCATGCCGATCTGGTGGCGGCCTTCACGGGAGCCGTGCGAGCGCGCTGGGACATGGCGGCATTCGATGCCGCGGTGCGCGTCAGCCAGGCGCGGCGCTGGGTGGTTTATCCCGCGCTGCGCAACGGCACGCATTACCCCTGGGAGTTCCAGCCACTGCAGAAGGCGTCGGAACGCTACATGCGCAACCACATGAACCTCGACAATCTCGAGGAACAGAAACGCTTTCCGCGAGGCGAATGATGACAATTGTCCCCTCCCTCGAGCACCTCAGACAGGCCTATGCCGTGACGTCGAAGGCGACGCAGATCACGCCTTTGCTGGAATCGACAGCCTTGGCCAAGGAGACGGGTGCGGCCCGCGTCTTCATCAAACCGGAATCGCTGCAATGGGCGGGATCGTTCAAGGTGCGCGGCGCCTATTGGCGGTTGAAGCGGCTGTCGCCGGATGAGGCCATAAAAGGCGTCGTCGCCTACTCCTCCGGCAATTTCGCGCAAGGGTTGGCAGCCGCCGGCCAGGCGCTCGGCATTCCCGTCACCATCGTCATGCCGCTCGACGCGCCGGCCGCCAAGCGCGATGCGACCGCAGGCTATGGCGCGCGCGTCGTGCTGACCGATCATGGCGAGCGCGCCCGTGAAGAGGTCGCAGCCGCCAAGGCCCGCGAGATTGCCGAGACCGAAGGGCTGGCGTTGCTGCATCCATTCGACGATCCGGAGATCGTTGCCGGCCAGGCCGGCGCCGGGCTCGAAGCGCTCGAACAACTCGAGGCAAAGGACGCCAGTGCCGACCTTCTGTTCTGCTCGGTCGGCGGCGGCGGACTGATCGGCGGCATGTCGCTCGCCTTCCACTATCTGTCGCCGGCAACCGAGATCATCGGCGTCGAGCCGGAAGGCTTCAACGGCATGGGTGCATCGCTAGCGCATGGCGCCATCGAGACCATGCCGATCGCGCCGAAATCGATTTGCGACGGGCTGATGTCGCGGCGGCCGGGCGACGCGCCGTTCGCGGCGGTCAGGACCGCCGGCGTGCGCGGCATCACCGTCGACGACCAGTCGGTTAGGCAAGCGATGAAGATCGCCTTCGAGCGGATGAAGCTGGTGCTCGAGCCGTCAGGCGCCGCCTCTCTGGCGGCGCTGCTCGGCGGCAAGGTGGATGTGACGGGTAAAACGGTCCTGGTCATGGCTACCGGCGGCAATGTCTCGCTCGCCGATTTTATTTCGCATATGAACGATGGGCGCATGTGAACCATGCTTGAAGCAGACTTCGTCATCATCGGCTCCGGCTCGGCCGGCTCGGCCATGGCCTACCGGCTGTCGGAAGACGGCAAGCATTCGGTGATCGTCATCGAGTTCGGCGGCACCGATATCGGGCCGCTGATCCAGATGCCGTCGGCGCTGTCGATCCCGCTCAACATGAGCCTTTACGACTGGGGCTTTGCCAGCGAACCAGAGCCGCATCTCGGCGGCCGCGTGCTGGCGACGCCACGCGGCAAGGTGATCGGCGGCTCGTCCTCGATCAACGGCATGGTATATGTCAGGGGCCACGCACGCGACTTCGACCACTGGGCCGAACAGGGGGCGGCCGGCTGGGGCTTCGCCGACGTGCTGCCCTATTTCAAGCGCATGGAGGACAGTGGCGGGGGCGAGGACGGCTGGCGCGGCCACGGCGGCCCGCTGCACGTCCAGCGTGGCCCGCGCAAGAATCCGCTCTACGGCGCCTTTGTCGAGGCCGGCCGCCAAGCCGGGTTCGAACTGACCGACGACTACAATGGCTCGAAGCAGGAAGGCTTCGGACCGATGGAGCAAACCATACGCGGCGGCCGCCGCTGGTCGGCGGCGTCAGCCTATCTGAAGCCGGCGCTCAAGCGGCAAAATGTCAGCGTGATCAGAGGCTTCGCCCGCCGGGTGATCATCGAGAATCAGCGTGCCGTCGGAGTCGAGATGGAAGCTCACAAACAGATTCAGGTCGTTAAGGCACGACGTGAGGTGATCGTCGCCGCATCGTCGATCAATTCGCCCAAGATCCTGATGCTATCCGGTATCGGCCCGGCCGCGCATCTCACGGAGAACGGCATCCAGGTCGTGGCCGACCGGCCCGGTGTCGGCCGCAATCTGCAGGATCATATGGAGCTCTACATCCAGCAGGAATCGACCCAGCCGATCACGCTGAATTCGGTTCTCAACCCATTCTCCAAGACGCTGATCGGGGCGCAGTGGCTGTTCTTCAAGACCGGCCTCGGCGCCACCAACCATTTCGAGGCCGCGGCCTTCGTACGCTCGCAGGCCGGTGTCGACTACCCCGATATCCAGTACCACTTCATCCCGGCGGCGGTGCGCTATGACGGCAAGGCGGCGGCGAAGGCGCATGGCTTCCAGGCGCATGTCGGGCCGATGCGGTCGAAGTCGCGCGGTTCGGTGACGCTGCGCTCGCCCGACCCGAAAGCGACGCCGGTCATCCGCTTCAACTACATGTCGCATCCAGACGACTGGACCGAGTTCCGCCACTGCATCCGGCTGACCCGCGAGATCTTCGGCCAGAAGGCTTTTGACGGCTTTCGCGGCAAGGAAATCTCGCCGGGTTCGCACGTCCAGTCGGACGAGGATCTCGACGCCTTCATCCGCGATCATGCCGAGAGTGCCTACCACCCGTGCGGCACCTGCAAGATGGGCCGCGCCGACGACATCATGAGCGTGGTCGATCCGGAGTGCCGGGTAATCGGCGTCGACGGCCTGCGCGTCGCCGACTCCTCGATCTTCCCGCGGGTGACCAACGGCAACCTCAACGCGCCGTCGATCATGACCGGCGAGAAGGCCTCCGACCACATTCTCGGCCGCACGCCACTGGCGCCGTCCAACCAGGAACCCTGGATCAATCCGCGCTGGCAGGTGGCGGATCGATAGGGCATTGTCCGGCGGACTGCTCCGCAATAGCGAATACATCTGGAGAACAGCATGCGCGCCCAGCCAACGGCATCGCACTATGTCAACGGCCGCTACATCGAGGACGAAGGCGGCGCGCCGCTGCCGGTGATCTATCCGGCGACCGGTGAGGTCATCGCCACTTTGCATTCGGCGACTCCGAACGTGCTGGAGCTCGCCATCGAAGCCGCGCGGGCCGCACAACCGGCCTGGGCGCGGATGAAGCCGGTCGAGCGTGGCCGCATCCTGCGCCGCGCCGCCGACATTTTGCGCGCGCGCAACGCCGATCTGGCGCGGATCGAGACGCTCAACACCGGCAAAGCGATCCAGGAGACGCTGGTGGCGGATGCACTATCGGCCGCCGACTGCCTCGAATATTTCGGCGGCGCGGTTGCCGCCTTCAACGGCGATGCGATCGATCTTGGTGGACCTTTTGCCTATACGCGCCGCGAGGCGCTCGGTGTGTGCGTCGGCATCGGCGCCTGGAACTATCCGATCCAGATCGCCGGCTGGAAATCCGCCCCCGCGCTCGCCATGGGCAACGCCATGGTGTTCAAGCCCTCGGAGAACACGCCGCTGTCGGCGCTGGCGCTGGCCGAGATCTACTCAGAGGCGGGCCTGCCCGACGGGCTGTTCAACGTCGTGCAAGGCTATGGCGATGTCGGCGCCGGCCTGGTCGGCCATGATGTCGTTGCCAAGGTTTCGGTGACCGGCTCGGTGCCGACCGGCCGCAAGGTGCTGTCGCTCGCCGGCTCGAAGATGAAGCATGCGACGATGGAACTCGGCGGCAAGTCGCCGCTGATCGTGTTCGACGATGCCGATCTCGAAAACGCCATCGGCGGCGCCATGCTCGGCAATTTCTATTCGACCGGGCAGATCTGCTCCAACGGCACGCGTGTTTTCGTACAAAGCGGCATCCATGACCGCTTCGTCGACCGGCTTGTCGAGCGGACGAAAAAGATCCGCATCGGCGATCCGCTCGATCCTGAGACGCAGATGGGGCCGCTGGTCAACAAGGCGCAGCAGGAGAAGGTCGTTTCCTACATCGCGGCCGGCAGGCAGGATGGAGCAACGCTCGCCTGCGGTGGCAACGTGCCGTCGCTGCAAGGGTTCGATGGCGGCTTCTTTGTCGAGCCGACGGTGTTCACCGGTGTCACCGACACAATGCGCATTGCGCGCGAGGAGATTTTCGGGCCGGTGATGAGCGTGCTGAAGTTCGACGGCGAGGACGAGGTGATCGACCGCGCCAACGACACCAAATTCGGCCTCGCCGCCGGCGTCTTCACCCGCGACCTGCAGCGCGCTCATAGGGTGATCGCCGAACTGCAGGCCGGCACCTGCTGGATCAACGCCTACAATCTGACGCCAGTGGAAATTCCGTTTGGCGGGGTGAAGCAATCCGGCATCGGGCGCGAGAACTCGCTGGCGGCTTTAGCGCTCTATTCGCAGCTGAAGGCGGTGTATGTCGAGACCGGGGACGTGGCGAGCCCGTATTGAGGGTTGAAAGCGAAGTGACAGCTGATCTCCCCCCTTGCGGGGGAGATGGCCGGCAGGCCAGAGGGGGGTGTGACGGATCGCCACCTTTGGTCTGATCTTCGAGTAGCTGAGACGTCGGCGGGACAGCACCCCCCTCTGCCTTGCCAGGCATCTCCCCCGCAAGGGGGGAGATTGGCAGCTCCAACGCCTCACCCCTTCTGCGCCGTGCCGTCCAGATACTGCGTCAGCGCGCAGACCAGATGATAGAAGATGCTGGCCGGCACGTCCGATGCCAAGGAGCGGCCGCGTTCGTCGATGCGGTCAATCCACAGGCCGAGCGGGGCCGGATCGATGTGCCAGCGGAACAGGCGGCCGACGCGCGCCTCGATTTCCGGCTTGAGGTCGGGACCACCCGAGCCATCCAGCGCAATCGCCGCCTTGATCGCTTCGGCCTGTGGCCAGCTCCGCGACACAAGGTCGAGCGGCAGGCCCTGTCTGGAGACCGCGCCGTAGGCAAGGCCGGTGGCGCGGTTGAGGCCGTTGGCGATGGCCGAGGCGTAGAGCTTGCGGGCAAAATTGCTCAACTCGCCCTGGCCGCTGCGGGCGACGAAATCGGTGAGCAGCGAGGCCCATTCGAAATGATGACCGGGCTCGGTCCATGTGCCCTTCTCGCCGGCGGCCGGCTTCCACCCGGCGTCGAAATATTCGCCCAGCGTCCAGCTCTCGGCATCGAAGAAATGACTGCGGAAAAGGTCGATGATGCGCGCGGCGCGGCGCAGATAGGTGCGGTCGCCGGTCGCCTCATACCAGGCGAGGAAGGCCTCGAGCAGATGCATATGCGGGTTGGAGCGCCGCTCGCCCTCCCCGTCCGACGTCTCGAGGAAACCGGTCATGCGGCTGTCCTCGAGATGCGCGTCGAGGAACACGAAGGTCTCCTGGCCCAGCCGCAGCGCATCCGGATTGCCGCACATATGCGCATGCGCCAGCGCCAGCAGCACGCAGGAATGGTCGTAGGCATCCTCGGTTGGGTCGGCGACGGAGCCGTCGACATTGAGCGTGCGCACCCAGCCGCCCCGGTCCGTGCGGCCCTTGCCGGCCATGAAGGCGATGCCATGGGAGATCAGGCGATCGGCTGGACCGTCCCAGCCGCGGGCCTTGGCAACGGCGAAGGCGTAGACTTGCCTCGCCGTCGTGCGCATGCGCTTGGGCTTCAACAGCGCCTCGCCGTCGAAGCCGAGCGCCTCGTGGAAGCCGCCATGACGCTCATCGACGCCTGAAGTCGACCACAGCGGCAAGGTCTCCTCGAACAGCCAGTGATGCACGCGCCGACGCCAGGCGCCGCTCTCGATGACGCGGTCGTGTGCCGGCGTGAACCTGGTTTCCAGCCGGCCCGACTTTTCCAGCTGCTCGACGATTTTCTTGACGTGCTGGCTGTGGCTGACCGGGGCGACGAAGGTGGCGTCCGCCGTCGAGACGATGGCGACATCCTTCATACCGATTGCCGACAAAAGCCGGCCGTCGCTTCTGATGTAGGAGTTTTCGCAATCGATGGCGACGACATCGCCGACGACGACATTGCCCTTGGCGTCGGCAGGGCCGACATCGAGCAGCGACTGCCAGGAGCCGAGGTCGTTCCAGCGGAAGCCGGCCGGCACCATGGCGATGTCCTTGGCCCGTTCCATGATGGCGTAGTCGATCGAGTTCGACGGGATGGCGGCATAGAGGTCGAGCGGCATATAAAGGCCAGACAGATCCGAAGTCGCTGCCTTGTAGGCCGCTTCGGTGGCCTGCCAGATGTCGGGCTGGAAGGCCGCAAATGCGTCGCGCATGGCGCCGGCGCGAAATAGGAAAATGCCGGTGTTCCAGTAGAAGGTGCCCGCACTGAGATAGCTCTGCGCAGTGGCGAGGTCGGGCTTTTCGACGAAGCGCGACACGTCGAAGACGCCGCCGCTTTCGGCTGCGACTTCGATATACCCATAGCCGGTCTCGGGCTGCGTCGGCTTGATGCCGAACACCACCAGACGGCCGGCAAGCGCTGCCTGGCTGCCCGCCTCGACGCTCTGCCAGAACTGCTTGGGCGTGGCGATTTCGTGGTCTGACGGCACCACCAGCACCAGGCTGTCGCCGAACTCCGACAATGTGCGCAGCGCGGCCAGCGCCACGGCGGCAGCCGTGTTGCGCCCGGTCGGCTCGAACAGCGGGCCACCGCCGGCGAGGTCGAGGCCGGCAAGGTCGGCATGCACGCGCTCGGCATGGCGCTCGGCGGCGATCAGGAAGATCGGCGTTTCGCCCTCCGGCCGCGCCGTCAGCCGGCGCAGTGTCTTGGCCAGCATCGAGCCGTCGCCGGAAAGATCGTGGAACTGTTTCGGGTTGTCCTCGCGCGACAGCGGCCACAGCCGCGAACCGACACCGCCGCTCATGACAAAACTGACGATGCGCTCGGTCATGAAAGGTCCAATCAGAACGTCTGGTTGTAAGCGCCGACTTCGGGGCTGCGGCGCAGCACGGCGTCGACCGCCTCGAACATCTGCCGGCGGCGGTCGGACGATACCGGGCTTTCGACAACCACGACAAGCTCCGGCTTGTTCGACGACGCCCGTACCAAGCCCCAGGTGCCATCTTCGGCCACGATGCGCACGCCGTTGACGGTGATCAGCTCGGCGATCTTCTGGCCGGCAAAAGCCTTGCCGGCGCGCTGCATCGCCTGGAAGTCCGCCACCACCCGATCGGCCACGCCGTATTTCACATCGTCGGCGCAATGCGGGGACATGGTCGGCGTGCCGAAGGTCAGCGGCAGCGCGCGATAGAGATCGGCCATCGAATTTCTGGGGTTGCGGTCGAGCATCTCACAAATGGCTATTGCCGTGACGAGACCGTCATCATAGCCGCGGCCGATCGGCGGGTTGAAGAAGAAATGACCAGATTTTTCGAAGCCTGCGACGGCGCCAAGCTCGGCAACGCGGCGCTTGATGTAGGAGTGGCCGGTCTTCCAGTAGTCGGTGACCGCGCCATTGGCTTTGAGCACGCTGTCGGTGTTGAACAGGCCGGTCGATTTGACATCGACGACGAAGGTCGAGCCGGGATGCTGGCTGGAGATATCGCGCGCGAGCATGACGCCGACCTTGTCGGCGAAGATCTCGTTGCCCTCATTGTCGACCACGCCGCAACGGTCGCCGTCGCCGTCGAAGCCCAGCCCGACATCGGCGCCGGTCTCCAGCACCTTGTCGCGGATGGCATGCAGCATCTGCATGTCTTCCGGGTTCGGGTTATAGCGCGGAAAACTGTGGTCGAGCTCGACATCGAGCGGGATCACCTCGCAGCCGATGCGCTCCAGCGCCTGCGGCGCGAAGGCGCCGGCGGTGCCGTTGCCGCAAGCCGCCACAACCCTGATCTTGCGCGCGATGCGCTTGTCCTGAGTCAGGTCGTCGAGATAGGTCTCGCGAAAACCGGCGACGAAATCGTAGCAGCCGCCGCCGGCGAGATCGAAGTCGCTCGACAGCACGATCTGTTTCAGTGCGCTCATCTCCTCTGGTCCGAAGGTCAGCGGCCTCGCCGCACCCATCTTGACTCCGGTCCAGCCATTATCGTTGTGCGATGCCGTGACCATGGCGACGGATGCCGCGTCGAGCGCGAACTGGGCGAAATAGGCCATGGGCGACAGCGCCAGGCCAATGTCTTTCACCTTTGCGCCCGCAGCCATCAGGCCGGAAACCAGCGCCAGCTTGATGGCAAGCGAATAGGAACGGAAATCATGCCCGGTGACGATGTCGGGACCCGCGCCAAGACGGCGGATCAAGGTGCCCAGGCCCATGCCCAACGCTTGGACGCCGATCAGGTTCAGGTCCGGCGGTTGCGTCGAACCGGCATGGCCAAACCACCAGCGCGCGTCGTATTCGCGAAAGCCGGACGCCTTGATCAGCGCTTCGGTTTCGAATTCGAAGCTGTTGGGCCGGGCGTCGCCTACGATTTTCAGGGGCAAGGCAGCAAAGCTCCAGATGGCGAAAACACGATCTATCGAGGCTGCGACTTAGCACACAAGGCTTTAAGCCGGGTTTATCCCGGGAGGAAAGCCAAGCTTTGCGGCAATGCCCAACGAAAGCCAACGAAATGCGACAGAAGCGCTGCCATTGCCGCTTGCAGGAACGGTATGCGGCAGCTATAAGCCCGCGGTCTGGTCACGGAGTGTAGCGCAGCCTGGTAGCGCACCTCGTTCGGGACGAGGGGGTCGCAGGTTCAAATCCTGCCACTCCGACCAGAAAAAACAGACACTTAGGTGTTTGTTCTCCCGACCCACAAGATAGCTTGATGCAAACCGGCCGCGTCGGCGTCGCTGTCAGCATGGTGTTTTGACGCGACAACCATCCGCGCTAACTCGATAATAGGAATGCCGCCGAGACAGCGGCCCGGAACGAGGTTTGCGGAAGATGAATTTGTTTATTTCAAGCGCAGGCCGGCTGTCAGCGATGCTTGTTCTTTTCCTGATGGCAGGCTGCTCATCGCTGGGCAGCGCGGTCAACCCGGCGAAATACGACCGCATGACATGCGCCGAGCTCAACAATGCGGTGGGCGATACCGCGCGCGAAATCTCGCAGACCGCCATCACCCGCGGCAAGGTCACCAACACCAGCGTGCCGAACTGGCTGCTCGGCGGGGCACGCGTCAAGAGCGCCGTCGCCAACCGCGAGACGGCCAGGATCGAACGGCTGAAAGAGCGCGAGGCGGCCATTGTCGCCACGAGGACCAGCCGATGCCCCAGGTCAGCGGGCTGAGCGATTCGGCCCTGCCCTGTTGATTAACCTCACGCGACTATCTCAAGCACTCAACCGGAACCGGGTCACATCGATTGCCGCAGCCATCAGCGTCTGCGTGTAGGCCGCCTTCGGGTTGCTGAAGATCTCTTCCGTCGGCCCTTCCTCGACGATCTTGCCCTGCCTCATGACGATGATGTAGTCGGCCATGGCGCGCACCACGGAGAGATCGTGGCTGATGAAGAGGTAGGACAGTTCGTGGTCGGCCTGCAGCTTGCGCAGCAATTCGACGATCTGCTTCTGCACCGAGCGGTCGAGCGCCGAAGTCGGCTCGTCCAGCACCACCAGTTTAGGCTTCAGGATCACGGCACGCGCGATGGCGATGCGCTGGCGCTGGCCGCCGGAGAATTCGTGCGGGTAGCGGTTGCGTGCGTTGGGATCGAGTCCGACCTCGAGCAAAGCCTCGACGGCGCGCTGATCGCGTTGCTTGCCTGACAGGTTCGGCTCATGCACCAGAAGCCCTTCGGTGATGATCTGGCCGACGGTCATGCGCGGCGACAGCGAGCCGAACGGATCCTGGAAGACGAGTTGCATCTCCCGCCGCAGCGGCCGCATCGCCTGGCGGTCGGCGGTGGAGATGTCGCGGTCGCCGAAGCGGATGACACCGTCGCTGGGCAACAGGCGCAGAAGTGCGCGGCCGAGCGTCGATTTTCCCGAACCGGATTCGCCGACTATACCGATGGTCTGGTTGCGCTTCAGCCGGATCGAAATGTGATCGACGGCGCGTAGCAGCAGCGGTTCGCCGGCAAGGAAGCCGCCGCCGATCTTGAAGGTCACTTCGACATTGCGGCCCTCCAGCAGCACAGGAGCGCTGGGCGGCGGCGCCGCCTTGGTGCCGGTCGGTTCGGCGGCCAGCAGCATTTTGGTATAGGCATGCTGCGGGTTGGCGAAAAGTGCTTCCGCCTCGCCTTCCTCGACCACCTCGCCATAGCGCATGACATAGACGCGGTCGGCAAAGCGCCGGACGATGCCGAGATCGTGGGTGATAAAGACGATGGCCATGCCGAGCTTGCGCTGCAGTTCGGCGAGCAGCACCAGGATCTGCGCCTGGATGGTGACGTCGAGCGCCGTCGTCGGCTCGTCGGCGATCAGGATGTCGGGGTCGTTGGCCAATGCCATGGCGATCATGACGCGCTGGCGCTGGCCACCCGACATTTCGTGCGGATAGGATTTCATCCGCCGCTCGGGATCGGGGATATGCACCAGCCTGAGCAACTTGAGCGCCTCGTTCCGTGCCTCGGCTGCGTTCAGCCCGCGGTGCTTGCGGATCGGTTCGATAAGCTGGTTGCCGATCGAATAGAGCGGATCGAGCGAGGTCATCGGCTCCTGGAAGATCATGCTGATCTTGGCGCCGCGCACCTTGTTGAGGTCGGGCTTGCTCATGGTCAAAAGGTTGCGGCCGCGATAATCGACGTGACCCGTCGCCTCGCCGTTGGACGCCAGCAGGCTCATCGCCGCCATCATGGTCTGGCTCTTGCCGGATCCGGATTCGCCGACCACGGCAACGGTTTCACCTGCCTTGACGTGGATGTTGATGCCCTTGACCGCTTCGACCGCGCCGTCGAGCGTGCGGAAGCGGACGCGAAGGTCCTTGACGCTGAGGATCGTTTCGGGCGTTTCCATCGCAACGGTCCCCATCTTATCGGTCCCCATCTTTATCGGTCCCATCTTCATCGGTCTCTCGGATCGAGCGCGTCGCGCAGGCCGTCGCCGACGAAGTTCAGTGCAAACAGCGTCGACACGAGGAAGAAGGCGGGGAACAAAAGCAGCCAGTTGGCGGTGCCGATGTTCTTGGCGCCGACGGAGATGAGCACGCCCCAGCTGGTCATCGGTTCCTGCACGCCAAGGCCGAGGAAGGACAGGAAACTTTCCAGGATGATGACCTGCGGCACCAGCAGCGTCATGTAGATCACCACTGGTCCGAGCAGATTGGGGATGACATGGCGCAGCAGGATGCCGCGCTGGCCGACGCCCATGGCTTCGGCCGCCTGGACATACTCCTGCCGCCGGATCGACAGCGCCTGGCCGCGCACGATGCGCGCCATGTCGAGCCACAGCACCGCCCCGACCGCCAGGAACATCAGCACGAAATTGCGGCCGAAGAACACCACCAGCATGATGACAAAGAAAATGAAGGGCAAGGAATAGAGCACGTCGACGATGCGCATCATCACCTCGTCGATCTTGCCGCCGGAAAAGCCGGCCGCCGCCCCGTAGAGGACGCCGATGACCACGGCGACAATGCCGGCAAGCAGGCCGATGGCCAGCGAGATGCGCCCTGCCATCAGCGTTCGCGAGAGAAGATCGCGACCGGTGTTGTCGGTGCCGAACAGGAAGTACTGCTGTTTGACCGACGCAGTCATAGTCAATTCGAGCCCGTCGGCCGATTTGCTCTCTATCTTGGTATCGTCGAAGGCATCGGAGCGGTCAAGATAGCGGATGTTGCGGTCGTCGATCGGTTTGGTCGAGGTGACGGTGACGGTGACGCGACTGCCGTCCAGTTTCCACTCCTTGATGTCGACGCGCATGCGCTTGATGGCATCCTTGAGCGCCGTCTCGATCATGTCGGGCTTCGGATAGGCTGAAAAGCTTGGCGGCGTGCGCACATAGTCGGCATAGATGGTGGTGTACTGATGCGGCACGAACCAGGGGCCGAAGATGCTGATGACGCCAATGAAGGCCAGGTAATAGAGGCTGAACATGGCGGCGCGGTTGGCTTTGAGGCGCGCCCATGCGTCGCCCCAGAGCGAGCGGCCGACGACGGCCGGCGGAGCGGCGGCGGCTGTGATGTCAGTCATAGCGCACCCTCAGTCATAGCGTACCCTCGGGTCGACGACCGCGTACATGACGTCGACGATCAGGTTGAAGACGATGGTGAAGAGCGCGATCACCACCACGGTCCCCATCACCAGCGTGTAGTCGCGGTTGAGCGCGGCATCGACGAAATAACGGCCGACACCGGGAATGGAGAAGATGGTCTCGACGATGACCGAACCGGTGAGCAGCGCCGCGGCTGCGGGGCCGGTGAAGGAAACGATCGGCAGGATGGCGCCGCGCAGCGCGTGCTTGACCACCACCGACCAGTCGGAGAGGCCGAGCGCACGCGCCGTTCGGATATGATGCGAACGCAAGCTCTCGATCATCGACCCGCGCATCAGGCGGGCAACGATGGCGATCTGCGGCAAGGCCAGCGTCAGCACCGGGCCGATCTTGTTGATCAATGCGCCATCACCCCAGCCGCCGATCGGCAACAGCTTCCAGGTCAATCCGAACACCAGCTGAATCACAGGAGCGATGACGAAGGTGGGGATAGTGCTGCCGGCGGTCGCCAGCGCAATCACCGTATAGTCGCCAAGCTTGTTCTGGTTGAGCGCGGCGATGGTGCCGAGCACCGAACCAAGCAGCAGCGCCAGGATCAGCGCCGAGGTGCCGAGCTGGACCGATATCGGCAGCCCCTTGGCAAACAGTTCGGTGACGGTGAAGTCAGGCAAATTGTAGCTCGGCCCGAAATTGCCGCGCAGAAGATTGCCGAGATAGTGGGCATATTGCAGCCAGAGCGGATCGTCGAGGCCGAACTGTGCTTCCAGATTGGCCCTGATCTCGGGACTGAGGCCCCGCTCCTGATTGAAGGGGCCGCCCGGTGCGACGCGTATCAGGAAGAACGCCATGGTCACGATGACGAATAGCGTCGGAATGGCGGTCAGAAGCCGCCGTAAGATGTATCGCAGCATCGGCGCCCCGCTTCGGCCAGAGCGACATACGTCCATGCGGACGCATTGCCACGCTCCGGCGCCAAATCTTCGCACCGGGCTTGCCGAAAATCGACCACGACTTTCGGACCGGTGCGATGACCGACCAGTCCGGGGGGGGGGCCGGGGGGGGCGGGGGGGGCGGGGGCGAGGGGGATTAGTGGTGGGGGTGGCGGGGGGCGCGGGGGGGGGGGGTGG